>OMXW01000009.1 GCA_900315085.1 uncultured Eubacteriales bacterium
AATCGACGGCTCAAAGGGTGTTGAGAAGCAGACGATCAAGCTGTTCAAGGTATGCGTAATGCGCAATATTCCGATTATTACATTCATCAATAAAATGGATAGAGACGCAAAAAGCCCGTTTGATCTGCTCGAGGATATTGAAAACGTACTCGGAATCAACACCTATCCCGTAAACTGGCCGATTGGCTCAGGTAAGGAATTCAAGGGTGTATTTGACAGAAACACGGAAAAAATCCTGTCGTTCACCGCAAACAACGGTCAGAAAGAGGTTGAAAAGAAAGAGCTGTCGCTCGATGATCCTCAGCTTGACGATATTCTCGGTCAGTACTTAAAGCAGGATTTATTCGACGAAATTGAGCTGCTTGACGGAGCAGGCGACGAATTTAACCTTCAAGCAGTACGCGAAGGAAAGCTCACACCTGTATTCTTCGGCTCTGCGCTCACAAACTTCGGCGTAGAACCGTTTTTGGAGCAGTTTTTGCAGCTCACGACCTCTCCGATTGCAAGAGAAACCGTTAGTGAAGAGGTTGACCCGATGTCAGACGATTTCTCGGCGTTTGTATTTAAAATTCAGGCGAATATGAATAAAGCGCACCGTGACCGCATAGCGTTTATGAGAATATGCAGCGGTAAATTCGATAAGAACATGGAAGTTTACCACGTTCAGGGCAAAAAGAAAATGCGCCTTTCTCAGCCTCAGCAAATCATGGCTCAGGAGCGCGAAATTGTCGATGAAGCCTACGCAGGCGATATCATCGGTGTATTTGACCCGGGTATTTTCTCAATCGGAGATACAATCTGCTCGCCCTCTCACAAGGTACAGTTCAAAGGAATACCGACCTTCGCACCCGAGCATTTTGCGCGCGTCCGCCAAAAAGACACCATGAAGCGTAAGCAGTTTATTAAGGGAACAAGTCAGATTGCCCAGGAAGGCGCAATACAGATTTTCCAGGAGCTCGACGCAGGTATGGAAGAAGTAATAGTGGGCGTGGTTGGCGTGCTCCAGTTTGACGTATTAAAATACCGTCTTGAAAACGAGTACAACGTTGATATCATTATGGAAAACCTGCCGTATGAATTCATTCGCTGGATTGTAAACGAGGATATCGATCCTAAAACTCTCGATTTGGCTTCCGATACAAAACGTATCCAGGATTTAAAAGGGAATCATCTTCTGCTGTTTACAAGCTATTGGAGCATTGACTGGGCTCTCGACCACAACAAAGGTCTTGAACTGAGAGAATTCGGTACTAACTAATGCTTTATGATAAGTTGAAAAAGTATGCGGAAAGCGAAGTTTATCCGTTTCATATGCCGGGACACAAACGTCAAGATATTTACGGCGACGGAATAATCCCGTATAATATTGACTTAACCGAGATTTACGACTTTGATAATTTACACAGTCCAAACGGTTGTATAAAAGAAATTGAAGAAAAAGCAGCTCAAATATACGGCGTAAATAACGCATTTTTGTTAGTGAACGGAGCAACAGGCGGAATAATATCCGCTGTCAGAGCAATGTCGAGACAAGGCGACCGCGTGTTAATTGCGCGCAACTGTCATAAATCTGTCTATAACGCGGCTGAGCTTTTGGAATTAAAGGCGGAATACATCTTCCCGAATCAGGCGGAATCAGATGTTAAGCATCAGTTTTACGGTTCTGTAAATCCAAATGATATTGAAAATAAACTCAGAGATTTTCCAGATACGAAGCTTGTAATAATCACCTCGCCGACCTATGAGGGGATTTGCTCTGATATCAAAGCGATATCTGATATTTGCCGTAATCACGGTGCAAAGCTTCTTGTTGACGAAGCTCACGGAGCGCATTTTCCGTTCCACGAAGCTTTTCCAAGCTCGGCAATATACCAGGGAGCCGACGCTGTCGTAATTAGTTTGCACAAGACGCTTCCGTCGCTGACTCAAACCGCGCTCTTGCTGACAAATGACGGAGAATTAGCAAAAAAACTGCGCAGTAATTTAGCTGTATTTGAAACCAGCAGCCCGTCATATGTGCTTATGGCGTCAATAGAAAACTGCCTGAGATTTCTTGAAAACAGTAATGAAGCATTTCAAAAATATATAGATAATCTAAATTTATTCTATTATAGAATTAAAACGTTAAAAAAACTAAACGTTTTCAAATGTGAAAACAGAGATATCGGAAAGCTTGTAATACTAACGGAAAATACAAATCTGACAGGTCATCAGCTTGCGAATATTCTCAGGAATGAATACAAAATTGAAACCGAGATGTCGTCTGTTGATTATGTAATTGCAATGACCTCGGTTTGTGATACAGAAAGCGGATTTGAATGTCTGTATAACGCGCTGACTGAAATTGACAGCAAATGCAGTATAAATAAGTTTGATACGCCGAATTTGATTTTTGAAGCTCCCGAAAGAAAGCTTTTTGCTTATGAATGTCAGGACTGCAAATCAACTCTCACAGATTTCAAATCGGCTGTCGGCAAAGTAAGTCTTGAGTATATTTACGCCTATCCGCCCGGAATACCTTTGATTGTACCGGGTGAGGTGCTTTCTCAGGAGATATATGACAATATCATGTATCAGCTTAAAAGCGGAGTTGATATCAGCTCGTCAGATAAAAACTTTCCGCAAAAGCTTTCGGTTGCAGAATTGTAATTGACAAATCAAGGCGTATATGTTAATATTTATTTAAAGATATTATATATCAAAGGAGTTCGTTATCATGAAAAGAATCAAAACAATTGAAACTCGTGACTTAAAGAAGAGCGTTAAAACAGGCGGCTGCGGCGAGTGCCAGACATCATGTCAGTCAGCTTGCAAAACCTCATGCGGCGTTGCTAATCAGCAGTGCGAAAAATGTCTTGAGAAATAATTAAAAACTAAGGATTTTATGCCGTTATGCCTTATGGTTTAACGGCTTTCCTTTTGTATAAGGGGTTTACAAATGGTACATCAATACAAACTAAACGGCTACAACATAGTTCTTGACGTATACAGCGGCAGTGTTCACGTTGTTGACGAGCTTGCATATGACGTTATCGAAATGTACGAAAGCCATAACAGGGAAGAAATCATCTCAGAGCTCGGCAAAAAATACGCTGACAATCCCGAAATTACCGATAGTGAGATTGCCGACTGTATCGACGACGTTACAGAGCTTAAAGAAAGCGGTAAGCTGTTCACCGAGGATAAATACGAGAACCTCGCATTTGATTTTAAAAAGCGCAACACGGTAATAAAAGCGCTCTGCCTGCATATTGCTCACACATGTAACCTGAACTGCGAATACTGTTTTGCAAGCCAGGGAAAATACCACGGCGAGCGCGCACTGATGAGCCTTGAAGTGGGAAAGAGAGCAATCGATTTTCTTATAGAAAACTCAGGCAGCAGAGTCAATCTTGAGGTTGACTTTTTCGGCGGCGAACCTCTGATGAATTTTGACGTTGTAAAAGAAATTGTCGCCTACGCAAGAAGCATTGAAAAGCAGCACAACAAGAATTTCCGTTTTACATTAACAACAAACGGTATGCTTGTAGACGATGATGTAATTGAATTTGCAAACAAGGAATGTCACAACGTAGTATTAAGCCTTGACGGCAGAAAAGAAATCCACGATAACCTGCGCAAAACGATTAACGGCAAGGGCAGCTATGACGTAATCGTGCCTAAGTTTCAGGAGTTTGTAAAAAAGCGCGGCAACCGAGGCTATTACGTTCGCGGTACATATACTCATAACAACACCGATTTTACAAACGATATCTTCCATATGGCAGACCTCGGCTTTACCGAATTGTCCATGGAACCCGTTGTATGCGCTCCCGACGACCCTTACGCGCTTACATACGACGATCTACCCGTACTTTTTGAGCAGTATGAGATACTGGCTAAGGAAATGTTAAAACGTGAAAAAGAGGGGAGACCGCTCACCTTCTATCACTATATGATTGACCTCACAGGCGGACCCTGCATTTATAAGCGCATTTCAGGCTGCGGCTCGGGAACAGAATACATGGCTGTAACGCCGTGGGGCGACTTATATCCCTGCCATCAGTTTGTAGGCGACGATAAATACCGCCTCGGAAGTATTTTTGAGGGCGTAACAAATACCGAGATCCAGGACGAGTTCAAGCTCTGCAACGCGTATGCCCGTCCCGACTGCAAAAACTGTTGGGCAAGACTCTACTGCAGCGGCGGCTGCGCAGCCAATGCGTACCACGCCACCGGCTCAATAAACGGCATTTACGAGTACGGCTGCGAGCTGTTCAGAAAGCGTATGGAGTGCGCAATTATGATGAAGGTCGCGCAGGCGGATATTTAGACACTACTTACAAATAAAAGCCGTTTTTTCTTCTAAAATATCCTTAAACATTACAATAAAGCTTGACAATACAAAACCTGCTGTGATATACTAAACGTAGTTGGTACACTCAGTGCTAAACCAATTTATGCAGGACGTTAAAAAATTAACAATCTGTAAATTTTAATGAGAGGAAGTATGTTAAATGAACTACTTATCAATTGAAAATGTAGTCGGCAGAGAAATCCTTGACTCAAGAGGCAATCCTACAGTTGAGGCAGAGGTAACACTTGCTGACGGTACTGTTGCAAGAGGTACAGCTCCCAGCGGCGCATCAACAGGTGAATTCGAGGCTCTTGAGCTTCGTGACGGCGATAAGTCAAGATATCTTGGCAAAGGTGTGCAGAAGGCTGTTGACAATATCAACAATGTAATTTCTCCCGCTTTAATCGGTCTTGACGCTTCCGATATCTACGCTGTAGATAAGGTAATGATCGACCTCGACGGCACAAAGGACAAGTCAAAACTCGGCGCAAACGCAATCCTTGCTGTTTCTATCGCTACATCAAGAGCTGCTGCTACTGCTCTTGAGCTCCCGCTCTACAAGTTCCTCGGCGGCGTACAGGGCACAAAGCTCCCCGTTCCCATGATGAACATCCTCAACGGCGGCGCTCACGCTGACAGCGCAGTTGATACACAGGAATTCATGATTATGCCTGTTGGCGCTCCCTCATTCAAGGAAGGCCTCAGATGGTGTGCAGAAGTATTCCACACCCTTAAGAAGCTCATCAAGGATATGGGCGACGTTACCGCAGTAGGTGACGAGGGCGGTTATGCTCCCAACAAGCTCGAGAGCGACGAAGCTGCTATCGAGAAGATTCTTGAAGCCGTTAAGGCTGCAGGCTATGAGCCCGGCAAGGACTTTATGATTGCTATGGACGCTGCTTCCTCAGAGTGGAAGAGCGAAAAGGGCAAGGGCTTCTATCATCAGCCCAAGAGCGGCAAGGACTTCACATCAGAAGAACTTATCGATCACTGGGAAGCTCTTGTTGATAAATATCCTATCATCTCTATCGAGGACGGCCTTGATGAAGAGGACTGGGAAGGCTGGCAGAAGATGACCGAGAGACTCGGCGACAAGGTTCAGCTCGTTGGCGACGACCTCTTTGTTACAAACACAGAGAGACTTTCAAAGGGTATTGCACTTGGCGCAGGTAACTCCATCCTTATCAAGCTCAACCAGATCGGTTCTGTTTCCGAGACACTTGAGGCTATCAAGATGGCTCACAAGGCAGGTTATACAGCTGTTTCTTCACACCGTTCAGGTGAGACCGCTGATACAACAATCGCTGACCTCGCAGTTGCTCTTAACACATGCCAGATCAAGACCGGCGCTCCCAGCCGTTCAGAGCGTGTTGCTAAGTACAACCAGCTTCTCCGCATTGAGGAAGAGCTCGGCGCTGCTGCTCAGTATCCGCAGATGGGTGCTTTCAACGTTAAGAGATAATTATCTTTCGTTACAATTTCAATTACAATCACAGGAGTATCTCAATGAGGTACTCCTGTTTATTTGCTATTTGCCAAATTCTGCTCTCTGGTTTATAATAAAATATCAAATAATATACAAAAATAAATAATGTATCATTATTTCCTTGATTTATGAACAAAAAAGAAGTATAATTTTTTTAGTTCGTAAAAAGGAGAGATGTTAGTTATGAACGGTTTGTTAAAAAAAGTCGGCGTTAGTGCGGCAGCATTGGTTTTGGCTGCTTCATCAACAGCAATTGCTGTATCTGCAGAAGAGGTTACCGTTAACGATACCCATATGAAAAACGGACATATTGATGTTTTTGTGGATGGCACATACTCAACTTCAAGGTTTGCAATGTCAGATTCACAGGGTAATCATCTTTTGTTTGACTGCACTTCAAGATTTTTTTCGTCTGTTGACGGTGTCGTAGATTATATTAGCTTTTCAGATTGCGACATCAACTCAAGTACAAAAACATTCACATTGAACGGCAAGTACAAAAACACTGATGTAACTGCCACACTCAGAATTGTCGGCAACACTGTAACAGGTAAAGAAGACACCGTTGAAATTACTATGACTACGTTAAACAGCGATTCGGTTGACCACAATGTAGGTTCACGTATTATGCTCGACACCCAGCTTGGTGATAACGACAGAGCTCCTTATCGCGTAACAGGAATCGGAGAAGTAACAAAAAGAATCCAGTGCACCGGAGACAATGTTCCCTTGTCATATAATACATTTGACAGTCTTACCAATCCTAAGATCGTGACAGCCGGTACATTCCTTTCAGGAAGCGCAAAACCCGACATAGTCCAGTTTACCAATTATGAAATTTCAAAACAATCTGTGTTTATTCCCGAAGTGAACACAAATTATTCGCTTGGCGACAGCACGGTAAATGCAATCTGGAACGTAAGAACTCTTGCTCCCGGTCAGTCGCTTACATGCCGCACATACTACGGTCTCAGTGCTATTGACGTAAGCGCAAATTCAGAGCTTGCTTTGGGCGCAAATAAAAGCACCGGCGAATTTAAAGTAAACGAGGACGGCACAGGTTACGAAAATGTTTCTGTTATGAGCTTTTTGCAGAACACAGGTATCTATGACCTTTCAAACGTTGAAGTCAGCCTCCAGCTGCCCAACGGTGTAAAGACTGCTGACGGTACTGCAACCAAGTCTTATTCCACTCTTACTACAGGTTCAGGCGTTATTCAGGATTCATGGACGCTCACCGCTGATCCTTCCGGAAACGCAAGAACCGTTAAGGTTATCGTAAAAGCAAAGTCAGATCAGACAGGCGCCGTAGATCCCGTTGAACTTACATTTAATATTCCTGCTATTGAGGGTGCTCCCGAAATTGAGGAAACTCAGCCCGCAACAGAGCCCGAAACTACCGCGCCTGTAACAGAAGACAATACGCAGGCTACAACTGTTCCTGCCGATGACGGCAATGATAAGCAGTCTGAGACAAAGTCTGTATCTACAACTGACGAGGCAACATCAGATGAATCTACTTCTGACAGTACCAATGATTCAAGTGACGGCTCAGAGAATTCAAACGGAGCAATTCAAACCGGACATACTCTTCCTGTATTAATTGTTCTTTCACTGTTTGTAATCGCAACCTCAGCGATGTATGTTTACAAGAAAAAACAAGGTTAATATTTAATATAAAATAAATTTAAAAGGAACACTGAACAGCATATTGTTTAGTGTTCCTTTTTAGCAATTAGTAGAATATTCTTGCAATACTTGCAACTGCTGTGCAAAGTATTATTCCAAGCGCCATTGGAATTGCCATAGAAAGCAACGCAGTCTTAAAACTGCCTGTTTCCTTTTTTATTGTCAGCACTGTTGTAGAGCAGGGGAAGTGCAGTAATGTTATTATCAGCATGCAAACCGCTGTAACCGCAGACCATCCGTTACTGTGTAAAATCTGGCTTAACTGCTCGTAACCCGTGTAATCAGTCAATGTTGAGCATGACAGATAGGACATTAATATAATCGGAATTACAATTTCATTTGCCGGGAACCCGAGAATCAGAGCCATTACAATAACACCGTCAAGACCGATAAACAGTCCGAATTGATTAAAGAAATCGGTGCAGTATTTTAACAAAGAAACATCATTGATTGTAATATTTGCGAGCAGCCAAATTACCGCACCGGCGGGAGCCGCTACCAAAACCGCTCTTCCGAGCACAAACACCGTCCTGTCAAGCAAAGAGCGGACAATGGATTTTATTATTTGTGGTTTCCTGTAGGGCGGAAGCTCTAAAGCAAAACCCGAGGGTGCGCCCTTATAAGTAACAGACAAAACCTTTGAAATCAGCAGCGTAAGAGCGACCGCAAAAACAATTGCTGTCAATAACACCAACGCCACCTCAATTGAAGCAACAAGCTTATTTGCCCCTGCCGCAAAGAAAGACATAGTAACTGCGATCAATATAGGAAATCTTCCGTTGCACGGCATAAAGCTGTTTGTAAGTATCGAGATGTTTCTGTCCCGTTCGTTTTCAATGATCCTGCATCCAGTAACTCCGCAGGCGTTGCAGCCTATTCCCATAGCCATAGTAAGGCTCTGTTTGCCGTGAGTTCCGCATTTGGCAAAGAATTTATCAAGGTTGAACGCAATCCTCGGAAGATACCCAGAATCCTCAATCAGTGAAAACAGAGGGAAGAAGATAGCCATAGGCGGAAGCATAACAGAAACTACCCAGCTAAGAGTTGTGTACACACCGTCAATAATTATCCCTTTAACAAAACTTGGTGTGTGAAAAATATCAAATAAATACACAAGACGGTCTTTACAAAATGAAAACAAGCTGCTCAGCCATTGACTCGGATAATTAGCCCCGACAACGGTAATCCAGAATAACAACCCAAAAACTAAGAGCATTATCGGAATTCCGTATTTTTTTGAGGTAAGTATTTTATCAAGCTTTTCAGTCCGTAGATTAACATGTTCAATCCCTGTTTTATTAACACATTCGTCGCAAATTTCAGATGCGGTTTTATTTAGCTCGCGGATATTCCGGTTGTGAAGCTTATAATCACAAATGTTTAGTCCCTCAATAAGACTATAGTTTATTCTGCAATCTGTTTCTCCTTTGCAAACCTCTGATATTGTTTGCTTTAGTTCTTTTATTCCTCTGTTTTTTGAAGCGCAGCATTTTACAACCGGAATTCCAAGCTGTTCGGATAGTTTGTTCTCATCAATAATAACTCCGTTTCTTTCCGCCTCGTCATTTAAGTTAAGACATAAAACAGCTTTATCACAAACAGATAACACCTGCAGCGCGAAAACAAGATTCCGCTCAACAGCGTTAGCATCCGCCACAATTATCACGCAGTCGCTATGAGAATTAATCAGATAATCCCTTGTAACCTGTTCTTCCTTTGAAAACGAGAGCAGCGAATAAGTCCCGGGCAAATCGGTTATTTCAAATCTATCATTATTAAAAGTAAAACCGCCCTTTGAACACTCAACTGTTTTTCCTGTCCAGTTGCCTGTGTGCTGATTCATTCCCGTCAGCAAATTAAAAATCGTACTTTTTCCGACGTTGGGATTTCCCGCCAAAGAAAGCGTATATATATTATCACCGATTATCTTCATACGGGTTTTCCTCCACAATAATAAGTAAACAGTCGCTTTTCCTTATAGCAATAACAGTATTATTCACCCTGTAAGCAACAGGATCGCCAAACGGCCCGGAGAACGCTGCAGTAATCCTCGCGCCCTCAATGAATCCCATATCAGCAATACACAAATCACTGTCAATTTCAGTAATAACCGCGCTTTTATTTATTGATAAATCGCTCAAACATTTATACCTGCTCATTTCATCACCTTATCTTTAGTTTATTCGATTTAAGATAAAGTGTTAACGCTATTGATTTTCACATTTCTATATGATAAAATTAATTCGTTATTATTTTAACGGAGATAATTATGAGTAAGACCAATAATATAAAGAGCAGTTTTCTTCTGTCACTGACAGCATTAATATGGGGCGTTGCTTTTGTTTTTCAGTCAATGGGAAACAACTATATGCAGCCTTTCACCTTTAACGCAGCGCGAAATCTTCTTGGATTTTTAGTTTTAATACCTCTTATAGTATTCCGACAGCTTCACCCGAACGCGTTAGGGGGAGAGGGCTTCAACATCAAAAAGCTGCCGCTGAAAACAACAATAATCGGCGGCATATGCTGCGGACTTGCGTTATCAACCGCGGGAATGTTTCAGCAGTTCGGAGTAAAATACACAACCGTTGGCAAGGCCGGCTTTATAACAACGCTTTACATTATCCTTACACCGATATTCGGAATATTTTTAAAGAAAAAATGTCCGTTTACGGTATGGATAGGCGCGGCTGCAGCAGTTGTCGGAATGTATATGCTTTGCATAACCGAAGCCTTCACAATCTCACTCGGCGATTTGCTCGTCTTTATCTGCGCCGTCTTCTTTTCGGTTCATATATTAATTATCGATTATTTTTCTCCAAAAACAGACGGAGTAGTTTTGGCGTGCATACAATTTCTCGTCGCGGCTGTGACCTGCGGAATAATCGCCATAATTATTGAAAATCCCACTGTTGAACAGCTTTCAAACGGAATAATCCCGATTCTATACACAGGTATTATGTCAAGCGGAGTTGCATACACGCTACAGATTATCGGTCAAAGAAACTTTAATCCCACAATTGCCGCGTTAATAATGAGCCTTGAATCCGTAATTTCAGCGATTGCAAGCTACATAGCTTATGCAATGGGCTTTCTCACTCAGGATCAAAGCTTGTCTGCAATACAAATTACAGGCTGTGTAATAATGTTTGCCGCGGTAATCTTTGTTCAGATCCCGTTCGACAAATTATCCCGCCGCAAATATTGATATTTTTTATCATATATGATATACTATAGAAAATTTAACAGGCTTCGCGTTTTATCCGATTAGGATATGTAATAGAGAATACGGTGAGAATCCGTAGCAACTGTCATTACTGTGTTTGGCTCAGCCATAAGTCAGATCGCTGCCGCGTTGCCTTGGACTTGCATTCTTGGACAAGAAGAAGCGCAGCCGATTACCCCGCAGTAATTGCGGTCTATTTGTTGTGCTTTTCTTAATATTAATTAAGAAAGGCTTTTTTATTGCCTTCGAGGAGGAAACTATGAAACAATCAGCAAAAAAACTCTTTTCACTTGCACTCGCTCTCGCAATGACACTAACCTTATTCACCGCGTCACTTACCGTTAACGCGGAAGAAAAAGAACTAGGCACGGTAAAAGTTATTGTCAAAAACGAAACTTTTTCAACCGCCGACAGCGCACCTTGGGAAGGAGTATTGATTGACGGAGAAGTAAAGCTTCAAAACGATTCTTCAATGATGTCAGTGGTTGAACAGGCTATGACTGACAAAAAAGTAAGCTACAGCTTTAATAACTACAATTATCTTGCAACCGTCAACGGTTTGTCCGAGTATGCCGCAAACGGTTCCGGCGGCTGGATGATGACTCTTAACGACTGGTTTACAAACGAAGGCTCCGACGCGTACACTGCAGCTAACGGCAGACTTACAGACGGAGACGTTATTACCGTAATGTACTCCTGCTCATGGGGCGCAGATGTGGGCAGCTTGTGGGGAAATACCGACACAAAGCTTAAAAACATAAAATTAGACGGCGCTTCGTTTTCATGGTCAGAGGATTTTTCACCCTCAAAAACAGATTGGACGGTTACAATAAATCCGCAAAATGTAGACGGAAAAATCGGAGTAATACCGGAAGCATATAATAAAAATTACCAGGTAAAAACATATCTGAATAAATATACTCCCGAGCAGCCGGGGACTGAGTTGAAAACACTTACCCGAAAGCTTGATGTAAAAAAAGGCGATATTATTTACATTGGCGTCGGTAACAACAACTGGGAAACAATGAACCAGAAGGCAGATGAAACCGTCTACAAACTGACGGTTGATTATGCTAATATGCCGGGAGATGTTGATTGTAACGGCATTGTAAATATCAATGACGCTACCTTGCTTCAAAAATTCATCGCAAAAGCAGAAAAGCTTAATGCGTATCAGCAAAAAATCGCCGACTGCAACAATGACGGACGATTAACTATTGCGGACGTTACCGCTATTCAAAAGATTATTGCCAAAGCCGCGTAATAGGAAAGAAGGATGCCGTGTGAAAAAAAGGACAGTTTCTTTAATATCAGCCGCTTTATTATTTCTGTATTCCGCGTTTTCCGTATCTGCGGTCAGTTATAGTGAAACAGCGGAAAAGGAAACAGCTGTCGCACGGCATCTGTTAAATTCTCCCGTACCGTCTGTCGGTTCAATCGGCGGCGAATGGATGGTAATCGGTCTGGCGAGGAGCGGAAAAATCTCCAAAGAGTTTTCAGACGGTTATTATTCAAACGCAGAAAGCTATGTAAAAACCGTGGGAAGCAACAAGCTCCACCGCTCAAAATCGACCGAGAACTCCCGAATGATTATTGCGCTAACAGCAATCGGCAAGGATCCGCGCGACATCGCGGGCTACAATCTGTTAACACCGCTCGCCGATTTCAACTTTGTGAAAAAGCAGGGAATAAACGGTCCTGTCTGGGCGCTTATAGCATTTGACACAATGCAGTATGATATTCCGACCGACCCGTCAGTTTCAGTTCAGACAACGCGCGAAAAGCTGATTAACTACATTTTATCCAATCAATGCACCGACGGAGGCTGGGATTTAAATGGTGAATCTGCCGACGCAGACGTTACCGGAATGGCAATTCAGGCGTTAGCGCCTTATGTTACAAAAAACACAGGTGTCAGGGAAGCCGTTGAAAAAGCCCTTAATGTTATCTCAAACAGTCAGAACTCAAACGGCTGTTTTATGACAGGCGGAGAAGCAACTCCCGAAAGCTCAGCGCAGATAATAACCGCTCTATCAGCAATGAACATTGACAGCAACGCTGATGAACGGTTTATTAAAAGCGGGAACTCCGCTTTAGACGGACTTTTGAGCTTCTCGGTAGAAAATGGTTTTGAACACACAAAGGGCAAAGGTTATAATCAAATGTCAACCGAACAAAGCTACTACGCGCTCGTATCTTTTGACAGATATAAGAACGGACAAAATTCGCTCTATGACATGACCGACTTAATCGCAAAAGGCGACGTAAATCAAAGCGGCTCGGCAACAATTGCGGACGCAACATTGATTCAGAAATACATAGCAAAAATCGCAGGGTTTACACTGCTTCAACAAAAGCTTGCGGACATAAACAAAGACGGCAAGGTCGATATAAACGACGTCACCGCGCTTCAAAAATATTTAGTTACAAAATAAGGTTTCTCTATGATTGGTTTTTTAAAAAAATATAAGCTTTTTATAATTGCCGCTGCAATTGCCATAACCGCGCTTGCTATTGCGTTTATGGCGGGAGGTAATCCCGAGGAAGTAAAAACTACCCAAACGGCCGCAAAGTCCGCTGTATCATCAATTGAATCGACTCCGGACAACAAAACAGTTAACGCAGAGGAAGCAACAAAAGCAGAAAACAAAGAAAAATCAAATCAAAAAGAAACCGAAGCGCCAACAAGCTCAACCGAGCAATCATCAAGAACCGCCGCAACTGAGCATGCTCAAAAAAACGAAGCAAAGAAATCTTCATCATCAAACAGCCAAAAATCAAGTTCTTCAAAAGTTCAGGAATCAACTAAACGAACAGTAAAAGATAAATTTAAAACCGATCCTATACCCGAAGGCAAGCCTGAACCGGTTGAGCCTGAGGAACAGACGATCGCTGATAAAAAAACTACGGTAACGCTGTCAATCTCCTGCGCTTCCGTTCTTAATAAAATGGATAAGCTTGACGAGGACAAGCACGAAATCATTCCAAGCGACGGCTGGATATTAAAGCCGACAACAGCGGTAATCAACGAGGGTGAAACTGTTTTTGACGTCACACAGCGCGTATGCAAAGAGAATAAGGTTCACATGGAGTTTTCTTTCACTCCAATCTATAACTCCGCTTACATTGAGGGAATAGGTAATCTTTACGAATTCGACTGCGGTAGCGGTTCAGGTTGGATGTATAAAGTTGATTCATGGTTCCCGATTTACGGCTGTTCACGCTATGTACTAAAGGGCGGTGAAACGATTGAGTGGCAATATACAACCAATATTGGAAACGATATCGGCGGAGGATATCAGCAATGGAACGAGGAATAGCATGAAAGACGCGTTTTCAAAACTTCATCCAATAACAAATCTGCTGTTCTTTGTGTTTTCTATCGGATTTGCGATGTTTATAAATCATCCTGTCTGTATTGTCCTGTCAATCATAGCGGCAGGAATAAACGCAGTTTATCTAAACGGCAAAAAGGCGGTTTTGCTTTCGGTCAAGTTTTTACTACCGCTTATAATACTGACAAGCATAATCAATCCTGTTTTCAATCATCAGGGAGCAACAATTATTGAATATCTGCCGTGGGGGAATCCGCTTACACTTGAATCCATAATTTACGGAATAACAGCCGCAGTACTGCTTTCATCGGCAGTGCTGTGGTTTTCGTGTTTTAACAGCGTAATGACGTCCGATAAATTCGTCTATCTGTTCGGCAGAATAATGCCGTCGCTTAGCCTTGTTTTATCAATGGCGCTGCGTTTTGTTCCAAGATTTAACGCTCAACTAAAAGAAGTGAGAAAAGCTCAAAAGGCGTTAGGCTCCGATTTATCAGACGGAACAATAATTACACGCATAAAACACTCGGTTAAAATCATTTCGTTAATGATAACCTGGTCGCTTGAAAACGCAATAGATACCTCGGATTCAATGAAAAGCAGGGGATACGGACTGAAAGGCAGAACATCATTTTCTATTTACAAGTTCACTTCAAAGGACGCGTACTGCGTTAGCACAATGCTTGCGGAGATAATTACAATTATTTTTCTTATTTCATTTGGAAGCATTCGATTTAGGTATTATCCAACAGTAAAAGGAAACCTGTTAGACATGCAAGCTATTATTTTCTATATAATTTACTTTATATTTTTACTGACGCCGATGATTATCAACGTAGGGGAGGGAATTAAATGGAAGCTATTAAAGTCCGCAATTTAAGTTTTAGATATCCCGAAACCGACGCAGATTTATTAAAAGATATTTCTGTCACAATCAATCAGGGCGAGTTCGTAACGCTCTGCGGAATATCGGGAAGCGGAAAAACTACCTTGCTTCGCAACTTTAAACCTTCGCTGACTCCGCATGGAATTCGCTCGGGAAAAATCGAAGTATTAGGTAATGATATCAATGCTCTTTCACTACGTGAACAAAGCACAAAAATAGGATATGTTATGCAGTCCCCTGATAACCAGATTGTCACCGATAAGGTTTGGCACGAGCTTGCATTCGGTCTTGAAAGTCTTGGAAATGACAGCAACACAATACGCAAAAGAGTTGCCGAAACGGCTGATTTTTTCGGGATAAGCAAGTTTTTTGAGTGTGATGTCAAAACGCTTTCTGGCGGTCAAAAGCAAATTCTGAACTTAGCGTCAATAATGGCTATGCAGCCGGAAATATTGATTCTTGACGAGCCGACCTCACAGCTTGACCCGATTGCGGCTTCGGAGTTTTTATCATGCGTTGCAAAGATTAACCGTGAGCTTGGAACGACTGTGATAATCACCGAACACAGGCTTGAAGAAATAATACCTGCAAGCGATAAGGTAATAGTAATTGAGGACGGAAAAATAATATCATGCGACTCTCCGCAAAACACGGGCGTTAATCTAAAGTCAGCAAAAAGCAAATGCTTTAAATCCCTGCCGGCTCCAATGCGAATATGGCACGCTGTTGAAGAAAACGATAACAAACAATGCCCCGTAACAATAACTCAGGGCAGAGAATGGCTGAAAGAATTCTGCAATACACATAAAACATATCAACTGTACCCGGAGCAAAATCACACTTACACAGAAACGACAATTGAATTAAAGAACATAAATTTCAGATACAGTAAAAACTCCGCTGATATTCTTAAAGGACTAAATTTTACAGCGCATAGGGGAGAGCTGATTACAATTCTCGGGGGTAACGGCGCGGGAAAATCAACACTGCTTTCGATAATAAACCAAACCGAAAAGCCGTACAGCGGGAAAGTAAATGTTACAGCAAAGTGCCTTACGCTTCCTCAAAATCCTCAGGTCATTCTCGGAGGAAAAACCGTACTTCACACATTAAAGGAAACCTTTGATAATACAAAAATCTCAAAAGAGGAACAAAATAAACGTTTAAACAGAATTATTGAGCTTCTTTCACTTTCTCCGCTTCTAAATCGTCATCCGTTTGATTTGTCGGGCGGCGAACAGCAAAAGACAGCCTTTGCAAAACTGTTACTGCTAAATCCAAGTATTATACTACTTGACGAACCGACAAAAGGTCTTGACGCTGAAAGCAAAGAACAGCTTGCCAAAATCATAAACACGCTGACAAACTCAGGAACTACAGTTGTCATGGTAAGTCACGACGTTGAATTCTGCGCAAAGTACAGCCACCGCTGCATGCTTATGTTCAACGGAGAGATAATCGCGTCCGACAGTCCGCGTATGTTCTTTGCATCAAACAGCTTTTATGTCACATCATCTAATCGCATAGCTCGCGGAATAATTGATGAAGCTGTTACACCCGAGGATGTGATTTTCTGCTGCACCGGTAAAAAAGAACAGTCGCCCGATATTGAAACAATAGAATATTTTAAAACTGATAATAATTCCGCAAAAGAATTATCTATTAAACCTAAGCTCCCGTTATGGAAGATAATCACGGCAATTTTCGGCTTCGTTTTGCTGATTGCAGGAGTACTAATCAACACTGAAGTAATTAAAATCAAAAATTATTCCGATTTGCCGTTTTTAATACAGCTATCATTTATTTCTGTTCCGTTAATTATTCTGATGATATCCTTAGGAAGTATATCAAAAAAACCGCTTGACAATCATGTCAAAGCTAAGCTTCCAAAGCGTACAATAGCTGCGGCAATCATGGTGTTAGCTGCAATTCCGCTCACTATATTCATCGGCACGGCGTATTTAAATGACCAAAAATTCCTGTTTATCTCGCTGCTTGTCCTGTTTGAATGTATGCTGCCGTTTTTCCTCGTATTCGAAGGGCGAAAACCGCAGGCAAGAGAGCTTGTAATTATCGCAGTGCTTTGCGCGCTTGCAATTACGGGACGCTCGGTTTTTGCAATGCTTCCGCAGATAAAACCTGTTGTGGCGCTTATAATAATAGCCGGCGTATCATTCGGCGGCGAATCCGGTTTTATTGTCGGCGCAATGACAATGCTTGTATCAAACATATATTTCGGTCAGGGAGCATGGACTCCGTGGCAGATGTTCGCGGCAGGATTAATCGGATTTTTATCGGGAATATTATTCCAAAAAGGCTTGCTTAACACAACGCGTGCCGCACTCAGCGTGTTCGGATTCATAGTTACAATATTAATCTACGGCGGTATTATGAATTTCTCAACCGTTATTCTAACACGAGCGCCGATTAATTACGGCACGTTAGCGGCATACTATGCTCAGGGCTTGCCCATGGACATAATTCACGCGCTGTCAACCTTTGTAATACTATGGTTTATTTCCGAACCCATGCTTGAAAAACTCGGGAGAATAAAAACAAAATACGGACTTATGAAATAAAAAACACTATGGAAACAAAATCCATAGTGTTTTCATCTTAGTATGAAATTATCTCGTAACCGTCCTCTGTAACAAGAACCTGAATTTCCCACTGAGCGGAGGGGAGACCGTCGCGTGTATAAATCGTCCAGCCGTTTTCCTCATCGGTGAATATTCCGGGCTTGCCCATGTTGATCATAGGCTCAATTGTAAAGCAAAGTCCGGGAACCATCAGCATTTCAGTTTTGGGCTCGGTAACATAGCTTACCCAAGGATCCTCGTGGAATTCAAGACCGATACCGTGACCGCCGACCTCGCGTACAACCGAATAACCGTTGCTTTTTACATACTCGTTAACCGCATTACCCATATCTCCAAGGAAGCCCCACGGCTTTACAGCCTTCAAGCCTTCCTCCAACGCTTGCTTTGCAACCTCAACCAAACGCTTTTTATCCTCGCTTACTTCACCGATGCAGAACATGCGCGAAGAATCGGAGTAGTAGCCGTTCAAGTTAGTGGATACGTCAACGTTAACGATATCACCGTCTTTCAGAATAATATCCTCAGAGGGGATTCCGTGACAGACCTCATTATTCAAAGATGTGCAAACGCTTTTCGGGAATCCCTGATAGTTAAGCGGAGCGGGAACTCCGCCCATTTTAGTTGTAATATCATATACCCAGCGGTCAATCTCAGCGGTTGAAATACCGGCCTTAATATGTTCCGCAACATAATCAAGAACAGCGATATTTATTTTTGCGCTTTCCTTGATTTTTTCAATCTGTTCCTTAGTTTTTATAATGCTGTGATCGGGTACAATATGTCCCTCAGCTTCAATTTCTTCTATTCGCTCGTCAAAATCAATATGACACTTTTTATACTTTTTGCCGCTTCCGCACCAGCATGCGTCATTTCTGCCCGGTTTTTTCATCTGTCCAGCTCCTTATTCATAATTAATTATATTATATCACAAAGTATAGACATAATCAAGGAATCTTATTTTTGTTGCTAATTTTACGTTATTGATGTATAATTATTTTAAGCCTCTGCATAAGGTTTTACAGAGGTGATTGAAATAATAAAAGTAAGTTTTAATTATAAAAGGCTTATTCTGCCGCTTGCTGTAATAGTATCGCTGACAGTTTTCTCGTTTCTTATGCTGAAATCAGCTAAAAACATCAAGCTTGACACAGCCTCATATGCGTTAAAGCCAATGCCCAATGTCATAATCGACGCGGGTCACGGAGGGGAAGACGGCGGCGCGGTTGTGAACAATGTAGTTGAAAAAGATATCAATCTTGCAATTTCGCGTGATACAGGCGATCTGCTTAACTTTCTCGGCTATAAAGTCACCATGTCGCGAACAGATGATTCCTCGCTGTCAGATGACGGTGAAAGCATTAAAAAGCGTAAAAACAACGATATGAAAGCAAGGCTAAAGCTTTTTAATTCGGACAAAAACAATTTAATAATAAGTATTCATCAAAACAAATTCTCAAACAGCTCGTCGCACGGAACTCAGGTGTTTTACTCGCCGAATAACGAAAAAAGCAAGGTGCTTGCGGACTGTATCAAGCTGTCCGTGAAATCCTCTTTGCAGCCTGACAACGAGCGAGAATCAAAAGCGGCTGGTAAAGGAATATATCTTTTAAAAAATACAACTCAGCCTGCGGTAATTGTTGAATGTGGTTTTATTTCTAATAAAGAAGAATGTCAGCTTTTGCTTGACCAAAGTTACCAAAAGCAAATGGCTCTGGCAATAGCGACAGGCTTTCTTGATTATCAAAACACTAAATAATTGGATGTGAAAATATGGCTAAAATAAAAAGCGTATATATTTGTTCGGAATGCGGACACGAATCTCCAAAATGGTACGGAAAATGCCCTTCCTGCGGCGAATGGAATACAATGAACGAAGAGATCAAGGATACCTCAAAAAGCGCTCCTGCGGCAAAAAAACGCTCTTTTTCGTCGTACTCCATGCCTGATTCCATCGGGGAAATCTCAACCGAGGACGAACACCGTTACGATACGGGCTGTAAGGAGCTCAACCGCGTACTCGGTGGCGGCATAGTAAAGGGCAGTCTTATTCTGCTCGGCGGCGATCCGGGAATAGGTAAATCTACAGTGCTGATGCAGATATGTCAGTACATGGGCGACACCCTTAAAATACTGTACATCTCAGGTGAGGAAAGCAAACGTCAGCTGAAGCTGAGAGCGATCCGTCTGGGGGTTACATCACCGAACCTTTTTGTAATGACCGAGACTGATGTTGAGATAGTATGCGAACAAATCAAGAACGTAAAACCTGATTTGGTAATGATAGACTCCATCCAGACAATGAACCTAACCGAGCTTAATTCATCGCCGGGAAGCGTAACGCAGGTCAGAGAGTGTACAAATATGCTGATGCGAACAGCAAAAGATTTGGATATTCCTATGTTTGTTGTCGGACACGTTAACAAAGAGGGCTCAATCGCAGGTCCAAAGGTACTTGAACACATCGTTGATACAGTGCTTCATTTTGAAGGCGACAAACAGATGAGTTGCCGAATACTTCGAGCGGTTAAAAACCGTTACGGCTCAACAAATGAAATCGGCGTGTTTGAGATGACCGACAAAGGTTTAAAAGAAGTTGAAAATCCGTCTGTAATGCTGCTTTCGGGACGGCCAAAGAATGTTTCGGGTACTTGCGTAACCTGCACAATAGAAGGTTCGCGCCCGATTCTTGCAGAGACTCAGGGACTTGCCACACAAAGCGGATACGGCAATGCCAGACGCATGGCAACAGGCTACGACTACAACCGTCTATCAATGCTGCTTGCGGTATTGGAAAAGCGCGCGGGCTATTATTTTTCAAACAACGATACATACATCAATATTGTAGGCGGTCTTAGAGTAGACGAGCCCGCAATCGACCTCGCAATCGCAATGGCGCTTATCAGCAGTCTAAAAGACACTCCTGTTGATGAAAAAGCCGTAGTATTCGGAGAAATCGGCCTGGCAGGAGAGATCCGTGCGGTTTCTCAGGCACAGATGAGAATCAACGAAGCAGTAAGACTTGGCTTTAACAAGATAATTATGCCGTACCACAATCTGAAAGGTATATCATGCGACGAAGCAAATATTATCGGCGTAAAGAATATCCGAGAAGCATATGAGGCAATAAGCTGATGAAAAAGCTTGTAATGAGCAAAAAATATCCCTGCTTTTGCGAAGAACTCAATAAATTCGGATACGAAATAATTCCCACAAAGAAAATTAATACTTTCCTTGAACCTGAACAGTATCACGCTGATATGCAGATTTTGTGTATAAAAAACAAGGTAATTACATTAGATGACTGCATCAAAAAACCGGGAAAAAACTACCCCGAAAATATTCTTTTAAACTGTCTTTATCATAACAATAAGCTTTACGGAAAACTATCGGCAACAGACAGCTCGGTGCGCGAATACTGCCGTGAAAACAATATAGAAACGGTAAATGTTAACCAAGGCTATACGCGCTGTTCAACTTTAGTAGTAAATGATAAAGCAGTGATAACTGCTGATAAATCAATAGAAAAAGGCATGAAAAATAACGGGGTAGAGGTGCTGCTGATTTCGGCAGGGAACATTGTTCTTGAAGGATTTGATTACGGTTTTATCGGAGGGGCAAGCTTCAGCGATAACAATACAATTTACTTTTTTGGTGATATTACAAAGCATCCCGATTATAATAAAATAAAAGAATTTACTTCAAAGCATAATTCTATAATAGAAATATTATGCAAAACACAGCCCCTGACCGATATCGGCGGAGCTGTGTTGATTTAAATTACTTTTTTATTTTTGAGAGTGGGTTATTGTCAGCGGCTTTTTGAAGCTGTTCATTGCTGAGGTGAGTGTATATTTCGGTAGTTCCAAGGTTTTCGTGCCCAAGCACCTCTTTGAGTACGCGGACATCAACGTCGCCGTACTGATACATTAGAGTTGCTGCGGTATGCCTGAGCTTATGGCAGGAAAAGCCCTGAGCGTTCAGACCGATTTTTTCAAGGTATTTATACACCATAGCCTGAATAGTTTTAACAGACATTCTGTTGCGGTTGCGACTGATAAAAAGCGCGTATTTATCCTTAACACCGTCAACTGGGCGAACCTCCATATAATCTTTTACAGCGCTCAAGCATGCCTTATTTAAATAAACAATTCGTTCCTTGTTGCCTTTACCCAAAACGCGCATTGTGTTGTCCTGTCTGATGTCCGTGTAATTCAATCCTGCCATTTCAGATACACGCAGACCGCAATTGAGAAATAGAGTAAGAATAGCGTAATCGCGTTCTTTATATTCGCCGTCAACAGCGTTTAATAATTCAATGCTCTGTTCAAGTGTAAGATACTTGGGGAGAGCCTTCTTCTTTTTAGGAATCTCAAGCTCTGATACGGGATCGACGGAAATCAAATGCTTTTTCTTGTGAAGAAAGCTGTAAAAGCCCTTTAAGCTTGAGCATTTGCGTGCGCGCGCGGCTGATTTATTATTGCGTTCACGAATAAGATAATCCATGTATTCGTAAGCGTCATTCAGTTTTACCGACTTAACTAAATCTTCGGTAATATCATCAATTTTGATTTTATCAAAATCTTCATCCGATGAAACTAAGCCTCGGCGGATTTTCATATAACGGAAAAAAGTACGGAGGTCTATAAAATATTCGTCAACAGTCTTTAATGATTTATTTTGAATAGTTTGTTTATAGTAAAGATAATCCTTTAAAATCGGAAAAGCTTCGTCCTGAAACTTAGCTGCCATGTAAATCACCGTCTTATTTTTTTATAAATAGATTATAACACAAAAGGACAGAGGTATAATTCTAAATTAGAATAATTATACAAAATGAATATTTTGTATAATTGAGGGGAGCGGTTAAGCAAGAAACAGACTAAAAAAGCTGTTTCTTGCTTAATAACATTATATAGACATATTATAAAAGTAATTAGCAGAACTTGGAGTAATTGTTATCCATAGGAATAGGTGTTTCGAGTCCGAGTACTGTCGGCCACTGTCCTGTAGCTTCTATAATAAAACCCATAATCATTCCCATGTGCGTGTGAAGATGTCTGAACTGTCGAAGGATTAATTCAAATTTACTGTGTGAGCAATCTACAGGCTTCTCAACGAGCTGAGTATCATCAAGAAAAATAAATCTGTCTGTTACAACATCTAAATTATTAAGATTTGGAATATGTATATCAGGTTCCTGAAATTTAGGATCATTTCACAATAATCTCTGCTCCAAAGCTTGTCAGGAACACAATCAATAACATTCCAAACTTCCCATAACGCTCGTTCTGTTTGAGACTTAATATCTGTTGTCAAATAATTCCGCACACTCTCACCTGTTAATTTTTTAACAAGTAATACAATAATCCTTTTTTAATATAGCGTATGTTGCAATGTCAATAATACCCTGATTATTCTTACCGCCGTCTCTGAGAATGCCTTCAAATTTTAATCCGCATTTCTTCATTACATCGCCGGAATGAGGATTATTTACGTCATGAGTTGCGCAGATACGGTTTACTCCAACCTCTTCAAATAAAAACCGAATCACTTCCTTGAAAGCTTCGGTCATTATTCCCTGGTGCCACCAGTTATAACCGAGGCAATATCCGATTGTTGCTTGGTCTATTTCATGATTAATATTAACTACACCAATTGCACCGATTGGCTCTCCAAGACCTTTGAGCTCTATTTTCCAGTCGTAATAATCATCTTTTTTCTGGCTGTCAAGCAGGTATTGATGATATGTGTCTCGAAGCTGTTCGGCGCTTTCATATGGAGGCCATGTAAGAAATCTTGTAACACGCTCATCATTTGCCCAGTTTCTAAACATTGGTTCATAATCAGATTCCAAAGTTTTTCTCAGTATTAGTCTTTCGGTTTCCAATGTCTTTGTACCAAGATGATTCATCGTTATCTCCCCTTTTTATTTTTTCTGTCGATTATAGCACTAAATAATTTTTTTGTCAATATTAAAACAGCAGCCGAGCTACTTGCCCGACTGCTGTTCTTTTATGGGAAAAGATATTAGGAAAACTAATTAATTAGCAAACACCCTGCTGAATCATAGCGTCAGCAACCTTCTCAAAGCCAGCAATGTTAGCGCCTACAACGTAGTTGCCCTCATAGCCGTACTTCTTAGCAGCTGTAGAAATGTTCTTGTAGATGTTCTCCATGATGTCCTTGAGCTTAGCGTCAACTTCTTCGAATGTCCATGAAAGTCTCTGTGAGTTCTGGCTCATCTCGAGAGCTGATGTAGCAACGCCGCCTGCGTTAGCAGCCTTACCGGGAGCAAAGAGAAGTCCTGCTTCCTGGATAAGCTTTGTAGCCTCAAGAGTTGTAGGCATGTTAGCGCCCTCTGCAACAGCATAGCAGCCGTTAGCAATAAGTCTCTTTGCGTCTTCTTCGTTGAGCTCGTTCTGAGTAGCGCAAGGAAGTGCAACGTCACACTTAACTGACCAGTCGAACTTGCCCTCTGTGTACTGTGAATTGGGTCTGTACTTCTTGTACTCGGAAAGTCTCTGTCTCTTAACTTCCTTGATTTCCTTGATAGCGTCGAGGTCGATACCCTCTTCGTCATAGATCCAGCCTGTTGAATCAGACATTGTAACTACCTTAGCGCCGAGCTGTGTAGCTTTCTGTGTAGCGTAAGTAGCAACGTTACCTGCACCTGATACGCAAACTGTTGCACCTTCAAGGCTCTTACCGTTGTCCTTGAGCATTGCGTTTGTAAGATAAAGGAGACCGTAACCTGTAGCCTCTGTTCTTGCGAGTGAACCGCCCCAGTTAAGACCTTTACCTGTGAGAACGCCTTCATAAACGTTCTTGATTCTCTTATACTGACCGAACAGATAACCGATTTCACGAGCGCCTGTACCGATGTCACCAGCGGGAACGTCTGTGTCAGCGCCGATGTGTCTGCAAAGCTCTGTCATGAAGCTCTGGCAGAAACGCATAACTTCGTTGTCGCTCTTACCCTTAGGATCAAAGTCGGAGCCGCCCTTGCCGCCGCCGATGGGAAGACCTGTGAGTGAGTTCTTGAAGATCTGCTCGAAACCGAGGAACTTAATTACGCCGAGATTTACTGACGGATGAAGTCTGAGACCGCCCTTGTAAGGACCGATTGCGCTGTTAAACTGAACACGGAAACCGCGGTTAACCTGAACTTTGCCGTTATCATCTACCCAGGGAACTCTGAACATTACAACTCTCTCAGGCTCGGTGATTCTCTCAAGAATGCCGTTCTCCTGATACTTGGGGTTAGCCTCAAATACGGGCTCAAGTGATGTAAGAACCTCTGTAGCTGCCTGAATAAACTCGGGCTCGTTAGAATTTTTTGCCTTTAACAGTTCAAGCTGTTCGCTTACATATGACATGATTAATGTCCTCCTTATAATATTATACAAAAAATTAGAACAAAAAATAATGTTGTTTAGCAACAATTTGCAGGAGCGCAAGTCGTTTCTTTCAACAACGTTATTATAATACTATACTTTTTCAGATTTTGCAATAGGTTTTTGCAAGTTTTTTTATTTAAAATTCAAAATTAAATAACATTTGAGAGAAAAAAGCGCATTTTTGCAGGATTTTAGTGCATTAAAGCGGCAATTATGTGAATTTTCCTGCATTTTTGACTTGCAAAATTTCAAGTTTCCACATATATTTTTCGTTTTGTATAATTGGAGCTCCGCTTTTTAACAATACCTTAAACATAAATTTTAGTTGCATTTGGACATATTAACATGTTATAATAGTGTTGAAAGAATAATTATACAGATTGTAATATATGGAGATGCTCATGGATTACTGCAAAAGACTAAAAAAATTAAGAATTGAAAACGGATATACTCAGGAGCAGATTGCTTTTATTCTGCACACAAGACAGGAACAGTACAGCAAATACGAAAGCGGCAAGCGTGAGCTTCCGATCAAACATCTTATTGCTCTGTGCTGTCTGTACCGCGTATCTGCCGACTATGTGCTCGGCATTGAGAAGTTTGTTAAAAGTGAATAGCCCTCTCCCTTTTTTGCGCGCAAAAAAAGAGCTGTCAATTTGACAACTCTTTTTTCTATATTAATTGTTTTTTATTTCGTTAATTCTGTGAACTCCGAAAAATCAAAGGTAGCAAAGTAATCCTTTGGGGTTTCCGCGCGGCGGATAAGCTTGTGTGAGCCGTCCTCGCAGAGCAGAACCTCAGCACTTCTGAGCTTGCCGTTGTAGTTATAGCCCATTGAGAAGCCGTGAGCACCGGCGTCGTGAATGTAAATAATATCACCCAAATCAATCTTCGGGAGCATACGGTCAATAGCGAACTTGTCGTTGTTCTCGCAAAGACCGCCTGTTACATCATACTTGTGGTCGCAGGGCTCGTTTTCCTTACCGAGTACGGTAACATGGTGATAAGAGCCGTACATTGCGGGACGCATCAGGTTTGCCGCGCACGCGTCAAGTCCGATATACTCTTTATATATATGCTTTTCGTGAATAGCGGTTGCAACAAGCGCTCCGTATGGGGCTAACATATATCTGCCAAGCTCTGTGTAAATCTCGACGTCCCCCATTCCCTCCGGAACAAGGATTTCTTCAAATTTCTTTCTTACGCCCTCGCCGATTACCGCGATATCATTCTTGGGATCTTCGGGCTTGTAGTCAACGCCTACGCCGCCGGAAAGGTTTACAAACTTAATATGTACGCCTGTCTTTTTGTGCAGACGAACTGCAAGGCGGAAAAGAATAGCCGCAAGCTCAGGATAATAGTCGTTAGATACTGTATTAGAGGCAAGAAAAGCGTGGATACCAAATTCCTCAGCGCCTGCTTCTTTAAGCTCGATAAAGGCTTTTTCCATCTGCTCTTCGGTCATACCGTATTTTGAATCGCCGGGAGTGTCCATAACCTGAACACCGTCCTCGCTTGCCGCGAGCCGGAATACTCCGCCGGGATTATAACGACAGCAGATTGTCTTTGGAACACCACATACCTTTTTGATAAACTCAACGTGAGTGTAATCGTCAAGGTTGATATTAGCGCCCAAATCATACGCCTTCTTCATATCCTCAACGGGAGTTACGTTTGAGCTGAACATGATTTCGCTTCCTGTAATTCCGCAAGCCTCACAAAGCTGAAGCTCTGTGTATGACGAGCAATCCATTCCGCAGCCTTCCTCCTGAAGAATCTTCATAAGGTAAGGATTCGGCGTTGCTTTTACGGCAAAATACTCCTTGTATCCTTTATTCCAACTGAACGCCTTATTGAGCGCCCTTGCGTTTTCTCTAATACCCTTTTCATCGTAAATATGAAAAGGTGTGGGAATATCCTTTATAATATCCTTAGCTTGTTCTAAAGTTAAGAACGGCTTCTTTTCCATGGTTGTTTACCCCTCTGTTTCCTTAATATACTCCTCAATAACTTCCTTAATGTCATCAAGGCCGCTTCCGTCTATCGCTGAGAACGGAATAAGCTGAACTCCCTCGTATTCTTCGAGCTCGTCCATAATTTCATCAATTCTTTTTTCGTAAGCAGTCTTTTTAAGCTTGTCCTTCTTTGTTAGGACGATTACAAACGGCGCATTACACTGATACAGAAAGTTGATCATATCATAATCGTCTTTTGTAGGTTTATGCCTTATATCTATAATCTGAATAATCAACGCAATATTTCTGTTGTCAGAAAAATATCCTTCAACAAGCGATGCCCAACGCTGTTTTTCAGCCTTTGATACCTTTGCGTAGCCGTAACCCGGAAGGTCTACCATGCGGAACTCCTGCAGCTTGTAGAAGTTTACGGTAGCTGTCTTTCCCGGCTGCGCGCTTACTCTGGCAAGCGCTTTGCGCTGAACAAGCTTATTAATCAGCGATGATTTTCCGACGTTCGAGTGACCTGAAAAAACCACCTCAGGCATATCGGATTTTGGAAGCTGATTAACCGTACCTGCCGCAAATTCAAAACTAACTTCGTTAAAATTCATACGCGCCTCCTGACTACTGCCTGATAGAAGCCGAAGCTGCGGTAGGCTTTGGAATAGCAGCTGCAGAATGGTTCCACGCGTGGTCGCTTACCTTAATCGGATCGACAACCGCTCTCATAAGTACCTCGCTGAAGCTCTCAACCGCAATAAAGTTTACGTTTTCCTTAACAGCGGGATCAAACTCGCTGATATCGGGCTCATTAGCCTTTGGAATAAGCACGGTGTTTATTTTATGCTTGTATGCCGCCATACTTTTCTCTTTTAAGCCGCCTATCGCAAGAACTTTACCTCTCAGGGTAATTTCACCTGTCATCGCAATATCGTGGCGCACAGGCTTTGAGGACAGCGCGGAATAAATAGCTGTAGCCATTGTAATACCGGCGGAAGGTCCGTCCTTTGGAACCGCACCCTCGGGAGCATGGAGATGGATATCCTTTGTTTTATAGAAATCCGCGTCAATTCCAAGCACATCAGCATGACTGCGGATGCAGGTAATAGCGGTTTTTGCGCTTTCCTTCATAACATCGCCGAGCGAGCCTGTAAGCTCGATTTTACCCGTTCCGTCCATAACGGCAACCTCTATAGGAAGAAGCTCGCCGCCAACGGAAGTCCAAGCAAGCCCGTTAACAACTCCGATTTCGTCGTCCTTGTTTATGTTGTCGGGCAAATACTTTTTGTTGCCCAATAACTCCTCAACAGCTTTGTCGTCGATTTTAAACAGCTCTGTACCCTCTTCAAGCTTCTTAACGGCGCATTTGCGCATAAGTGAAGCGATTGTTCTTTCAAGAGTACGAACGCCTGATTCGCGCGTATAAAAATCTATTAGACTGTAAATTGCCTTTTGATTGATTTTTAATTCTTTTGAAGAAAATCCATTCAACTCAAGCTGCTTGGGAATAAGATGCTTTTTAGCAATATGGAACTTCTCCTCACGGGTGTAGCTGTTAAGCTCAATAATCTCCATACGGTCGCGAAGCGGCGCCGGAATTGAGCCTAAATCGTTAGCCGTGGTAATAAACATTACCTCAGATAAATCAAAAGGAATGTCGATATAGTGGTCAACGAACTTGTTGTTCTGCTCGCTGTCAAGAACCTCAAGCAGCGCGGAAGTAGGATCGCCCTTGTAATCGCTTGCAAGCTTGTCTATCTCATCAAGGATAAGCAGAGGATTGTTTGTTCCGGCATTCTGAATAGCTGTGATTATTCTGCCGGGGATCGAGCCGATATAGGTTCTGCGGTGACCGCGGATTTCAGCCTCGTCCTTAACGCCGCCGAGCGCAATACGCTGACTCTTTCTGCCAATCGCCTTAGCTATTGACTGTGCAATCGAGGTCTTACCGACGCCCGGAGGTCCTACGAAGCAGATTATCTGCCCCTTTTGCTTATCGCTCAGCTTTTTTACAGCAAGCTGTTCAATAATTCTTTCTTTTATCTTTTCAAGTCCGTAGTGGCTTCTATCAAGCTCTTTGCGGATTTTTGAAATAACTATTTTATCCTTACTTGAGGTATTCCACGGCAAATCCAAAACAGTATCAAGGTAAGTTCTGATTACGGAAGCTTCCTGACTGCCAAACGGCATTTTCATCAGCTTTCTGCATTCCTTGAACAGCGCTTCCTCCGACTTTTCATCGAGGTGGAGCTCTTCGATTCTTGCCGCGTATTCCTCCGCCTCCTGCGAGGGATTATCGTCCTCGCCGAGCTCTTCCTCAATAATCCTCTTTTGCTCACGGAGGAAATACTCGCGCTGACTTTCATCTATGCGCATTTTTGCCTTGCGTGAGATCTCGTCCTCAATTTTGAGTATGTAATTCTCGTTAGTGAGAACGTCAAGCAAGGTTTCAAGGCGATCTGTCTGAGGCAGAATTTCAAGTATAGCCTGCTTGGTGGTGTAGTCGAGCATGATATTTGAAGTAAGAAAATCCGCAAGCTCACCCGGATATTTGCAAAGCGCAACCTTGAAGATAATATCGGGCGGAATCTTTGGAGCTACTTCAATATACTTTTCAAACTCACTTCTGACAGCGCGAATAAGAGCGGAATCCCTTGCCGTAAGATGATTCTTTTCCTCGGGCATCGGAATAACCTCAGCCATAAGACAGCTGTCATCGTATACGGGAGCCGCAACACGCGCTCTGTATTTTCCCTCAATTACAATTCTTGTAGTGTTGTCAGGCTGTTTTAATACCTGAACGACCTTTGCGATAACGCCTGTTTTAAACAAATCAATCAGCTTAGGCTCGTTGCTTGACGCGTCCTTCTGAGCCGCGAGAAAAATGAGCTGATCGTTTTTCATAGCTTTATTAATCGCCGTAATACTTTTCTGTCTGCCGACATCAAAATGAATAAGCGATTTTGGAAACACAACCAATCCGCGAAGCGGAAGCACGGGGACTGTAAGTGTATTCGGATTATCCATATTATCACCCTTTCAAGTGAAATAAAAAGGGCAACACTGCACTGCGGCAAAAGCCGGTATGCAGTATTGCCATAAAAGCAGTATACAACTTACCGCTTTGGTAATTTACGAAGCCGAGCTGCGCTTTGAGCGCTTGCCCGAATCCTTTTTCGGCAAAGGAAGCGAGAACGAAGGCTTCTCCTTTTTGCGTACAATCTGAGGCTGTACGTTGTCGGTAACAACTTCCTTTGTAATAATAATCTTTTCAATAGTATTGTCGGAAGGAGTTTCAAACATTAAATCGGTGAGAATCTCTTCCATAATACCTCTGAGTCCTCTTGCACCTGTGTGCTGTTCCTGAGCCTTTTGAGCAATCGCTTCAAGAGCCTCATCCTCAAAGTAAAGCTCAACATCGTCAAGCTCAAAGAGCTTTTTGTACTGCTGAACTATTGAGTTCTTGGGAACAGTGAGGATTTTTACAAGAGCCTCTGTATCAAGTCCGCTTAAAGCGGTAATAACGGGCAGTCTTCCGATAAGCTCGGGGATAATACCGAACTTAACCAAATCGTGAGCGGTAACATCCTTCATCCATTCGGTTTCGTCAAGCTCAGCCTTTGACTGAACAAGAGATTCAAAGCCGATTACCGAATTGCCCTTGCGCTTTTCAACGATTTTTTCAAGACCGTCAAATGCGCCGCCGCAAATAAAGAGAATGTTTTTAGTATCAATTTGAAGAAATTCCTGCTGAGGATGTTTTCTTCCGCCCTGAGGAGGAACGTTTGCAACAGTGCCCTCAACAATTTTAAGCAATGCCTGCTGAACGCCCTCGCCGCTTACGTCTCGGGTAATCGATGGGTTTTCGGATTTTCTGGCTATTTTATCGATTTCATCGATATAAATAATACCGCGTTCCGCGCGTTCAATGTCATAATCTGCCGCCTGGATAAGCTTCAGAAGAATATTCTCGACGTCCTCACCTACATATCCTGCTTCGGTGAGAGTAGTTGCGTCGGCAATCGCAAAAGGAACGTCAAGCGCCTTTGCGAGCGTCTGAGCAAGCAGAGTTTTACCAACGCCTGTGGGTCCCAGAAGGAGCACGTTACTCTTTGCGAAATCTACGCTTTCATCATTTGCGTAAGCGCGCTTATAATGATTGTAAACCGCAACGCTGAGAGTAACCTTTGCGTGATCCTGACCGATTACATATTCATCAAGAATAGCCTTTATTTCCTTAGGCTTTAAAAGATCGGCAATTGATTCATCGGGAAGCTGAGGCGCAAGGCTCTTTGAGTAGGAATTTGAGTGGTCGCGCTCAATTTCACCCGATTGCTCAAGTATATTCATACAGAGATCAACACAGCGGTCGCAGATATACGCACCGTTGCCCGCAATAAGACGAAGCACCATATCCTGCGGCTTTCCGCAGAAGGAACAGTAAATCTCTTTGTCGATGGTTTTGTTAGACATTGCAGTCCCTCACTTATCTTTTGTCAATAACCTTATCTATCAAACCGTATTCAAGAGCCTGCTGAGCTGTCATAAAATTATCACGCTCGGTGTCATTTTTTACAACATCCAAGGGCTTGCCTGTATTTTCGGAAAGAATCCGGTTTAAGCGAGCCTTTGTGTCAAGCATATACTTTGTATGGATCTCCATATCAGTAGCCTGACCTTTGTAGCCGCCTAAGGGCTGATGAATCATGATTGTGCTGTTGGGAAGCGCAAGACGCTTGCCCTTTGTGCCTGCGGAAAGCAGGAACGCGCCCATACTTGCCGCCATACCCATGCAAATTGTTGAAACATCACACTTGATGTACTTCATTGTGTCATAGATAGCAAAGCCGTCTGTAACACTTCCGCCGGGGCTGTTGATGTAAAGGCTGATATCCTTTGTGGGATCCTGACTTTCCAGATAGAGAAGCTGAGCCACAACCACACTTGCAGTGGCACTGTTTACTTCATCGTGAAGCATGATAATTCTGTCGTTTAAAAGTCTTGAATATATATCGTATGAACGTTCACCGCGATTGGTTTGTTCAACAACATAAGGTACCAATGCCATAATATCATAACCTTTCTTAGTTTATTATTTCAAAAATACTTTATTTATTCACTGATTATTTAATATTAGCAGTGTTCTTAACGATATCAAGAGCCTTCTGAACTCTTACATCCTCTGTAAGTGAGTCAGCGGGAACTGCAGCCTTTACCTTTTCAACGTCCATCTTGTAAGCCTCAGCCATCTTTGAATACTCGTCGTCAAGGTCAGCCTCGGTTACTTCAACATTCTCCTTGTCGGCAATTGTCTGCAGAGCAAGTCTGAGTTTAACTCTCTTCTCGGCATCTTTTCTGTACATATCCTTAAGAGCGTTTACATCCATGCCCATGTACTGCATGTATGTCTGCATATCCATGCCCTGTGAACGCAGGCGCATTTCAAAATCTCTTACCATGTCATTTGCCTGGTTGTCGAACATTGCCTCGGGGATCTCGCCCTCAAGAAGGTCAATCAGCTTGTCGGCGATCTGATCGTCAACGTCCTTCTCAGCCTCGTCCTTAAGACGGTTAGCAACGGTTTCCTTTAACTCAGCCTTGTATTCGTCAACTGTTTCCTTGTCGGATACATCCTGAACGAACTCGTCGTCAACCTCGGGAAGCTCCTTAGCCTTGATTTCATGAAGATTGATTTTGAACTCAGCGTCCTTGCCCTTGAGCTCCTCAGCCTGATATTCATCGGGGAATTTAACATTGATTGAGAATTCTTCGCCTGTTGAGTGACCTACGATCTGCTCCTCAAAGCCGGGGATGAAGTTGCCTGAACCGAGTGAGAGGTTGTAGTTCTCAGCCTTGCCGCCCTCAAAAGCTTCGCCGTCAACAAAGCCCTCAAAGTCGATAACAGCTGTGTCGCCGTTCTGAGCAGGTCTGTCCTCAACTGTAACCATTCTTGAGTTGCGCTCTCTTACCTTGTCAAGCTCCTCGTTAACGAGCTCGTCGGTAACCTCTGTTGACTTCTTCTCAATTTCAAGGCCCTTGTAGTCCTTGATTTCCATTGTAGGCTCAACAACGATGGTAGCCTTGAAGGTGAAACCTTCCTTGCCTGCCTCAAGAGCCTCGAGTGACTCAACAGCTACGATTTTTACGTCAGCTTCCTTAGCTGCGTCATAAAGAGCGTCGGGATAGCAATCCTGCATAGCGTCGTCATAGAAAACCTCTGTGCCGTACATTTTCTCGATGATTCTTCTGGGAGCTTTACCCTTTCTGAAACCCTGTACATTGATTTTCTTGACCTGCTTTTTATATACAGCGTTGATGGCCTTTTCAAAAGTTTCACCGTCAACAGATACTGTCAGTTCGTATGAATTTGCTTCTTCCTTTTTTGTACATTCCTTTAATGCCATTTTGAATTCCTCCAAGTATAAATAATTTAGAAATTATATCAGTTTATTATAACATAAGATATTCAATAAATCAAGTTATCTTACCAAAACAGGCATAAATCCTACTTTATCGCAAGAAATCAACTGAAAATTTATGCCTTTATACTCACCCTCAAAGGCGAGCTTAAAGTTTTTCTTTCCGTGGATGTGTCCGTAGTAGCATTTTTTGACGGGATAGCTGCAAAGAACATCCATGATCTCCTGACATTCAATGCCTCGGTAGTATGGCGGATAGTGCAGGAACACAACTGGTTCAAGTCCCGTTTGCACAGCCTGATCAAGGCTCATTTTAAGTCTGCCTACCTCGCGGTTGAGCACCTTGATATCCTCCGGAGTATCATTTTCAAGGAACCAGCCTCTTGTGCCGCAGATTGCGTATTCTCCGCAGGCGTAAGCGTTGTTGAACAGAATTGAAATCGAGTCAAGCTCATTGTCTTTTAAAAACGTGTCAATTTTGTTCTTTGTGCCCCACCAGTAATCGTGGTTGCCCTTTAAGAAGATTTTTCTGCCCGGAAGATTATCGATAAACTTAAAATCAGTGTAAGTCTGCTCAAGCCTCATTGCCCAGGAAATATCGCCCGCAATAACGATTGTATCGTCATCGGAAACCAGCTTGTTCCAGTTATCGGTAAGCCGGTCAACATAATCGTTCCAGCCCGCAAAAATATCCATCGGCTTATCCTCGCCGAGAGATAAATGCAGATCCGCAATTGCAAACAGCGACATTACTTTATTGAAAGAGATTTGAGAACATAGTCCTGCATTTCCTCTGACTTAACAACATCAGAGAAACGCGCGGTTTTGTCTTTAAGACCTGCAAGCGGCGCCGGAACAGCCATACCTGTAAGCTCATTGAGCTTATCAACCATATCAAACTCTGTTTCGGGAAGCTCTGCGTTCGGAGCAACAGCCTGCAAAACAGACTTAGAGAACTTATAGGGGCTTGCTGTTGAAGCAATAACCGCCGGAGTGTTATCTCCTGTCTTTTCAACATACTGCTCGTACACGTTAACCGCAACTGCTGTATGAGTATCACAAAGATAATTGTTATCCTCAAACAGCTTGCTGATAGTAGCCTGAGTCTGAGCGTCGTCGCAGTAGCCGCCGAAGAATTTATCATTGATTACAGCCTTAACATCGTCGGAAACCTCATATTTGCCAACGGTTTTAAGTGCTGTCATCCACTCGTTTGTTGCCTTGTCGTCGTTGCCTGAAAGCTTGTAGAGAAGCCTTTCAAGATTGCTTGAAACAAGAATATCCATTGAAGGAGACATTGTGGTAAAGAACTGTCTGTTTTTATCATAAACGCCTGTGTTGATGAAATCTGTAAGAACGTTGTTGGCGTTTGAAGCGCAGATGAACTTGTTGATCGGAAGTCCCATAAGGCTTGCATAGTAAGAAGCGAGAATGTTGCCGAAGTTACCTGTGGGAACAACAACGTTGATTTTATCGCCAAACGCAATCTTGCCCTCGTTTACCATATCGCAGTAAGCGGAGATGTAGTAAACGATCTGAGGAAGAAGTCTGCCCCAGTTAATTGAGTTAGCAGATGAGAAAAGCATATTGTTTTCGGCGAGCTTTTCCGCAACTTCGGGAGTAGTAAATATTCTTTTTACGCCTGTCTGAGCGTCGTCAAAGTTGCCCTCGATAGCGCAAACCTTAACGTTTCCGCCTTCCTGAGTGTTCATCTGATGCTTCTGCATCGGGCTTACGCCGTTAACGGGATAGAAAACGATGATTTTTGTATGCTCAACATCCTTGAAGCCCTCCAAAGCGGCTTTACCTGTATCGCCTGAGGTAGCAACAAGAATAACAGCGTCTTTTCCGTCATAGGTCTTTTTAAGGGATTTGGTAAGAAGGTGCGGAAGAATCTGGAGAGCCATATCCTTAAACGCGCATGTAGGACCGTGCCAGAGCTCGAGAATATTAAGTTCCTTGCCGCCGAGTGAAGTGAACGCGAGCGGAGCGGGATTTTCACCGTCAAATTTTTCAGCTGTGTATGCCTTTGTGACACAGTCGTCAATTTCATCCTCGGTAAAATCCGTAAGGAAATCCGAGAATACTTTTTTAGCTCTGCCTCTGTAATCCTCTTTCAAAAGAGCCTTTAAGGTTGCCTCATCATACTTCGGGAACTCCTGGGGAACAAAAAGTCCTCCGTCCTTTGAGATACCCTGAGCGATAGCCTGAGCGGCTGATACAACCTCGTTTTTGTTTTGGGTGCTGTTATATAACATAAAATCATCCTTTCCTTTTGACGAAATCTAAAGCGTTAATAACTTACATAAACAACAATATATTTTACTACATAATTTGATGATTGTCAAAGTTTTCGAAGAAATTAAGCGCATTTCGGTAAAAAATCTTTTCAATAAGCGCTTCTTTGTACCCCTGTTTCAGCATCAGCTCTAAAATCTCAGCATAAACAGAGCTGTTTTTGATATCTGACGGTAGGGTTCCGCCGTCGAAGTCGCTTCCGAAGCAGATTGTATTTTCTCCGCCGAGCGACAAAAAGTGTTCAGCGTGACGTAAAATATCGTTTACGCAGGCATTATCGGGATTATCGTTTAAAAACGCGTTGTGGAAATTAAGCCCTATTATTCCCCCGCTTTTCCGAATTATTTCAAACTGCTTATCGGTAAGGTTCCGCTTATGCCCCGTAACCGAGAAAGCGTTTGAATGAGATGCAACAAACGGTCGCCGCGCGTTTTCCGCAACATCATAGAACAGCTTTTGCGAAGCGTGGGAAATATCAACTATTATTCCGCTGTCCTCCATTTCACGGACAACAGCTTTTCCGAACTCGGTAAGCCCTTTTCCGTTTTCTGACTCAACTCCACCGCCAACTGGATTTTCGGCGTTCCATGTTAGCGTCATCATCTTAACACCGAGAGAAGCAAACTTTTTGACGTTTTCAAGCTTATTGTTTAATGCCGTGCTGTTTTCAACAGTAAGAACAGCAGAGTTTTGATTTTTCTCGAACTGCTCTTTGATACCTTTATAAGACTTCAATAATGAAATATCTAGCCGTTTGCAGTCTCTTTTTAAATCATCGGCAGCCTTGAAAAATAACTGTTCCGCTTCATCTCCGCTCAAAGAATCAGGCAGCCAGATTGCGTAGCACTGCAGCTTTCTGTCGTCTTTTGTACCGCAAAGCTGACATTCATTATCGCGGCTGTCAAGAGGAGTGTTATTTACGGTTTTTTTATAAAGAGTATCACAGTGAAGGTCAATAACGCGCATAAGTATCCCCTGCCTCAAATGCGTTTTTTATGTAGTTGATATGGTCGAGCTTCAAGGTGTTTTCATCAACAAAAACCTCGCAAACATCAAAACGACAAAAGCTGTCAATATGATTTTCAGTGAGATACGCCGATGAAGTCATTATTATCTTCCGCTGTTTTCTGAAATCCACTGCTTCGTACGGCTGAGTATAAGGATTTGTATGCCTTGTTTTTACCTCAACAAAAAGAAGACAGCTTTTACTTTTCGCGATAATATCGATTTCTCCGAATTTCTTGCGGTAGTTTCGCTCCAAAATCTTGCAGCCGTGCTTTTTAAGATATTTTACGGCGTAGTCTTCTCCTATATTGCCCGTCTCTTTTTTGGTAAATCTAATCATTTTAATATCTTCTTTAAAAAGCTCATTCTATGGTACGGACATGGACCAAACTCTTTTATTGCCGCCGTATGTGCCTTTGTACCGTAACCCTTGTGCTTGTCAAATCCGTACATAGGATATTCCTCGGCGTATTTATAAAGCAACCTATCTCTTGAAACCTTGGCGAGGATTGATGCGCATGCAATCGACATTGACTTTGCGTCGCCTTTAATAATAAATTCACTGTCAATGCATAAATCAGGCAGTCTGTTACCGTCAATCATAGCGTAATCCGCCTTTACATCAAGACCTTCAACAGCACGCTTCATAGCAAGCATGGTTGCGTTCAAAATATTCATGCTTTCAATTTCCTCGACGCTTGCATACGCTATAGAATATGAAACCGCCTCTGCTTTTATCACCTCAAACAAAGCCTCGCGCTTTTTCTCGCTTAGCTTTTTTGAGTCGTTCACACCTTCAATAATGGTGTTTTCGGGCAAAATTACAGCAGCGGCGCACACAGGTCCCGCAAGCGGACCTCTGCCTGCCTCATCAACACCGCAAACGCGATGATATCCTTTATTTATCGCTTCCTGTTCAAATTCAAGCCAGTTCATTTTAAATCTCCGTAAGGCATTTCTACCGTAATTCTTCCAAGCTTCGCGGCTCTGAATTCATCAAGCAGCATAATAGCCGCGCGCTCGGTGTTAACTTCTCCGCCCGAAATCAGCATACCGCGTTTTTTACCGATTATTTGCAGCAGCTCATAGGAATCCGTGTTTTCAAACTCATCCTCGCTTAGCTTAAATCTCGTGATAAAATCTTCGGGTTTCAGCTTCTTTAAGAAATCAAGCAGTCTAACCGCGAGCAGCTCGATATCGAGAATCTGATCCTTTACAGCTCCGGTAAAAGCGAGGTGCTCGCCGACTGTTTTATCGTCAAACTTAGGCCACAGCACACCGGGAGTGTCGAGCATCTCAAGATTATTGCTGATTGTAAACCACTGATTACCGCGGGTAACGCCCGGTCTGTCCTCGACCTTTGCCCTGTTTTGCTTTGAAATCCTGTTGATAAACGAGGATTTTCCTACGTTTGGAATTCCGACAATCATAATGCGCATCATCGGATTTTTCATGCCCTTGGATTTTAAACGGGCTATCTTTTCGCTCATGACGTTATTTACCGCCTGAGGAAATTTATTTAACCCCCTGCCGCTTTTGCAGTCAACGGCAATAGCTGTAATGCCCTGCTTTTTGTAGAAATCTATCCACATTTTTGTTGCGGTCTGGTTAGCCATGTCGCACTTATTTAAAAGAATAACCCTCGGCTTATTCTGAATAAGCTTATTTAAATCGGGGTTGCGGCTGCTGACCGGGATTCTTGCGTCAATTATTTCCGCTACAGCGTCAACAAGCTTTAAGTTAGCCTGAATCTGACGCTTTGTTTTTGTCATATGG
>OMXW01000144.1 GCA_900315085.1 uncultured Eubacteriales bacterium
CGGAGCGGAAATACCGAGGGTAAAGCGTTCGCCGCTTGTTGACCATCCCGAAAAATACCGCTGCGCAAAATGCGGCGGCATGCTTGAAAGGATAAAATAGATAGTCAACTCGTAAAAACAGATTAAACAGGAATAAATATCGTAGGGGCGAACCTGCGTGTTCGCCCTTGAACCGACGTTTGTTTTCGTCCGATTGTTCCTGTAAGAACATAAGTTTAATTTACGTTATATGGCGCACACATGGGTGCGCCACTACGTAATTTCAGAAAGTCATACCTCATATTTGATATTTAATTAAATACAAAACACACGGTTTTTCTACAGATTAAGGAACGACACAGGGGTCGTTCCCTACGTTATTGTACAGACAATTTTATCTACCAAAAATAAAATACTTGATAAAATACAGCACAAGCAAATGGACGGGATAAAACGCGTAGAACGCGTACTTTAGCGCTCTGCCTTTAATAAATCCGCGCTTTCCGCTGTAGAACGCAATCGGCAAAAACGCGAATCCTCCTACCCATCGGCTCGGCAGCACGCAAATACCTGCCGCCGCTCTTGCAACCGGAAGTCCGCGCAGCAAATACATGAGAATAATAAAGCAGAAGCCCTGCGAGCCGTAGTCGAATCTCAGTACAAACGAAGCGGCGGTCAGCGCGCCGATGCTCGCCACAAGCGCGAACGCGTTGTCCTTTAAGTATTCCATAGCGCACATGGCAAGATAGCCTATAAGCAGAGTAAACATCACGTTTTGCATGGAATAAAACGCCGTGCCTGTGTGAACGAGGTTCCACGGCAGCTCTGAAATCAGCGCGAGCACTGCAAGACTTACTCCGTACTTCACTCTGTTTCGCGTATATACAAAGCCCTCCGCGAGCGTGAGCGGTTTATCGCCGAATGTGATAAGCACGATATCCGAATCCCTGAGCAGCGCTGACGCGGTATGGTCAATCAGCATTGTGATAACCGCGATCAGCTTCAGCGCGCTTCCGCTGATGATTCGGTACTGCTCGGGAATCAGCCTTTGTTGTATCAATCTGTTTCGCCTCCGTTTTCTTTGGAACAGTTTCAAAAGCAAATTACAAACAGCCGCCGCAGACGCGACGGCTGTCATTTATTTATTAAAGAATCTTGAGCGCCTGTAACGCTGAAAGAACGTACATAAGAATGAAGAGTCCCACTACGGTATACATAAGGGGATGGATCTCCTTGAACTTGCCTCTTGCCATCTTAACAACCAGATAGCTGATGAAGCCGAACGCGATACCGTCGGTGATTGACCAGAAGAACGGCATGCCTACGAGGGTGAAGAAGCAGGGGAACGCAACGTCCATATCGCCCCAGTCGATATCCTTGAGCGCCGAGCACATCATAATACCAACGATGATGAGGATCGGAGCGGTAGCCGCTGTGGGAACAAGTCCTACGAGCGGAGAAGCGAACAGAGCAAGCGCGAAGCATGCGCCCGTTACGGTTGAGGTAAGACCTGTGCGGCCGCCTGCGGCGATACCCGAGGTAGACTCAACGTAAGTTGTAACGGTTGATGTGCCGAATATCGCGCCGAGAGATGTAGCCAGCGCGTCGGCGAGCATAGCTCTTTCGATTTTTGGCAGGTTGCCGTTTTCATCAAGATAGCCTGCCTTGTCAGCCGCGCCGATAAGCGTGCCGATCGTGTCGAACATATCAACAAGAACAAGGGTGATAAGAACCGCTATTAGTGAAGCGATGGGAGCCGAGAACAGCTCGCCGAAGCCCGTGAAGCACTTGCCGAACATTGAGAAGTCAAGGTTGGGAGCCCATGTTGTGGGAGCTGTGATACCCATGTCCTGACCAAAGCAGAACTGAAAGATACCGGCTTTAACCTTTTTGATAACGAGAACAGTTGTAACAATAAGACCGAACAACGCAAGCAAAACCTGAGGATTCTCAAAGCTTGCAAGGTCAACGATCGTGGGCGCGCCGCTTTTCTGGCCGATAACGATATTGGCGTTTGAGAAGCCGATAATGGCAATAAACAATCCGATACCTGCCGAAATAGCCTTTTTAAGACTGTAAGGGATAGCTTCTACGATTGCTTTTCTTGCGCCTGTAACGGTTAGGAAGATAAAGAATACGCCGCCGATAAATACAGCCGCCAGAGAAGCGGGAGCAGATAAACCGAACTGACCGCAGAGCGTGTAGGCAAACACCGCGTTGAGCCCAAGACCCGGAGCCTGCGCCATGGGATAGTTAGAAAGCCATCCGATGAGCCATGTACCGATAGCAGCGCCGATACATGTAGCCGTAACAACTGCCGTATCCGCCATGCCCGTGTTTTTGTGACCGATAACCGTCGGGTTAAGGAAGATGATGTACGCCATTGTCAGAAATGTCGTAATACCCGCAATTATTTCGGTTCTGACATTGGTACCATGTTCCTTAAGGTGAAATAGTTTTTCCAATGAATATTCCCTCCTTAATTTATTGAAATTAAATTCCATATTACATTATAATAAAATCCGACATTTTTTTCAATAGAAAATGTCGGATTTCACCTGTAAATATTTAATTAAGATTTTAGTGGTAATTGTACAATAATTATTTGGGATAAAACATTCTGTTACCGGAGCTTTGAGCCGCATTCAACACAGAAATTCATCTCGTCGTCGGTTGTTGTAAAGCCGCAGATCGGACAAACCTTCTCCTTTTTCTCTGACATACCGTCGTCTACGCGCGTTCCGCATTCCTCGCAGAATAGCATGTCGTCTGTGAGCTTGCTTCCGCATACTCTGCAAACGCGCTGATCTCCGTCGTTTGACAGAATATCCTGCTCAGCCTGCTTGATGCGGTAGCCGCAGTTTGTGCAGAAGTCGTAGTCGTCCTCACAACAGCCTCCTCAGCTTGATCAGCCTCGGTCTCTTCAATTTCAATTTCTTCTTCTACTTCATCCTCAGATTCAACCGCCTCAACGGGCAACACGCTCTCCTCTTCCTCCTCTGCGGGCTCGTCAACAGACTTTCCGCAGAAGTTGCAGAAGCGCGAAACATCCTGGATCTGCGCGCCGCAGTGCTTGCAGAGCATAAGACCGTTCTGCTTGAGGACCTCGGCCTTGTGCTGCTCAATAGCCTTTTCAGCCGCCTTGATTTTAGAAACAGAGCCCTCAAAGCCGCTCTCGTAATCCTTTTTGTGAGCCTGGTAATAAAGCTCTCCGAGCTCGGTGTAAGCCTCTTTGATTTTCTGATTTTCAGCATTTATGATTTTTTCGTCGTACTGAACCATGTTGTAACCTCCTGACAAAAATGTATAAATTTTTACAAATACATTATATATTATGTATAATCTTCTGTCAATATAAAACTGCAAATAAAACAAAGATGTCATCCTGAGCGGTACCCGAAGGGCAAAACGCGCAGCGTTTAGTCGAAGGATCCCCTTGATAAAATACCAACGTGCGCCGCCGTCGGGGATTCTTCGACTATTTGCTGTCGCAAATTCGCCTGTCGGCGACCGCTCAGAATGACATCTAAAAAGTATTACAAGACGATTAACAAATTAGATTGACGCGGCAAATAAAAAAGCAGGATTCGGTCAAAGCCAAACCCTGCAAAAATATTTATCTTCTGCGCGAAAGCGCCCTGAGAACCGACATTACGGACACAAGAATAATAATTACAACCTGCAGAACAAGCGCCTGATAGGCTGCGTTTTCAAGTGAGATCATGCCGTTTGTCTGAGAATTGATATACGTTGCCGCAAAAACGAACGCGCCGCATGACAGCAGCATAACGACCGCCGAGGCGATTCCCACGCCCGTTGCGCTTCTGCGCTGAAATACCGCGAGCAAAAAGAACACGATATACAAAATCAGTCCGATAGCCATAAAGCTGAAAATAATCAGCGCTGCAAGCTTTGAAAACGCGAGCACTGAATTAAGCTTATCGTAATTTTTGCCGAGGAAATCGGGTACAACGTCCCAGCTCAGGATATTATTGATTGAGTCGCCGAGCATATCGTTAACATTGTTGATTTTAAACAGCTTGTCTATTGTCTGGACGATACTGAGCTTTGTGTCGATTTTTACGCCGACCATGTCAACGCTGAACTGAAAGCGCACCCACTCAAGAAACGGAAGCGCAAAATTGAGCAGCGAAACAAGCGCGGTAAAGTATGTGACGATAAGGTACGGAATATTGGCTGCGTTTCTTCTTCTGCGCATAGCCTGAGCGTACTCATACTGCTGACGCTCGACCTTGCCCGTTTTTTCATATTTATTGTTGTCAAAATTATCGTTATAATCGTAAGCCGCCGAGTCCTTCTGCGAATTCAGCGCCCTTTTGGGAGCCGCATATCTGCGCGGAACGCCTGTTCTGGGCTGATCCTGACCGCCTAAGTCACTGTATTCTGTCTTTGGATTTGAGTGACGTCTTTTAAACGTCTGCGCTTTTCCGCGCTGATACTCTTTTGTAGATTCAACGTCGCCTTTTTTGTACTTTTTGGTGCTTTGCTTAACATCGCCGTTTTTGTCAATCAACATTTTCGGTTCCGCATTTTTTGCAGATCATATTAACCTACCTTTCCAAATCATATAACCGTACTGACAAAAATTATATCATACCACCCCATATTTTTCAAGTCGCGTTCTTAAAATTTGATAGGATGGTAACGTAAGGCGTTTCGCGAGAAAAAATAGAAATTTTGGAAGCTGTGAGGGCAATAGGAACAACGTTTTGCTTATTAGCATCCTATCTGAACCTGTTTCTAATCACTAACCCCTAACCACTACACACTGATATTGTGAGGGCAATAGGAACAACGTTTGGCTTATTAGCATCCTATCTGAACCTGTTTCTAATCACTAACCCCTAACCACTACACACTAATATTGTGAGGGCATTAGGAACAACGTCCGGTTTGTTTGGTTTTCTATATGACGTTTGATTGACAGGTTGTAGGGTACGGTCTTGACCGTACCGTTGACTATGAACAAACGTATAATATTCAACTTCGGTTCGGTCAAGACCGTACCATACAATTTAATAAATTATATAATACGGTCGGGAAAACAGCGTTTCTGAAAAACAAACCTGTATTCCCGACCTAAACTCTCAACTCTAAACTCTCAACTCTAAACTCTAAAACAGTCCCC
>OMXW01000016.1 GCA_900315085.1 uncultured Eubacteriales bacterium
AATCCGCGGTTGATCTCGCCCTGCCTTGCGTAGACGGAGTAATCGCAGATTTTATGGAGCGTGTTTTCAAGCTCCTGAGGGGTACAGAGCAAATTGTCGTCGTCACGGCTGATTGACAGTCCGCCGTTTTTTGTTAAGTAAAATACTCCGTCGGCGCAGCTAACCGACACGGGCTTGTTCACCCTGAGCCTGATTTCCTGCGCGGAGGCGGATAGCTGAGCAGCTTGGTTGAGCAGCGCGTTTTTCAGCTTTGAGCTGAGATAATCAGCCGCCTGACCGAGCCTTTGTCCGTCGTTCGTTTTGCACATTTTGATTCCTCCGATTGTTGATAGTAATTCATATGCGGACAAGGCTGCGATTATGAATGGTTTTAAACGCAAAAAAGACTCAAAACCCGATTGGGTTCTGAGTCTTTGGTTAACGCATAATCGCAGGGAGCTGTCGCATTAAGCGATTATTACCTGAAAATGTCATTTCGACCAAGCGAAGCGCGCGGAGAAATCCCCTAATGCAATAGCAATTCGCTTCCTACCTTATTGAGCCTCCTCAAGAAGAAGTTCTTTTATTTTACTTATATTCTCACGGCTTACGCCTGCATCATTTACAAGAAAGTATTCGATTTTTTGGGACTGGGTTTCTCCCGGATAAGTATTGATTTTCTCCTGCATTTTTTCAAGCAGACTGCCTGAATAGCCCTGCAAAAAGAAGCCCGTCAGCCTGTATTCAAACACCATGTCTTTTTTATCCGCGCCGAGCAGTCCCTGCAGAAGATACACCATTGTACCAGTGCGGTCAGCGCCGTAGGTGCAGTGGAGGTACATGGGATAGTTTGAGGGATTAGCGAGGTCGTCAAAAATTCTTTTGACGGTACTGCGGCTTGATTCCTCCAGCGCGCCCTCGTACATTGGAGCGTTGTAAAAAACATGCTTAACGTTTTTGCCGAGAGGTGAAGTATATTCTCCCTTTGCAACCGACGGTGAGCGCAGATCCATGTCATACTTAAAATTAAAATATTTTGACTGCGCGTCTGAATTGAGCTTGTAGTCCTTTTCTATAAAGCCGTCAAGCTCCGTGCCGCGGATTATCATGCCCTGCTTTATTCTTTTTCCGCTCTCCGTTTTGTAACCGCCTATGTCGCGCGTATTTTTTGCGCCGTCCATATAGATGAATCGGTTTGTATCAGCGGTATCAAAGCTTCCGTCACAGCTTTTTTCACCGACGGTTACAGTGTAGCTGTAGTGATGATTCGAAAGCAGGTTATCGAGCGTGATTTTTGATTTTGACTTATCAAGCGCGTAGGTTCTGCCCTCAATATTCAGGTCGCCGTCTGTCGGAATACTGTACTCAAACTCGAACGCCTTATACGGAGGAACTTTTTTGCTTTTCACTTCATCAAGCGTAAACTTCCCCTTGTAATACTCCGCCATATCGTCCGAGCAAAGGTATACGGGCTGCGAGATACTTTTCAGCTTTACGCCTGTATCTTCGTTTTTTTCCGCATGGAGCGAATTGAAAACAATTCCGCCCGCAACGGTCATAACAAGAACCAACGCCGCGGCAATCAGTTTTTTCCTGTGATTACGAATGATATTTTCAGTATAAATTATCAATTGTCAGCACCCTGTTCGCCGAGCATGTCAAGAAGCTCCTGCTCGCTTAGAATTATTATTCCGAGCGACTGCGCCTTGGTGAGCTTGCTGCCTGCTTCCTCGCCCGCAACTACGAACGAGGTCTTTTTTGAAACCGACGACGAGGTTTTGCCGCCGTGGGCTTCAATCAGCTTTGCCGCCTCGCTGCGCTTCATGTTGGGCAGAGTTCCCGTGAGCACAAAGGTTTTTCCCTCAAAAAGTCCGCCCTTGGGCTTTTGCTCCGACGGCTTCATTTTCAGTCCGAGCTGCTTTAGCTCGTCAATCAGCTCGCGCGTGCTTTCAAGAGCAAAGTAGCCCTGAACGCTCTGAGCCATTACCGAACCGAAGCCCTCTATTTTCTCAAAGTCCTCGGCGGAGGCGTTCATAATATCGTCTATCGTCGCGAAGTTTTCGCAGATAAGCTTTGCCGCCTTTAGTCCGATATTACGGATTCCGAGCGCGAACACAAGGCGGTACAGCTCGTTTTCCTTTGATTTTTCAACCGCCGCAACAAGGTTATTTGCCGATTTTTCAGCCATGCGTTCAAGCGAGATAAGCTGAGAGGCTTCGAGCCTGTAGAGGTCGGCAGGGGATTTTATCAGGTTTTCGCCTACAAGCTGTTCAAGCACAGCCGGTCCCAAACCGTCGATATCCATCGCGTCGCGGCTGACAAAATGTATCAGGTGGCGCATGAGCTGAGCCGGACAGTCGGTGTTGGTGCAGCGGATCGCCGCCTCGTCGTCGCGGCTTACGGGGCTGCCGCAGGACGGACATACCTTTGGAAACGTGAATGGTTCGGCGTTTTCGCCCTTCTGAGCCACGGAAAGCACCTCGGGAATAATTTCACCCGCCTTGCGGATTATCACCGTGTCGCCGACGTTAACGCCCTTTTCGGCGATGAAATCGCTGTTGTGCAGAGTGGCGCGGCTGACGGTTGTGCCGGCAAGCAGCACGGGCTCAAACACACCGACGGGAGTTAAAACGCCCGTTCTTCCGACGTTGATTTCAATTTGAAGCAGCTTTGTGGGCTTTTCCTCGGGCGGATACTTATACGCCTCAGCCCACCTCGGATATTTTGCGGTTGAGCCCAAAAGCTCGCGCTGCGAAAAATCATCCACCTTTACAACCGCGCCGTCGATTGCGTAGTCGTATTCGCCGCGGTGTTCTCCTATGCGCTCTATTTCCGAAATAACGTCCTCAATATCCGTAAACGTCTTGTGGAACGAGGTCGGGAAGCCGAGCTGCTTTAAATATTCAAGGCTTTGGCTGTGGCTTGAAACCTGAGCGCCCTCGAGCTGCTGGATATTGAACACGAAAATATCGAGCTGTCGCTCGGCGGTTATCTTTGAGTTTTTCTGTCTGAGCGAGCCTGCCGCCGCGTTGCGCGGATTCTTTGCAGGCTTTTCCTCGTTTTCCTCCTGCCGCTTTACAAGTGCGTTGAAGCTTTCAAAAGACATATAGACCTCTCCGCGCACCTCAATGAACTCAGGCGCGTTTTTGAGCCGCTTTGGCAGGCTTTTTATGGTCATGAGGTTATCGGTAACGTCCTCGCCCGTTGTTCCGTCTCCGCGTGTTGAACCGCGCGTAAACACGCCGTTGCGGTACTCGCAGCTTACCGACAGGCCGTCAAACTTTGGCTCTACAACATATTTTACGCTGCCTGCCGCTTCCCTCACTCTGCGGTCAAAGTCGCGCAGCTCGTCGTGCGAAAAGCTGTCGTGCAGGCTTTCCATAGGCACCGCGTGAGTTACGGGCGAAAACTTCTCGCCTGCGCTTCCTCCCACCCTGTTAGTCGGGGAATCGGGGCGCTTCAGCTCGGGATATTCCGCTTCAAGATTTTCAAGCTCGCGCAGGAGCATGTCGTATTCATAGTCCGAAATTTCGGGCTCGTCGTTGTTATAGTATAAATTATTGTGATATTCAATTATCTTTGTAAGCTCATTTACGCGTCTGAGCGCGTTCTCTTTATCCATATATATTCTCAACTCTTATTTATTCTGCGGAGGTCGCTTTTTCTCTTAGGAAGGTGCTCTCCAAATCCGCGAGGTGCAGCTTAACCGCGAGCGGATAGCGGTCGTACGCCTGACTGATCGTATTGCTGTTTTTGTCGCCGAACTCGCCCATGTGCCAGCGGATCGCCGCCGCTTCCTCGATTTTGAGCCGCATTTTGCGCTCAATAAGAAATACGCTTTTTTCGCCGTGACCGTAGGGGAACATGTCGTCGATCGAATAATACGGCACCTTCTCCCACTGACCTGTCTTTTCGTTTTTGACGTTGCGCGTTGAAACCTTGTAGAACTGCGCCTTGCATAAATCGTGAAGCAGCGCGCAGATTGCAAAGCTTTCCATGCTGTCTGTTTCAGCGTCAAAGTGCTTTTCTACCATGGTGTTGAACACGCTCACCGAGTGCATTACAAGTCCGTGCTCAAACGCGCAGTGGTATCGCGTGCTCGCCGGAGCGGTGAAAAAGTCGGTGCGCTTTATCCATTCAAGCAGCTCCTCCGCTCCCTGACGCTTGATGTGTGTGTTGTAGATTTCTATAAATTGTTCCTGATACGTCATTTTATCACTGCCCCTTTTAATAGAGTTTTAGGGAACGACCCCTGTGTCGTTCCTGAGTTGAAATTTGAAAGTTACAGTAGGGTTCGGTCTTGACCGAACCGAGGTTGAAAACAATACGTTTGTTCATAGCCGGCGGTACGGTCAAGACCGTACCCTACAATCTTTATCCCAAAAGATGTCATTTCGACTAAGCGAAGCGCACGGAGAAATCCCCATATGATAGAAGTCGGTTTCCTTTTTTGAGAGTTTATAGTTTAGAGTTTAGAGTTATGGTCGTGAAGATAGGTTTGCTTTTCATAAACGTTATTTTCCCGACCGTATTTTTATTGTAGGAAACGTTGTTTTCCTAAATATAATCGGTATGATAGGATAACATGTTTAGCGGGCGTGCAATGCACGCCCCTACAATTGAAGTTCGTTTCCTTTTTTGGGGATTCCTCGACTTCGCTCGGAATGACATCTATTTTATATAAAACATAGTTCCCATTGCCCTCACAACTTCCGTTATTTCTATTTTGTCCCGCGAAACGGAAAACGTCATCTATAAAGAAACGTAAAGTACGCGACTTGAAATAAAAAGGGCGGACTCAAAATTCAGGTTGAGTTTTGAGTCGGCCCTCCTATGTTTTATGTTATTTTTTACAGATTATTCTGCGTCCTGAGCTGCTTCCTCAACAGCTTCTTCTGCTGCTTCCTCAACGGGAGCTGCTGCCTTTACGGGAGCCTGCTCGTCCTCGGGAAGAAGCGCTCTCATTGAAAGGCTTACGCGCTTTTTCTCAAAGTCGATCGCTGTGATTTTTGCGTCAACTGTCTCGCCTACTGTGAGAACATCGGCAGGCTTGTCGATTCTCTTGTTGGCGATCTGAGAAATATGGATAAGACCGTCGATTCCGGGAATGATGTTAGCGAATGCGCCGAAGGTTGTAAGACCTACGATCGTTGCCTTAACAACTGTGCCCTCGGGATAATCTCTCTTGAGGATCTCCCACGGATTGTCCTCAGCGTTCTTGAAGCCGAGCGAGATCTTCTTGGTTTCCTCGTTGATGTCCTTAACGTATACGTCAACTGTGTCGCCAACGTTAACAACCTCTGAGGGATGCTTGATGTGAGTCCATGAGAGCTCGGAGATGTGGATCATGCCGAATACGCCGCCGAGGTCAACAAACGCGCCGTAGCTTGTGAGCGACTTAACAACGCCCTGATAACGCTTGCCGATTTCGCAGTTCTTCCAGAACTCCTCGCGCTGAGCAGCTCTCTGCTCCTTGAGCACGCTGCGGATTGAACCGATAGCTCTTTTATATCTGCCGCGCTGTGAAACCTCGATAAGGCGGAAGTCAACTTCCTGACCCACGAGATCCTCAAGCTTTTCGTCGCGTGAAGCGGTTGCCTGAGAAGCAGGGATGAATACTCTTACGCCGTTGTAAAGAACGATCACGCCGCCCTTAACAGCCTCTGTAACCTTGCTTGAAAGGATCTCCTGAGAATCAACCTTATCCTGAAGCTCCTCCCAGCTCTTCTGCGCGTCAACTCTGCGCTTTGAAAGCATGATGGTGCCTTCCTGGTCGTTTGTTTTCATAATGAGCAGTTCGATCTGGTCGCCAACCTTAACAACGTCCTCGGGCTTTACGTTAGGATCGTTTGAAAGCTCTGCCACAGGAACAAAGCCTGTTTGTTTTCTGCCTACGTCTACCTGTACTTCATTAGGCGCGATGCTGATGACTGTACCCATTACCCTCTCGTTAGTATTTAAATTTTTGAGGGATTCTTCAAGCAACTCCTCAAAAGATTCTTCAACATTTGTTTCACCGGATTTGATTTCTTCACTCATTGTATCCAGTACCTCCTTTATTATCCTCGCGGGCGTTGAAGCGCCTGCGGTTACGCCTATGTTCACTGCATTGTGAAGCGATGCCAAATCAAGCTCGCCGACGGTTTCAATAAGTACGGTATTCGGACAGCGCTTTTTGCAGATATCAAAAAGCTTGTTAGTATTTGAACTGTGCCTGTCTCCTATTACTATCATAAAGTCGGACTGAGCGGCAATTTCAGCCGCCTCGTTTTGCCTAACTGACGTAGCATTACATATTGTATCAAAAATTTTTGCGTTTGTACATAGTTTTTTTATTTTTTTTACAGAGTTTTTCCATTCATTTATGTCAAATGTTGTTTGAGCAACAATTTTAAGGTTTTTATTTTTCTGTAAAAGAATATTAGGCAATATTTCGTCCAATTCAGCCTCATTATTGAAGGCAAAATACTCACAGGCGCAGTTGCCTATTATTCCCTGAACCTCGGGATGATTTTGATTTCCCGCAATCAATACCACGTCGTTTTGCGCGTCGGCTTCGGCAACAATGCGGTGGATTTTCTTGACGAACGGACAGGTGGCGTCGCGGTAATCAAGTCCTCTGCTGTCGAGCTCGTCGGTAACGCTCTTCGGAACGCCGTGAGAGCGGATTATCAGAGTTTCGTCCTGAGCGACCTCGTCTATGCTGTCAACGGGACGGCAGCCCTTTTGTTTAAGCTCCGACACCATCTCCATGTTGTGGATTATCGGGCCGAGGGTGCATACCTTGACGTTTTTATCGAGAAGCTCGTAAACCATGTTAACCGCGCGGTTCACTCCAAAGCAGAAGCCTGCCGACTCAGCCTTTCTTATTGTCAACTCTGTCTTCCTCCCTCATTCGCCTGATTTCACCCATAATGGCGTTTGTGGCGGTTTTAATCTCGCGGCGGCCGCCCTCTGCGGTAAGCCCCATGTCCTCCGAGGTAAGCGGCTTTGAAAAGTGTATCACGCGCTTTGCAAAGCGGTGCTTGGGGTTGCCGGTTATTGTGATGCAGGCGGGAACTACGGGAAGCATTGTCTGCTGAGCCACAAGCGCGCAGCCGCTGCGCGGACGCATAAGCTCGCCTGTTTTTGTCCTGCCGCCCTCGAGGAAGATCGTCATAACGTTTCCCTCGCAGAGGATTTCCTCGCCTGTTTTGATTGCCTTTCCGTCGCCTGCTCCGCGCTCAACCGGGAACGCTCCGAGGTGGCGGATTATGAAGGAAGCGAATTTATTTCTGAAAAGCTCTGATTTTGCCATAAAAAACAGTCTGCGTTTCTGAGCAAGACCGAGCAGCACGGGGTCTGAAAACGACAGGTGGTTGCACGCCAATATTACTCCGCCCTGCTTTGGCATGTTTTCGCTGCCTATAACCTTGTAGCGGTAGATAAGCTTATATGCAGGCAGCAAAAGCACCTTTCCGATTGAATACAGAACCTTTGATTGTCCCATCAGATTTTCTCCTTTATTACGGATATTATTGCGTTGACGCTCTGCTCAAAATCGAGCTCGGTAGTGTCAACGGTAACGCTGTCCTCGGCAGCCTTGAGCGGAGCTGTTTTGCGGTGGGTATCGTTGTAGTCGCGCTCGATCACGTCGCTTAGTATGTCCTCATATTTTACGCTCATACCCTTCTCAATAAGCTCCTTGTAACGTCTGCCCGCTCTTGCCTCGGGAGAGGCGGTGAGGAAGATTTTTACCTGAGCGTCGGGAAGTACTACGGTTCCGATGTCGCGGCCGTCCATGATTATGTCGTTTGTCTTTGCCATGTCGCGCTGGAGATCAAGGAGATAAGCGCGGACGTTTGGGATCGCTGAAATTTTTGATGCGGTCATTGAAGCCTCGGGTGTGCGGATCTCGCCCGATACGTCCTCGCCGTTGAGGAGTACGACCTGCTCGCCCTTATCGTTGAAGGTGAGCTCTACGGTTATTTTTTCAAGGAGCGCGTCAACCTCGGGAGAGTCGACAGGCTCAACGCCGGCGCGGGAAGCCGCAAGTCCGATTGTGCGGTAGAGCGCGCCTGTGTCTACATAAATAAAGCCCAGCTCCTTTGCCGCGCGTTTTGCTATTGAGGATTTGCCTGCTCCCGCAGGTCCGTCAAGTGCTACTGCTGTTGGCATTTTTATATTTTCCTTTCTTTTTTTAATTCGCGTTCTTAACGTTTATTTATTGATGAAAATTTCTCTTTCGCGAGAATACATAATCTATTGGAAACTATGAGGGCAAAAGGAACAACGTTTTAATTTTTTGCTTCCTTTCTAAGCTACTCTCTATTATTGTAGGGTACGGTCTTGACCGTACCGCAAATCATGAGCAAACGTATTGTTTTCAACCACGGTTCGGTCAAGACCGAACCCTACAGATCAAATCATAATCTTCGTTCCCTACAGCTATACACAGCTTTGTCCGGCGAGCCTGCCCGTGCTCCACGCTATCTGCAGATTGAATCCGCCCGTGTACGCGTCGCAGTCTATTACCTCGCCTGCGAAGAACAGTCCGCTTACAAGCTTGCTCTCCATTGTTTTTGGGTTGATTTCGGTTGTTTTTACGCCGCCCGAGGTGACTATTGCCTCCTCAATGGGGCGGAAGCCGCTCAGCTCAATTGCAAATCCCTTTAAAAGCTTTGCGAGGTAGCGGCGCTCCTCCTTGGTGATCACGTTACACTTTTTGTCAAACGGCACGCCCCAGCGCTTTAACACGGGGACTATTATCTTTTTGGGAAGAAGCTTTGAAAACGCGTTTGATACGTCCTTGTTCGCGTTTGCTCCGAACTCGTTTTGGAGCCGCTTGTCGAGCTGTTCAAAGCTCAGCGCCGGCTTTAAATCGATTACCGCGGTGTACTGTCCGCTTTTGATGTCGCGGATGTGCGAGCTTGCGGAGAGCACCATGGGGCCGCTTATTCCGAAGTGAGTGAAAAGCATTTCTCCGAAGTCGGAGTATATTTCTTTATTGGAATTATTATCGACGATTTTAAGGCTGACGTTTTTAAGCGACAAGCCCTGCATACTTTTGCAGTCGTTGTCGGGGCTTTCGAGCGGTACAAGCGATGGTTTAAGCTCGGTCACGGTGTGACCTGCCTGCCGCGCGAGGGTGTAGCCGTCGCCCGTTGAGCCCGTGAGCGGATAGCTTTTTCCGCCGCAGCAGATTATTACGCTGTCGGCGTAATACGTTTCGTTTTGGCACTCCACTCCGACCGCCTCGCCGTTTTCGGTGAGCAGCTTTACGGCGGTGTCGTTTACGATTTTTACGCCCGAATCAAACGCAAAGCGGCGCATTGCGTCAACTACGTCAACCGCCTTGTCGGACTGCGGAAACACGCGGTTTCCCCTCTCGGTTTTTGTTGCAAGTCCGAGGCTTTCAAAAAAGTCTATTGTGTCCGCAGGTGTGAAATTGTTGACTGCGGAATATAAAAATCTGCCGTTTACGGGCACATTGTTTATAAAGGTCTGAACGTCGCAGTTATTGCAGAGGTTACAGCGCCCCTTGCCCGTTATCATTATTTTTCTGCCTACGCGCGGATTTTTTTCAATCAGCGTGACCTTGGCTCCGTACTCGGCCGCCGAGCCTGCCGCCATTAGTCCTGCCGCTCCCGCGCCGATAACAGCTACCTTTTTAACCATTCTGCTCCGCCTTTTCGTCGTGATTGGCGTATACGCCGTCGCGGTTCCATACCTGCTCGAGCTGACGGAAGGTTTCGCTTACCTCGTCCTTCTTTTTGAGCACGGTCGCAACTATCAGCGCGTTGATAAGGCTGAGCGGCGCTACGAGCGAATCTACTATTGAAGCCATATCGCTGCGCGCGATCAGAATTGAGTCAGCCGACTGTACAAGCGGTGACGCCATGCTGTCGGTGATCGCGATTGCGTGCGCTCCGCGTGAACGCGCAAAGTCCATTGCCTCAACAGCCATTTTGCTGTATCGGGGGAACGATACGCCGATTATTACGTCGTCCTTTGTCATTCTGAAAATGTGCTCGTAGGTCGAGGTGTTTGAGGTGGTGTTTATTGTTACTACATTGTCGAAAATAAGCTCAAAGTAATATGCGAGGAAGTTCGCTATTGCCGCCGTTGAGCGCACTCCGAAGATGTAGATCCGCTTTGCCGAGCAAATCTGGTCAACCGCGCGGTTGAAGTCCTCGTGAGAGGTCTCCTCGATCGTGCGGCGGATTTTTTCGATATCCTGACCGAGAACGCTGTCGAGTACATTTGCGTCGCCTATTCGTCCCGAGGTGACCTCGATTCTCTGCACAGAGGTGAGCTTGTTGCGGATCATCTCCTGCATCGCCTTTTGCAGGCGCGGATAGCCGTCGTAGCCGAGCTCAGTCGCAAAACGCACAACGGTGCTCTCGCTCACTCCCACGGTTTCGCCGAGCTTTGAGGCGGTCATGAACGCCGCCTTGTCGTAGTGCTCCTCGATGTAGAGTGCGATTCGCTTTTGTCCCTTCGAAAAGCTGTTCATCATCAGGTCAATTCGTGTAAGTAAATGTGTTATCATTTTAACTCCCGCTTTATTTTATGGCATAGCCTTTGTTTTTTGGATTATCTGTATTTCATTTTATCACAACAACTTGCAAAATTCAAGAATTATGCAAGTTTAAATCGGTAAATCATAAATATTTATGAAGTTTGTTATTCTTTTGGTTGCAAAAAGTTGATTGCTATGTTAAAATATGCTATATAGGTACTGGAGGTCATAAAATGATTGCGATTATTGATTATAACGCAGGTAATTTGCAGAGCGTTTACAAGGCGTTTAAGCATATCGGCTGCGACTGCTTTATTACACGCGACCGCGACGAAATCATGAACGCCGACGGCGCGGTGCTCCCGGGAGTAGGCTCTTTCGGCGACACTGTAGACACGCTCGGCGAGTTCGGCATAAAGCAGGTCGTCATTGACTATATCAAGAGCGGCAAGCCGTTTTTGGGAATATGCCTTGGACTGCAGCTTCTTTTTCCTCACAGCGAGGAAAGCCCGGGGGCTGAGGGACTTGGAATTTTTGAGGGTGAAATCAAAAGGATACCCGACGGCGAGGGGTTGAAGATCCCGCACATGGGCTGGAACAGCCTCACGGTCAATCCCAACAGCAGACTGCTCAGAGGCATTGAGGAAAACCCCTACGTTTACTTTGTACACTCCTACTATCTTGACGCCGCCGACAAGGAGATCGTTGCGGCTCAGACAGAATACGGAGTAAAAATTGACGCGGCGGTTGAAAAGGACAACGTATTTGCCACCCAGTTCCACCCCGAAAAGAGCGGCGAGCTTGGCTTGGCCATACTTAAAAACTTTGCCGAAATCGTAGGAGGTAAATGATGTACGCAAAAAGAATTATCCCCTGCCTTGACGTAAAAAACGGCAGGGTCGTAAAGGGCATGAGCTTTGTTAACCTGGTTGACGCGGGCGACCCCGTTGAGTGCGCCAAAAAATACGACGAGCAGGGCGCGGACGAGCTGGTTTTTCTTGACATCACCGCGTCGAGCGATTCGCGCAATATCACGATCGATATGGTTGAAAAGGTTGCGAACACGATTTTTATTCCCTTCACCGTCGGCGGAGGAATAAGAAGCGTTGACGATTTTAACGCGCTGCTGAGAGCCGGCGCCGACAAAGTTTCGGTCAACTCGGCTGCGGTTCACCGTCCCGAGCTTATAAGCGAGGCGGCGTATAAATTCGGCAGTCAGTGCGTTGTTGCGGCGATTGACGCAAAGCGCAGCGGCGACAGCTGGGAGGTCTACATCAACGGCGGCAGAAAACCGATGGGCATTGACGCACTTGAGTGGGCGGTCAAATGCGCCGAGCTTGGCGCGGGCGAGATTTTGCTGACGAGTATGGACGAGGACGGTCAGAAGAACGGCTACGACCTCGGACTTACAAAGGCTGTAAGCGAAAGAGTAAATATTCCCGTTATCGCAAGCGGCGGAGCGGGCGCGCTTGAGCACTTTTACGACGCGTTCACGCTTGGCAAGGCGGACGCTGTGCTGGCGGCGTCGCTGTTCCACTTTGGAGAAATCCCGATTCCCGAGCTAAAGGAATATTTAAACGGCAGGGACATTCCAGTAAGAATATGATAATAATAAATCGCGGGCTGTCGCATTAAGATTCAATAACCCCAAAATGTCATTTCGACCAAGCGAAGCGCGTGGAGAAATCCCCAAATGCAATAACAAATTGCTTCCTATCAAGGGGATTCCTCGACTGCGCTCGGAATGACACGGTTGTTTTTGGCTTAGTGCGACAGCCCGCTTTTTATAGATCAATCATATTCAGCTTTGCGCGTTTTAATATAGGAAAGGTATTTTATTCATTTTCCGACAGAGGTTTGAGTAGGTCACGAATACGTCAAAGAGCTTCTGACTGTTGTTGTCGGATTTACAGGTCATTTCCGGGTGCCACTGAACCGCCCAGATAAACCTTTTGCTCGGCATATACACCGCCTCAACAAGTCTGTCCTCCGCGCGCGCCATACATTTCAGCTTTGGCGACAGTTCTTTGATTCCCTGATGATGATAGCTGTTGACGGTTATCCGCTGTTTGCCAAGAAGATACGCCAACGGCGAGTCGGGGTCGAGCCTCACGCCGTGGACGGCGTTTTCATAGGGCGGAGTCTGGAGATGGACGATTGACGAGTTGGTCTCCCTGGGTAAATGCTGATATAGCGTTCCGCCCAGCACCGCGTTCATTAGCTGCAGTCCCCTGCATATTCCGAGCAGCGGCTTGTCAAGCTCGACCGCGCGTTCCAAAATATACTCCTCCATATTGTCGCGCGTGGGGCAGGTTTTGACGCTTCGGTAGCGTTTTGTGTCGCCGTAGAGCTCGGGAGAGATATCTTGTCCGCCCGTCAAAAGGAATCCGTCGCACATTTCAACGGACTGGATAAAAATATCCCTGTCGTCGGCAAACGGCAGAATTATCGGCAGACCTCCAGCGCGAATAACCGCGTCCGTGTAGCCCGGGTGCATCCATATACTGTTTTTATCCTCGTCCCACAGCGGGACTACACCGATTATCGGTTTTCTTTTCATAAATATCTACTTCCTTTTATTTGGCGTCATTAAATGACATCTTTCCCAAACGCGAAAAACTATACCAAATCGTCTGTGGGGATAATGCGGAACAGCGGCGTTTGAGAATATATCAGCGGTTGGTTGACGTGGAAGAATACTATTCCGTTTTGCGGCGCAATTACCCTGTCCGCGATTTCTCCCGTGTACGGGTCCATGATCTCCGCGAGCACGTCCCCTTTTTTCACCCTTGAGTCAACGCCGGTGTGGCGGATGAATATTCCGGCGGTGGCTGATTTTACGTTCATCAGCGAGTGCCCCTCAATAAACTGCGAAATAAATCCCTCGTGGCACCTGTACTCGATTATTCCCTGCTTGTTTAAGAAGCTGAGCACCGCGTTTATCGCCTCTCGCGCGCTGACTATGTCTATGCTGTCGGTCGCGCTTGTGTAGATCGAAAACGCCTTTGTCTGCCAAAGCTGCCAGTTGTAATTGAGCGTGGTTGTATCATACGGGCGCGCGTTCCTTCTGAAAACATAGGGCAGTCCGAAATCCTTTGCCAGCTCAATATCCTCAAAGCCCGTCTGCATTACCCTGACGTGCGGAATGTAATCGCCCTTCATATAGAAGCTTGTGAACTGGATCCCGTACTTATATGTGTTCACGTTTTCAAACACTCCTGCCGCTATTCGCTGAGTTGTCTCGCCGAGGTTGTAGCCCGGGAACATGCGGTTGATATCTGTGTTGTCAGTTGACCAAAAACGCTTTCCGATGTTCATTGAATGGCTGTTGACGGTGGGTATCACCATGACCGACCTGCCGTATTTGATTTTGCCCTGGTGCTCAAGCTGCTTGAAGATATTGATCAGCCGCGAGCAGATGTAGAGCTGCTGCACCTCGTTGCCGCGTGTTGCTCCCACGATGCACGCCGACTTTTCGCCCTCGCCGAAGGTGTAGCCCTTTATTCTCATATTGTCCCTGTAAACAGAGCTTAACTCAAAAATCATCTTCTCTTTCATAGCCGCCTCACGCGAGGATCCTCGCAATAAGCGAGCCCTCTGACACAATTGGATATTCGCGGAGAGTAAACACGATTCCGTCGGTGGGAGCAAAGATCCGCTCGTTGATCTCCCCCGTCAGCGGATTTAGGATATCTCCTATATGACCGCCCTTTTTGACGTTTTTCCAGTGCTCCACGCAGGGGATGAACACGCCCGATTTTCCGGCGTTGATAAACGAAACCTCGCCGTCCTCCGAGATTATCGGCTCCTTTGGAGTGATGACGTCGCCGCTCCAGATCCCGAGCTTTTTCATCAGCGCAAAGATACCGTCCACAAGCTGGTCGCCGAAATTTTTGGTGATCCTCATGCCCACGCCCATTTCAACAACGAGGGTGGGCGTGCCGATCACATTGAGCGAATACGCAAGCGTTGACTCAAGCACCGTAGCTGAGGAGTGTACCCAGATGTAGTCGATATTGAGCAGCTTTGCAAGCGGCACAAGCACGTCGCGCGAAAGCTCGTTTATTCTGACCTGTGGGATTTCCTCAAGAAAAATATTGCTTGCGTGGATGTCAATTACAGCCGCGCTGCCGCTTAGATCGCCGATGATTTTTGAGGCGATGTATTCAGGCATTGAACCGTCCTGAGAGCCCGGAAAAATGCGGTTCATGTCGAGGTCAAAGCCCGGGATACCCCTTGTTATTGAGTCTATCCCGAGCGGATTTATCGCGGGATAAACGTCGACTATTCCCGTAAGGCAGCCGATGTTCTCCTTTATCCTGCGCTGCAGCTCATAGCATACATACTGCCCCTCAAGCTCGTCGCCGTGGGTGCCAGTTACAATGCTTATCCGCTTTTCGCCGCCCTTTAAGCCGCCTTCCGGTACAAGGCGGTTTTTTTGTATCATTAGTTTTTCGTCAATCGGCAAGCCGACGGACGCTACCGTTTCTATCATTTCAACCTTCCTTTTCTTCAACTGTGACGGTTTCCGTTTGCCGCTGCGTCACATAACCGTAAAACTTGCCGCGGATAACCGAGCAGTCGCTTGAATCCCTGCCGCAGGACACGCGGATGTATTCGTCGTTAACAAGCTTGTTGTTGGTGGGGTCAAAGCCGTACCAGCAGCCGTTGCACAGCGCCTCGACCCATGCGTGCGACGCGCCCTCTCCTATCATCATTCCCACAACGTAGCGTGCGGGTATACCTTCCTCTCTGAGCAGCGACAGCATTATGTGCGTGTAATCCTGACACACTCCCCTGCCGAGCGCAAGGGCGTTTTCGGCGGTTTCGTGGATTTGGGTAGCAGCGCTGTCATACACAAACGAATTATGCAGCGTATTCATTACCAGCAGCGCTTTTTCATACGCGCCCAAGCAGCTTTCAAAATCAAGCTCCGAGCGGTATTTTTTAATATTCTCCCCGGCCTCGGTGAGCTTAGTCTGCACCTTTAAAAACGCGTACTTATACGGATTGACCGTGTATTCCTCGCAGATGTCAAGCCCTGTCTGAGCCTCTCCGCTGACTGCCACATCAAAACGGCTGTGCGATTCCTCAATCAGCCCGTAGAACTTTCTGTTGCCGAAGTTGTCGTCCGTGACGCAGTATTTTTCATAGTTGGACGTCCGGATTTCCACGCCGCTGATTTTTTGCCGCTGCGTGTCCTTTGGCAGAAACATAACCGAAAAACTGTGGTGAGTTATCGGCGCGCTGTACTCGGCGTTTATCCTGTAAGTAAAAATCAGCCGTTTGATAATACCACCCTTTTCATTCGACGATCAGATTTCTGAGCAGGTTTTTTACATTCGGGTGATTCAGCTCCGATTCGGATATCATGCTGTCAACCGTGTTGATTACGCTGTCGTCATACCTGAGCTTTGATTTTGCGAGGAACTGCTTCATCCGCCTGTATTCCCTGATTATGTTGCTGTCGGGCAAGCCGAGGCTCAGATACAAATCAAGCCGCTCAATGCCCTTGCCGAGCTTGATTATGTTCCTTATCTGCTCGTTGTCGATCATATCGTTTACGCAGCCCCAGAACGCGAGAATGTGGTCGATCACGAGCATCAGATCCGCAATCGGAGCAGCGCTGCGTCCTGCGCTGTGGATGTCGTCGATGGCAAGCTGGATATACGCCATTGTTTCCGTGCCGATGTAATCCCTCATGACTATCGCGTTGTCGTACGCCCTGTTGAGGTTTGATATTATTGAGTTGGGATCGTTTTCGTCAAACGGATAGGTGCGCAGAAAGTTTTTACGCGAACCGTATACGTTTTCAATTCCGATTTTGCGGCAGAATTCGCCGTAGTAATCGGGTGTTGTGTCGATCATTCTGTCCGCGCTCTGAAAATACAGGTTCAGCGTAGTGTATACTCTTTCGGTGTACCTGCCGAGCCACAGCAGATGGTCGCTTTTGTCTACCGTGATAATACCCATGTGTCTTTAAAGCCTCCGCCCTGTGATGAATTTACAATGAATGAATCGGGGTTCCTTGAAAAGCGCGTTAGACCGCTCGGCCATACCTTTGTTTCGCCGCCTGCCAGCACAAACGCGCGCAGGTCTGCCTTTCGCGGAACCTGTTTGCCGTCGGGATCAAGGATGTCCAAATCGTAGAAATCGATAACCTCCTGAGCAATAAACCTCCTCGGCTCGCTTTTAAGCAATGCGATAAATTCCGCCTTCTTCTCCTTTGTCAGCGAGCTGCCGAATACCACGCCGTAGCCGCCTGCCTCCGCCACGTCCTTGATTACAAGGCTGTCGAAGTTGTCAAGAACATACTTCATGTCGTCCTCATAGTACGGCAGATATGTGGGCGCGTTCATCAGCACCGCGTCCTCGCCGAGGTAATACTTTATCATTTTGGGGACGAAGTAATATATTCCCTTGTCGTCCGCAACTCCGTTTCCGGGCGCGTTCAGCAGCGCCACGCTGCCCTTTTTGTACGCCTCAAAGATGTGAGGGATACCGATCACGCTCTCCTCATAAAAGGTCATCGGGTCGAGGTATTCGTCGGAGATCCTCCTGTAAACCGCGCCTATCCTCTGCTTTCTTCCTAAGTAATCGATGTAGTAGAGGCGGTCGTTTTCGCAGACTATCTCCTTGCCTGTGGTAAGCACCGCGCCTGTTTTTTCCGCGAGATACGAGTGCTCAAAAAACGCCGCGTTGTATCGTCCCGGGGATAAAATGACGTTTATCCCGCCCGTGTTTACATAGTCCATGACCTCCTTGAGAAGCTCCGCGTAGTTACGGTTATCGATCACGCTGTTGCTTGAAAACGCGTCGGGGGCGCTTCTTCTCTGCAGCTCACGCGCGATCATCGGGTAAGACGCGCCCGAGGGCACGCGCAGATTGTCCTCGAGAATATACCAGTTGTCGTCCTTTGACTGAACGAGGTCGATGCCCGAAATGTGACTGAAAATGCCCTTTGGAGGAACAACGCCGTCGCACGGAGGCAGAAATCCCTTTGCGGAAAATATAAATTCCTCGGGGATCACTCCGTCCCTGACAATCCGTTTTTCTCCGTAGATGTCCGACAAAAAGCAGTTGAGCGCGTTGACGCGCTGTTTCAGACCTTTTTCAAGAAACTGAAACTCGCTGTTTTCTATGATTCTTGGAATCGGGTCAAACGGAAAAAGCTGTTCATTGAATTCGCCGTTTTTATAGATTCCGAATTTAACGCCATACCTTGCGAGTAATCGGTTAATGGTTTTTGTGTGTCTGATTAGTTCCTGCATAACCATTCCTCCAATATTCGCGCTCAAAAAATTGAGCGGCAATACAAAAAGGCGCTTTCCACTTTTGTGAAAAACGCCTTTGTTTATGTCTGTATTTTATCACCATTCCACGGCAATGTCAACACTGTTTTGCAAGATTAAGTAATTAAAAATTCAGATAAAATGTAATCATGCCGATATTTTGCGTAATGAAGCATTGTATTTTGCAATTTGACGATTGGAATAATTCATTTTGCACAACTTTTGTTACAGCTTTTACTGCATATCGCCCACAAAAAATTTTATTACATCCTCCAGCCCGTCAGCCGTGCCGTACAAAAGCGGCTTTAGCTGTTCCTCGGGATTGTCAAGGTCGGGCACGAGCACGGTTTTGCAGCCTGCCGCCGCGGCGGAGCGCACTCCGTTGACCGAGTCCTCGAGCGCAAGACACTCCTCTGGCTTGAGCCCTAATTTTTCAGCCGCGAACAGATAGATATCGGGCTTGGGCTTGCCGTTTTTTACCATGCGCGCGCTTGCCACATAGTCAAAATATTTGAGCAGATCTACGCGCCGCAGATATTCCTCCGCTCTCTGCGCGGGGGTAGCCGTTGCAAGAGCGACTTTATAACCGTTCTCCTTTAAGAAGCCGAGCAGCTTTTGCGCTCCCTTTTTTGCCTCTATTCCGTGCTGCGAAACATACGCGTCCATAAGCTCGATACGCTTTTCCCTGACAGAATCGTAGTCAAACTCCGCGCCGAAGTAGCCCTGCAGCTTTTCGATTGCGAACGGTCTTGCCATTGAGCGGATACTCAGCGCGTGCTCCCTGTTCATAGGGAAGCCGTAAAAATTTGCCGCCTCGCACCAAAACCGAACATACAGCTTTTCGCTGTCCAAAATAACTCCGTCCATGTCGGAGATAACGCCCTTTATCATAAAATCCACCTCTCAACAGATGTCATCCTGAGCGGAGCAAAGCGTAGCCGAAGGATCCCCCGATCAGACAATCTTTGTTTTCCGAAAATAATGTCATGCCTTTTTGCTGACATTCAGATTAACAAGCACGATTCCTCCCGAAATCAGCAGCAGCGAAACGAGAGTTTCAATTCTGAACACATTTTCTCCGAGCAGCAGTCCAGAAAGCACGGTTCCTATAACGGGAACAAGCAGATTAAAAACCGATATCTTGCTTGCCTCGTGATACTTCAGCAGCGCGGTCCACACGGAAAAAGCCGCCGCGGATACAAGCGCGAGCCACAGCAAAATCAAAGTTCCCTGCACATTCAGCAGATCAAGCCTGCCTCCCCATAAAAGTCCTAAAGCTGTAAGGAGCATACCTCCGAATAAAAGCTGATATGCGGTGACTTTTACGGGACTGATTTTTTGAGCTGCCTTTTTAGCGATCAAATTACCGCCTGCCGCGTAAACCGTTGACAATAAAATCAAAATATCGCCGAACAGCGTACCGATTGAAAAACCTCCGCCGCCGTTGATCACCAGCACTCCGCCGAAGCCGAGAGCACAGCCGCAAATTTTAAGCGGAGTAAGACGGTCGCTTTTGAAAAACAGCGGAGCTGCAAGCACGGTGATGAACGCGGAGCAGGCGGAAATGATAGACGTATTTGCTCCCGTGGTAAAGCCGATACCTCCGTAGGAAAAAAGATACTGCCCTGCTGTTTGGATCGAGCCCAGCCAAAGCACAGCCTTAAGCTCCGATTTTTTAATCGCGTCAAAGCGTTTTTGCGAAATACAGCGCGCGCAAAGCACCATTGCGCCCGCAAGCGAAAACCTGAGCCCCGCGAACAGGAGCATACTGCCGACCTCGCCTTCCGCAAGCTCAAAAGCGGAATAGCCCAGTTTAATGAACGGAAACGCCGTACCCCACAGCAGCGTGCAGAACACCGCCGCAAGGCAGGCAAAGCCGCGTTTTTTAAGCAAGCCGCCCATTATGCGTTCAGCTTCTCAACAACCGCCGTTACGCAGTTTGCGCCGTCGGCGCAGGCGGTGATGATTTGGCGCAGCGGCTTTGTGCGTACGTCGCCTGCGGCGTACAAGCCCTCGCAGGAGGTTTCTCCGTCCTCGCCTGCCACAATAAAGCCTGCCTTGTCGCATTCGGCAAGTCCGCTTACAAGCTCGCTCTTTGGCACTATTCCTACCGCCACAAACACGCCGTCTGTTTTGAGCACTCTGCCGTCTTTAAGCTCCACGGCGTTAACCATGCTGTCGCCCCTGATCTCAAACAGCTCGGCGTTCATTTCGCATGTCACGTTTTCACACTTTTTGAGCCTTTCAACCAAGCCCTTTGCCGCGCGGAAATCGTTTCTTCTGTGGACGATAAAAACATCCCTGCAAATATTTGAAAGATAAATAGCCTCGGACACCGCGGTATCTCCGCCGCCCACAACAACGACCGCCTTGTTGCGGTAGAAGAAGCCGTCGCAGACAGCGCAGTAGCTCACGCCCTTTCCGCTGAACTCATCCTCGCCCTTTACTCCGAGCATACGGTGAGTTGCGCCGGCGCAGTAAATCACGGTCTTTGACCTGTACTCGTTTTTACTGCCCGTGACGGTGAAGATATCTCCGTCCTTTTTGATTTCCTTAACGCCCTCGTCAACCATGTTCGCGCCCATGCTCTGAGCGTGCTCGCGGAACTTCATTACAAGCTCCATTCCGCTGATTTTCCCCATGCCTGTGTAATTTTCCACCTCGTCGGTCTGGGTTAGCTGACTGCCCATTGAAGAAGCCACGTCGAGCATAACAAAGTCAAGTCCTGCCCTCTGAGCGTAAACCGCCGCGGTAAGTCCAGCAGCTCCGCCGCCGACAATAATCGTATCGAAAATTTTACCCATTATACCACATCCTTTTTGCTTTATCTCGTGCAACTTTCGAATTGAAACTAAAATGTAGGGGTCGTGTCTTGACCGACCCGCCGGCTATAAACAAAAGTTTAGTATTCAACCTCGGTTCGGTCAAGACCGAACCCTACAAAACACACATATTATTACTATACCCTAATTGTAACACAAAAAACGGAGCCGGAAAAGACCGGCTCCGCAAATATTTATGAAAATTTAATTATTTATTTTCAGCGACGACCTCGCGGATAACGCGCGCGATGTGGGGCTGAGTAAGCTCGAACTTGTCAAGCAGCTCCCAAGCTGGACCGCTGTAGCCGAATCTGTCCTGAACGCCGATTCTTGTGATCTTTACGGGGCACTCCGCGGTAACTACCTCGCTTACAGCGTCCGCAAGTCCGCCGACAACATTGTGCTCCTCAACGGTGATGATCCTGCCTGTTTCCTTTGCCGCCTTAATGATGATGTCGCGGTCAATAGGCTTGATTGTGTGGATGTTGATAAGTCTTGCGCTGATACCCTCTGCCTCAAGCTCCTTAACAGCCTTCAAAGCCTCGTTAACAACAAGACCTGTTGCGATAACGGTCACGTCAGTGCCCTCGTGAAGCGTAATGCCCTTGCCAAGCTCAAAGCTGTAGGTTTCGGGATCGTTAAAGCTGTCGATAGCAAGTCTGCCGAGGCGGATATAAACGGGACCCTTGTAAGCGATCGCCGCCTTTGTTGCCTCTTTCATCTCCCAGTGGTCGGCAGGATTGAGTACTACCATGTTGGGGATAGCGCGCATGATGCCGATATCCTCGATGCACTGATGAGTTGCGCCGTCCTCGCCTGTTGAAATACCTGCGTGGCTGCCTGCGATTTTAACGTTGAGACCGGGGTACGCTACCGAGTTTCTGATTTGCTCAAAAGCTCTGCCTGTGGCGAACATCGCAAACGATGCCGCAACGGGGATCTTGCCTGCCGCAGCCATTCCTGCCGCTACGCCGATCATATTTCCCTCGGCGATACCGCAGTCAAAAAATCTGTCGGGGAATTCCTTGGCAAGCTCGCAAAGAGCCTCGCCAAAGCTTTCTCTTGTTGCCTTCTTTACTGTTTCAGCCATCAGCACTCGCCCTCCAATCTGTCAATTTCAGCCTGAAGCTCGGCTGTTGCCTGCTCATACTGTTCCTTATTAGGAGCTGTGCCGTGCCAGCCAACCTGATTTTCCATGAATGATACGCCCTTGCCCTTTACGGTCTTTGCAAGAATGGCGGTGGGCTTGCCCTTAACGGTCTTTGCCTTTTCAAGAGAATCGGCGATCTGCTCAAAGTCGTGGCCGTCGATCTTGATAACCTCAAAGCCGAATGCCTCAAACTTCTTGTCGAGGGGCTCGATTCCCGCAACCTCCTCAACGGTGCCGTCGATCTGCAGACCGTTCTGGTCAACGATAACAACAAGGTTGTCGAGCTTATTGTGAGAAGCAAACATTGCTGCCTCCCAAACCTGTCCTTCCTCAACCTCGCCGTCACCCAGCAATGTATAGGTACGATAGTCTTTGTTGTCAAGCTTTGCCGCGAGAGCCATGCCGCATGCGGCCGAGATTCCCTGTCCGAGCGAGCCTGTGCTCATATCGATTCCGGGAGTCTTTTTCATATCGGGGTGACCCTGAAGCATTGCGCCCACATGACGGAGCACCTCAAGCTCGCTCCAGTCAAAGTATCCCTTTAACGCCAGCGTAGCATAGAGGCTGGGGCAGCAATGACCCTTTGAGAGAACAAAACGGTCTCTGTTGGGATCATCGGGGTTCTTTGAGTCAACGTTCATCTCCTTGAAATAGAGATAGGTGAAAATATCCGCCGCGGAAAGCGATCCGCCGGGATGACCTGACTTGGCATGATATGTACCGAGAATAGCTCCCATTCTTGACTTTGCGGCAAGAATTTTAAGCTGCTTGATTTCTGAACTATCCATTATAATAACCATTCCCTTCTTCGTTCTTTTTTATTTGACAAAATGCGCTCAAAAGAACTTGAATGTAGCTATAAATATTATACACGAAAATCGTTAAGAATTCAACAATCTTTTAGCGGATTTTAAAAATTGTTGTAAAATACATAATATCCACCTTGAAACAATTAAGATTTGTGGTATAATTTTATTACACTGATAAAATATATCGTAAAAACGGAGGTAACGGCAATGCTTTTAACGGCAGATGTAGGCAATACCAACATAAAGCTCGGACTGTTTGACGGGGAAAGGCTCGTTCACAAGCTGAGAGTATCGACAAATCCGTCGATGACAAGCGACGAATACGCGGTTGAGCTTTACACATTTTTTCAGATATACAACATCATCAGCAGCGCCGTGACCGCCTCGATAATCAGCTCCGTAGTGCCTAAGGTGACTCAGCCGCTCAGGGAAGCGATCGAGATCGTAACAGGCGTAAAAAGCCTGCTCATAGGCCCCGGGCTGAAAACGGGAATGGAGCTAAAAATCGACCATCCGGAAACGCTGGGCGGCGATATTGTATGCGGCTGTGTGGGCGCGTTCAAAAAGTACGGCGGTCCGCTTATAATGATATTTATGGGTACCGCAACGGTTATCGCCCACGTTGACGAGCACTTCACATATCACGGCGGAGTTATCGCCCCGGGCGTAAACATTTCGCTCGACGCGCTTACCTCGGGCGGCGCGCTTCTGCCGTCGGTCGACCTGCGCGCTCCGAAAAAGGTTATCGGCACAAATACGAGCGACTGTATCCGCTCGGCAATAACCTACGGCACCGCCTGCATGCTCGACGGAATGATAGACAAATTCAGTGAGGAAACAGGCAAAACCTGCACGATAGTAGCGACAGGCGGACTTGCGCCGCAGATGATAAGATACTGCCGCCACGACATTAAAACTGACGAAAACATAATCCTCGAAGGTCTCCGCGATATTTATCACAGGAACAGGAAGTAAAAAGCCTCCTTTCTTACAAAGCGTGACTGTTAGTTTTACACCAAATAAGCCTCCTTTCTTAAAGGAGGTGGCGCGCCGCAAGGCGTGACGGAGGATTCCCGAGATGAACTTTTCCCTCCAATCAATACGTTTAATTTGAACATCAAGGTCGCTTTGTAAATCCTCAGTCGCAAAGCGACAGCTCCTTTAAAAAAGGAGCCTTATATAAGCCAATACAATCGCCAAAGTGCGGTGTAAATAAATTTGCGTTTCACCCGCGTAAAGCCGGGGAAGCAGCAGGAGGTTATTATGACAAAAGCAGGAAAAAACAAGCTAAATGACAAGACCTACAGGCTGGTCGGTCTCGGAATACTGACTGCGATTATTATCGTTTTGCAGGTTATCGCAACCTATTTTCCGACCAAACCGTTTGCAATCACCCTCGCGCTTATTCCAATCGTAATCGGCGCGGCGATCTTCGGCTCGGGCGCGGGAGCGTACCTGGGCGCGGTATTCAGCACGGTGGTAATCATCATGTGCATAACGGGCGCTGACGCGGGCGGCTTCATGGTATGGCAGGCAAACCCCGTAATGTGCGTGATTTTGTGCATGCTCAAGGGCAGCGCGGCAGGATTTTTTGCAGGTCTGCTGTACAACGTTATCAGCAAAAAGAATGTGATTTTGGGCACGGTATCGGCGGCAGTAATCGCCCCGATCGCGAACACAGGCATTTTCATCATCGGACTGCTCCTGTTTTTCCGCGACACCCTCGCGCTGTGGGCAGGCGGCACTGACATAGTATTCTGGGCGCTGTTCATCATGGCAGGCTGGAATTTCATCACCGAGCTTGCGGTAAACATCGTGCTTATCCCCGTGATCATCAGAATTTTAAAGGCAATTAAGGCAATAAAATAAACATGAAAACAGACAAACTCCTTGAATTATTAACCGAAAAAAAAGAATACATCTCAGGTCAGGCTATAGCCGAGCAGCTCGGGATATCGCGTCAGGCGGTGTGGAAATTTGTCAACGCACTGCGCGACGAGGGCTATGAAATTTCATCGGTTCCGCGCAAGGGCTACAGGCTTGAATCATCGCCGAAGCACCTGAACTCCGCCTCGCTGAAATCGCTTTTACAGACGAACGTCATCGGCAAAAATATCATCGTTCTTGAAACGGTCGGTTCGACAAACGAGTATCTCAAAACGCTTGGAGCCGAGGGCTGTGAAAACGGAACGGTAGTTGCCGCACGCGAGCAGGTTTCGGGCAAGGGCAGACTGGGCAGACAGTGGACGGCTAAGCGCGACGACAGCGTTATGTTCTCGTTTCTGCTAAGGCCAAAAATCGCCCCGTCCGAGGTTTCCGCGATCACTCCCCTTGCAGGGCTTGCCGTTTGCAAGGCGCTCAGGGAATTTTCGGGCATAGACTGCAAGATAAAGTGGCCGAACGATATCATCATCGGCAGGAAAAAGCTTGCGGGGATCCTGACCGAAATGAGCGCGGAATTTGACGCGGTCGAGTACATTGTATCGGGCATAGGAATCAACGTTGACCAGGCGGTTTTTCCCGAATCTATCGCTTTCAAGGCGACCTCGCTACTGCTTGAAACGGGCAGGCATTACGACAAAAACAAGCTCCTTGCCTGCGTTTTAAAGCATATTGAGGACGAGTTCATCAGCAATAATCTTGAGCTGTCCTACACCGCGCTGAGCGAATACTCAGAGCTGTGCGCGACGATCGGCAGGAACGTGACATTCATCAGAGGCTCGCGCAGAATAAGCGGAATGGCTGTGAGCGTAAGCGACAGGGGCGAGCTGAAAATAATGCTCTCCGACGGCACTATCTGCACCGTAAACTCAGGCGAAGTAACGATCCAGGGCATATATTAATACTAAACCGAACTGTACGGGCGACCCTTGCGGTCGCCCAAAACGTTATGTTCACAACTATCGGGTGACCGCGAGGGTCACCCCTACAACTACTAAAATGAGGTAACCATGAACGATTTTTCAAAAGTGCGCTTCAAGGGCACATTCCGCGATTATCAGGCGCGCGTTCTCCAAAACGCCAACACACATTTAAAAGACGGCAAAATTCACATAGTCGCAGCCCCGGGAAGCGGCAAAACTATACTCGGACTTGAGCTGATTCGCGGACTTAACGCCCCTGCGCTCGTACTGTCCCCATCGGTCACTATACGCCAGCAATGGGGCGAACGCTTTACCTCGAGCTTTCTGCCCGACGGCGAGAACGGCGACGGATATATTTCATACGATTTGAAAGCTCCGGCGCTTATTACCTCCGTGACCTATCAGGCATTGTACGCGGCGTGGAACAAGCAGAAGCTCAATTTCTCAGACGACAGCGGCGAGGAAAACGAGGCGGCGGACTTCACTGGCTTCAACCTGATTGAAACCGTAAAGAAGGCGGGAATACGCACGATCTGCCTTGACGAGGCACACCATCTGCGCAGCGAGTGGCAGCGTTCGCTTGAAGCCTTTATCAAGGCTCTTGGCACGAACGTTACCATTATATCGCTGACCGCCACGCCGCCCTACGACAGCACGCCTGCCGAGTGGAAGTCGTACCATGATTTGTGCGGCGACATAGACGACGAAATATTTGTCCCCCACCTTGTGGCTCAAAAAACGCTGTGTCCCCACCAGGATTACATAATTTTCAGCTATCCCACCGACGAGGAGCAGGCGCAGCTTACCGCGCAGAGGCAAAAAGCCGAACAGCTTATAAACTCACTTCCAAACGAACCGCTTTTTGAACAGGCGTGCGCAAACTGCGGAATACTTAACGGAACGGTTAATCAGGATTTTCTGTATGAACGCTATGAGGATTTCACCGACCTGCTGACGATAGCTCAGGTAAAAAATCCCTCCGTAACCTCAGCTTTGCCGCCGCAGCTGCGAGCAGACGTTACGGCAAACGCAAGGCAGCTTACGCTCAAAACGATTGAACGCGCGTGTCAGCTTGTTACCGACTGCCCCGAGGTGTTCGGAGAGGCGAGCCGCGCGCTTGAATACAAGCTGAAATCGGCGTCGCTGATTCAGCGCGGCAAGGTCAGCCTTAACAGCTCGGCGCTTGCTGAAAAGACGCTCATTTCATCTATGGGCAAGCTAAAAAGCATAGCGGATATAGCCGCGGCGGAAAATCAAAACTTAGGCGAAAAGCTTAGAATGTTGGTGCTGACCGACTTCATAGGACAGGCGCACATGAACGCGATAGGCGCAAACGAGCCGATAACCTCAATGGGCGCGGTTCAGATTTTTGAGCACCTGAGAAGAAGCGCAGTCCCCGACCTTGCGGTGCTGACAGGCGCGGGAGTAATACTGCCCACCCGTTCGCTGACAGAGGCAAAAAGCCTTGCGGACAAGCTTCAAATAAGCTTCACCTCTGCCCCGACCGCCGCGCCGGAATACAGCAGAGTAAATGTATCCGGCTCCAACAAAAACAAGGTAGCGCTTGTTACCGAGGCGTTCTCGCAGGGGCTTTTCAGAATACTGATAGGAACAAAATCCCTGCTCGGCGAGGGCTGGGACTCGCCGTGCATAAACTCGCTTATTCTTGCAAGCTTTGTGGGCAGCTTCATGCTGTCAAACCAGATGCGCGGCAGAGCGATACGAACCGACAAAAACGACCCTGACAAGGCTTCGAACATCTTCCACCTTGTCACCCTTGACCGAAGCGCGATGAACCCTAAAGAGCTTTCGGGAGCGGATTACGACACGGTAAAACGCCGCTTTGACACCTTCCTTGCGCCTGCCTACAGCAGCGACAAAATCGAGAGCGGCACCGAACGGCTTGACGTAATAAAGCCGCCGTTTGACGAAAACGGAATTGAGCGGATAAACCGCGCTATGTACGCTCTTGCCGCCGACAGAGAGTCGATGAAAAACCGCTGGAGCGCGTCCTTCACCGCTTCAAACAGCCGCGCTCCGCAGGTCTGCGACACCGCCGAAATTCAGACAGTGCCGCTTGTATTCTCGGACAAATCGCTCGGCTCGGCGCTTAAAATCCTCGGAGTTTCGATCGTTATTCTGATTCTTATAAACCTTATGCTGTTCCTGCCGCTCGGCGTAAGGCTGATTTTGTCGGGCGTGACCGCGCTCATAGGACTGCCGCTGTTCGTTGTAAAATACAACAGCGCAAGGCAGCTTTCGTCAGCGCTCGGCAACGTAAAAATATTGTCAGACGCGTTATGCGAAACGCTGAAATATACGGGCGCGCTCACCTCAAAAAACTGCCGTCCCGCAGTATCTCAGGGATCATCAAGCCTGACCGCCGCGCTTGAAAACGCCACGCCTCAGGAGCAAAACCTGTTTAACAAGGCTTTATCGGAAATGCTGTCTCCGATAGAAAATCCGCGCTATCTTATTATCAAGGGCGGCGACGGAACAGTCAGCTTTGCCTGCCCCTCCGCGCTGGGCAACAAAAAGGAAAACGCCGAATACTTTGCCTCGCTGTTAAACAGAACCGCAAGGGATTTCCGCGTGATTTACACCCGCAGCGAAAAAGGCAGACAGGAGCTTTTGAAGTGCCGCAGGATGTCGATAACATCAGGTACAAAGCCTGTAAAAAACAAAAGAGTGTTATTATAAAATCAAAACGGACGGTCAGCGACCGCCCGTTTTTTTCAGCAGCAGGAGCCGCCGGAAAACTTCATTTTTACTTCGTTGATTTTGCTCTGCTGAACCTGCTCGTCGGGGTACCAGCCCTTTGCCTGCATTTTTGCGTAAATCTGCTGCTGCATATCGAGCGCGCTGTTGAGCGAGCCCGTAAAGGTTTGATGAACATCCTGAGTGGAAGCCTCAATGCTTCCGTGCATGAATAAATCGCACGCGCCCTTTTCGAGCATCAACATGTTTTCCATTAAATTTCTGTCGTCCATAGTATCCTCCTTAAAGCAGGTTGTAAAGGTTTTGAAATACGTTTTTGTGCTGCTGTTCAAGCTGCTGCGCAAAGCTTCTCAGCTCAGCGTCCTGAAGCTGATTTGCCGCCTCACGGCACTGCGTTTGAAAATACTGCTCATGTCCCAGAGCGTCCTGAACATAAAGTAATTCTTTGTCTGTCATTTGTAAAACCTCCCGAATTTGATATCAGTATTATTGACCTTATTTTCGGGAATATTCAAAAGCCGCCCGATTTTTTCAGGCGGCTTTAACTATTTTGCCTCGCATATAACGAGGTATCTTCCGTATTTTCCGTTTCCGAGCTGCGTGCAGGTTACGAGCGTCAGCAGCTTTTTACCGTTTTGGATCACCGTGTCGGTAGTCTGGTTGGGCTCAACCTTTTTGAAATTTACGACCTTGTAGTGAATTGTTCCCCAAAAGTTCTTTACGTCTACCTTGTCGCCCTTTTTGAGATTACGGATATTGTCAAAGAATATTCTTCCTACATATCCCGTGTGTCCCGCAACAACGCAGTTTGTGCTTTTTTCATTGAGCGGCAGCGAGGTGTTGTTAAGATGAGCCGCTCCGTAGCCCATCATCTCGTCGTTTGCGCCGAGGTATATAGGCAGGCTCATTCCGATGCTCGGAGCCGAGATATAGGCGTATACATTGCCCAGACCGTACTTTGACATATTGAGTGCTGCGTGGGTGTAATCATTCGCGTCAACCGTGCCCTGATTGTTAAGTATCGACTTGTTGTACTTTCGGCTGTCGCTTAAAAGCTTATCGAGGTCGGGCTTGAATACTACGGGCTTTTTGTCGGGGACTCTCTCGTAGCCGCCGCCTCCGCCGCTCCACCACGACCTTGAATTCGTCCACCTTATCAGATAGCCCTCGTCGTCAACAAGATGACGCTTTTTTGCCTCCTCAAAGGTTTTTACAACGGTGCCGTCGGTTTCGTCAACAAGCTCGTCAACTACGTTTTGCAGATCTTCCTCATATTTTTCTATGACGCCGTTCGCCTTGATTTGTCCCACTGAGTTTGAAATGGGCGGAAACAGCAGAAAGCCGAGTCCCGTCAAAAGCAAAAGCACGGCAATAATAAATACTATTTTTTTCCACATACAAAATACTTTCCTTTGCGGTTTGCAGTTTGAGGTTTACAACTTAAACGATTGTAATTTTTTGGGTTCGCTATGTAGGGTAGACCCTCGCGGTCTACCGAAGATATGAACAAACTCTCGGGAGGCGGCAAGCGCCTCCCCTACAATTTGATTTTTATTATAAACCATTCCGCGGATTTTTTCAATACCGCCGCCGATACAAAAAACACCGCGCACACGGCGCGGTGTAATTAAAACTAATTCAGATATGAAAAGCTTGATTTTGAGTTGTTTACTTCTACTATTTTCCACTGTCCGTTGACCTTTGCAACGTCAAAATACAATGTCATCAGACCGTCAAGCGCGGACATGCCGTCAATTGAATACGAAACGTAAATAATATTTCTTTCGGTGACTGCCGCCGCCGAACCGATCGATTTATACTTGGAGTACAGGTTTTCAGCATAGCTCATAAACTTCGGTTCGCCCTGATTGTAAACCTCTGTGGACACGATCTTATGCTTTACCTTAACACCATCGGGTATTTTGCTGAACGCCGATGAAATGTAGCTTAACGCGCTTGAACTTGTTTCGAGTGCGAGTCTGTTCTCGTCAAACAAATCGGGCTTGATCGCGTCAACGCTTTTTGAGTTTATTACCGTTGTGAAGTGGTCAACGACCTTGGAGCTGTCTCCGCCCGAGAACACCATGATTATTCCGATTATTATTCCCGCAACGGCGAGCAGAGCAACGGCGGCAATAATGATGATCGGTACCGGGCTTTTTTTCTTGGCGGGCTGAATTGCAACGTTATTCATCGTCTGACCGTACGATGCGGGCTGGCTTGAATACTGCGGATTCTTAAACTGCTGATTTGACTGTTGGAACTGCTGAAACTGCTGAGCGTACTTATCTGAGTTGTTCTGAGGCTGATATTCCTGCTGTGGGGGCTGCTGATAGGCAGGCTGTGCAGGCTCCTGCGGCTGATAGGCAGGCTGCTCAGGTTCCTGAGGCTGATATACAGTCTGCGTTTGGACCTCTTCGTTCTGTTGAGCTTCAGCGAGCGACGCGCCGCAAACATAGCAGAATTTTGAACCGTCTCTAATTTCCGAATTGCATTTTGGACATATCATAAAAACTCTCCTAAAAAATAAACTATGCTGACAAGCAACAGTCCGCCTGCCAACAATATTAATTATACGTCAGTTGTAACCAAATTTCAACATTTTTTAGACTTTAAATACAAAAAAATTGTATAGCGTCCGACTTAATCAGAACTATGTTGTATTTTTTTACATATAATAAGCCTTTTTTGAATATTCTATTGTAGCATTATTGAATTGACATAAACGGCAAAAAATTATAAAATAGAGATGTACGCTATTAGTTTAGGTATATATTATATCAAAGGAGAGATTATTTTATGTTTTGTGAGAAATGCGGAAATCAGGTTCCCGACGGCTCAAAGTTCTGCGAAAAATGCGGTAACCCCATTGCGCAGGCTCCCGCTCCTCAGGCAGCTCAGCCTGTTCAGCAGCCTGTTCAGCAGAACTATCAGCAGCCCGTGCAGCAGCCTGTTCAGCAGAACTATCAGCAGCCCGTGCAGCAGCCTGTTCAGCAGAGCTATCAGCAGCCCGCTCAGCAGCCTGTTCAGCCTCCCAAGGCTCCCCGTCAGCCCATGTCGCCCGGAGTAAAGAAAGCTATTATCTTCGGCGGAATCGGTGTAGCAGTAATCGTTATCGCACTGGTTGCGCTGTTTGCGTTCATTATTCCCTCGCTCAACAAGGTTGACATCAGCAAATATCTTGAAACAAAAATCAACACATCCGACTCAACAATCTACGACGGCGAGATCTCAGGTAAGGTTTCCGTTTCAACCGACAGACTTTACATCGACAAGCTCGGCGACGCCGAAACAAAGAAGCTTCTTGAAAACAAGAACAGTATCACTGACTACAAAGACCTTATTGACAGCGCAAGCAAGGCTGTTGACTCAAGCACAAAGCGCTCAGCTCTTGCCGACATTACATATGACCTTGAGCTCGAATGCAAAATCAAGGACGCCAAGGAAGAAACAACCGAGGACAGCGAGTCAGCAAGCTCCGGCAGCAGCTACACTGCTGAGTTCAAAAACGCCAAGCAGAGCGATGTTCTTGAAGTAACTATCAAGTGGCCCAAGGATCCCATCAAGATCAAGGAAATCGAGCAGTACGAGAACATTGCCGGTCTCACATTTGACAAGTCAGACAAGACTGTAGAGATCAAGCTTGAGGACAAAATCAAGGAAAACAAGGTTAAGGTAACAGAAAAGGTAACCGTTGACTTTGTTAAGTACATCAACGACAACAAGCTTATCAAGATCAAGGGCCTTCAGGGAGATTATCCCTCAGCTTACCTCAAAGAGTTTGAGTTCACTGAGGGTGACTACACATTCACAAACAAGAGTGAGAAGAAGAGCTCATACAGCACCGGCACCGAAATCAAGGTAACTAACAAGAAGGATGAAGATAAGAAGAAGAGCTTCTATGTTCACTTTGATTCACTGTCAGACGTTTCCGAGGGCGAGGATGTTACTTTCACAATCAACAGCAACACAGACCACCTTTACAACACCGACGTATTCTTCACCTCAACAGAGGGCACATTCAAATATGTTCCCAACAAGCCCATGACTCTTGACGAGGCAAAAAAGAGCACCGAGAAGATCACACAGTACCTCAAGGATAACATCACCAAAATCGATTCAAGTATTACAAAAGCTGAAAACTTTGAGATCCAGGAGATGTACTACATCATCAAGAAGGACGCCGAGGACGACAGCGAAGCTGTGATTTACGCGTTCTACAAGAATACGGCAAAGAACAAGTATAAGTATATTTCAATCAGCAAGGCGTACCTCGCAGACGGCGATTTCATGTGCGGCAGCGCGTACGATTCATGGAGCTCATACAGCTCGGTTGCTGATTCTCAGAAGTATCTCAACCCGTTCTACAAGAGCACAAAGGACGATTACAACACAACAAAGATCTATTGATCTGCTCAATAAAAAGGGTCGGCTCAAAAGAGTCGGCCCCTTTTTTTAGAGTTTAGAGTTGTAGGGGCGACCATTGGTCGCCCGCGTATAGGAAACGTTGTTTTCCTAAATAAAATCGGTATGATAAGATAACACGGTTAGCGGGCTTACAATGCAAGCCCCTACAAGAAGCGCACGGAGAAATCCCCTTGTTATAGAAGTCGGTTTCCTGTTTGGGAGATTCCTTTTTTGAGTTGAGAGTTTTGGTCGTGCAGACAGGTTTGATTATTTTAAATGTTTGGTTCCCGACCGTATTAATATTGGCGTAATGGTTATGAATACAAACCGTACCCTCCCAGACTGTAGAAATAGTCAAAAAGTAAAATCAAAGAACAAGATTTGACTATGAACAAAAAAGCCTCCTTTAATAAAGGAGGTGGCGCGCCGCTTGCGGCGTGACGGAGGATTTATCAGATGACGTTATATATCATCAAAATTTAAAAAAGGAGCCTTGCTTACCGGCATCTCAACAATTGACAATTGTTAAACCCGGAACTACGGTTTTTCAACAAACAGAGGGTACGGTCAAGACCGTACCCTCCGTTTTTCTAACCCTTTATACCCAAATCGGAATTGATCCTTGGATATCAATTTAATTGTGTCTACCCTGCCGGTACCTAACCTAATACAAATTTGATGAAATAAATTATGTACTGCATAAAGAATCCTTCTTTCTTTTTTGGGGTATTACCAGCGTCCGCCGGGACCTCCGGGACCGCCGCCCGAGCTGCTTCCAGTTGAAAGCGTTGAGCTTGTGCCGCCGCTTACGGTTCCGCTCTCGCTGTAGCCGAAGCTGTCGAGCGTACCGCTGTAGGTGCCGTTAACTACCGCCTTGCAGCTTGTGAGCGAGCTTGTTCTGTTAGTGTAGTAAACTACGCCCACGCTGCCCGAAATCTTGGGCTTGAGTACCGAAAGAACGTTTCCGCTTGCGTCTGTTACGGCGATCGTTGAGCCGCTGCTGATCGTACCTACCGATTTATTAAGAACCGCGTTGCCCGACTTGCCGTTCATATCCTCCCACATTGCGTTTGAGGAAGCGATTGCCATTACCGTGCCGCCGTTGAAGTTTACAGTGCCGTCCGCGTCAAGCGCGAAGTTGCCGCCTGTTGTGGGGCCCTGTACGATTGTTGTGCCGCCGTTGAAGCTGAGCGAGCCGTTTGAGTCAACTCCGTCGCCCGATGCGATAACGTAGAGGTAGCCGCCGTTAACGGTGATGCTTGCGTTAGATGTTGAGCCGCCCGGATTGAACGGGTTCTGACCGGGACGTCCGCCCTGCGAGCTTTGGTCGTTGCCGCCTGCGGCGTTTACGCCGTCGTCGCTTGCAACTACCGAGATCGTGCCGCCGTCGATCACAACAAAGTTGCCCTCAACGCCCTCGTAGCTCTTTAGAATGTCGATTGTGCCGCTCTTGATCGTTACGGTTGTGTCGGCATGGATTCCGTCGTCGCCCGAGGTGATCGTGAACTCTCCGCCGTCAATTGTGATGTTGCCGTTTGAGTGTACGCTGTCATCGGTTGTGTTGAGTGTATAGGTGCCGCCTGTGATGTTCATGTCGGTTGTCGCCTTAATGCCCTTGCCCTTTACCGTAGCGTTAAAGGTGCCGCCCGAGATGTTGATTGTATCGCCTGTTATCGCCTCGTCGCCTGCAGTGAGTGTGTAGGTGCCGTCGATGATGTTGACAACCGTGTTGCCGTTTATGCAGTCGTCTGAGGTCGAGTTGATTTTGTAGGTGCCGCTTGTAAGGGTGATGTCGCCTGCCGCCTTTATGCCCTTGCCCTCAGAGTCAAGATCAAGGTTTGCCTTTTCAATGTTGATCGTGCCGTCGCTTTCCATGCTGTCGCCGTCCGAGTCGGTTGTCAGCTTGATGTTCTTGCCGCTGAGTGTGATGTCGTCGTTGGCGTGTAAGCCGTCCTTTACGGAGGTAATGTTGATTACGCCGTTTTCGATTATAATATCGTCGTCGGAATTGATTCCGTGCTTGTAATTGCCGTTTACGTTCAGCGTGCCCTTGCCCTTGATTTCAAGGGTGTCGTCGCTGTGGATAGCGCCCTTTGCCTCGGCGTTTGACTCAGAATATGCAGTGCCGTCGGATACGGTGTTCGTTGTGCCGTCCTCGATGGTGATGAACGCCTTCTTGCAGCGGTCAAAGTAGATTGCAGGGCCGCTTGTATTTGTAAGGCTCATGCCGTTTAGTCTGAGCTTGACCTTGTCGTTTACATCCTTTTCCTCGCCTGTGTTGATGTAAATCATGCCGTTGTCGCAGCTTCCCGTTACTTCCCAGTCGCCGCCCTCGGTTATCGTTACCACGTTGCCGTCAACCGAGATTCCGTCGCCTGTTACCGTTATACCGCTGTTGCTTAGTACTATCGTGCCGGTGTTCTCTTTCCATGCGTCCTCGTTGACCTCGGTCGGGTCGGTAGCCTGAGTAGCTTCGGTAGCCTGTGTTGCTTCCGTCGCCTGTGTTGCTTCGGTCGTCGCCTGCTCGGTTTCGATTGTCTCACCTATTTTGTAGGGATTGCCGTAGCCCGCGAGGAACTTTTGTATTTCGGTTGAGTCGGAAATACTCACCTGTCCGTCGCCGTTGATATCCGCCGCTTTAAGCTGCGCGTCCGTTAAGGTAACGTACTTTGCAAGGTATCTTTGGATGGTGGTGGCGTCGTCGATTTTTACCGCGCCGTCTCCGTTTACGTCTCCTCTGATTACTTCTCCCGTGCCTGAGTCGGCGTCAGCCTGTGCCGCAGAAGCGGCAAATGGCATTGCAGAGGCAATCAGAAGCGCGGACAGTGCCGCGGCGGTGTACTTGCGCAATGATTTCATATTGTTCAGCTCCTTTATCATTTTTTATGAATAATATTTTTGTTGTGTACACATGATAAATGTCAAAACTTAAATTAACCTTAAAAAAATTTTAAAATTTTTTAAACTTTTTTAAAAAGGTTGACAAAATCGATTTGATTGCGCATAATTGAATAAAACAAAAAAGCAAAGGAGAAACTGTTATGCGTTATTCATACAGAACAAGAAACGTCTGCGCAAGCGAAATCAGCTTTGATTTGGACGGAGGCGTAGTAAAAAACATAAGATTCAACGGAGGCTGCAACGGCAATTTAAAGGCGATTTCAAAGCTTGTTGACGGCTGGACGGTTGAGCAGATCGAGGAAAAGCTGCGCGGCAACACCTGCGGAATGCGCCCCACCTCATGCGCTGACCAGCTTGCCGTAGCCGTAAGGGAAGCCTACAACAGAGAGCTTGCTCGCTGATACCGCTATGATTTCCGGACATCATAATAACATTTGCTAAAAATTTTTAGGATTTTTTAAAAAAGACTAACATTTTTTGTTTGATTGTGTTATAATGGTCTGTGTATTATTTAAAATATAATTGAAAAGAGGTTTTGTTATGCGTAAATTTTCTATTAAGACCGCTGTTTCAGCTATTTTTACAGCCGCTGCGCTTCTCGGCACAACCTGTTTTGCAACAGGCGCGGCAACATCCACTGACAGCGCGGCAGCTGACGACGAAGTAATTATTAACTACAGCACACAGAAAACTGATGATTATCTGAAATTTTCAAGCGACAACATCACAAACTCAGGCACACTTACCGCAAAGGTAGGCGATTTGATTGAGGTAACGGTTTCGGCAAAGTCAAACGATTCAAATATCACAAAGTTCTGCAACGGACAGCTTGTAACCGCATTTAACACAAGCACAAACGAAGGCAACTCAATTTTCCTTGAGAACACCGGCATACTTTCATATTGCGACGATTACTACAAGGACGAGGACGATGAATTTGTAAGGCTCAGCGTAAATCCAAAGATACCCTCGCCCATCTATAACACAGAATACGCGGGCAATCAGAACGTATGCTTTTTCAATTTCACAACACCCGAAAACTCAATCAACCTTACCCGTAAAACAAAGATTTTCAGTTTTGTATTAAAAGCTGAAAAGGCGGGCACGGTTTATCTTGTAACAAACGATTTTCTTATCAATCTTTGCGACGAAAACGACCAGATGCATTACATTCAGGGCAAGGCTGACCTTTACACCGACGTACAGTTGGTCAAAAAGGAAGAACCCACAACCGAGCCGACTACAGCGGAACCGACAACAGATGCACCCGCCACAGAGCCGACAACGGTTGCACCCGCCACAGAGCCGGAGCCAACCGCGCCCACAGGCGAGTTTTATGTAGGCGACGTTAACGCGGACGGCAAGGTAAACGGCTCAGACGCAGGTATTCTGAACCGCTACACATCAGGCTGGGAGTCATACAAAAACAAGGTCAAGAACATGGACGCAGCCGATATCAACCGCGACGGCAAGGTAAACGGCATGGACGCGGCATTCCTCGCGCGTCACACCTCAGGCTGGTCGGGTTACGAAAAGTATTTTATTAAAATCACTCCCCAAAGCTAAACAGAACAAAAATGAGAGCAGCGCGGCGCGCTGCTCTTTTTGTATAAAACCGTGTTTTAGTTTTAATGATTGTCAAATATTGAGATGCCGGTAAGCAAGGCTCCTTTTTTAAAGGAGCTGTCAATCACGCAAGGGATTGACCGCAAGGGATTGACCGAGGATTTAACTGCGCTGACATTTCCGTTCTGTCTAAGGTTTTTGATGATATATAATGTCATCTGATAAATCCTCCGTCACGCCGCAAGCGGCGCGCCACCTCCTTTATTAAAGGAGGCTTTTTCATCTCAACTCCGCAATTCCTTAACGATTTCACACCAGAGTTCCAAATACTCATTTTTCTTGATTTTATCGTAGTCTATAACCACATACGGCGGAAGATTTTTTGACTGCTCGGAGATAAATTGCACCACATCCCGGGGCGTGATATTATTGATTTTTTCCTGCGGCAGCGGAGCGGAACCGAGTACTATTGAATTGCCGTGCTCCGCGTTGCGCTCGTAGTATGCCCATGTCAGCTGAGGATAGCCGTTTGCCGTGTCAAGCGCGAGCTCGGCAAGTCCGCTGCGGTCGGGGCGTTCGTTAAAGCCTGCTCCGTCAAGCTTTAGGTAGCCGTCGTTTTCATCAAATTCGCGCAGCTCATCCTCATGCTTTTTGCGCGCCTCCTCAACAGGGTCGGGCTTTGGCTTTTTTTCTTCCTTTGGCAACGGCTTTTTGCTTACCGCGTCAAAATTAAACTTTTTAAAGCCCTGCGATATGCTCGGCTTGCTCTGATAGCTTTTTGTTCTGCAAATTCTGTTAAGATATACGCAGCCGATAAGTACTATTACTACAATGATAACAAATATAGGGGTGACGCTTCCGCCGCTCTTTGAGCTGCTGCTCGTAGTGTTCGCGCTTTTTTTGGTGGGGCGGGTTTTTTCGTAATCGTTTGCGCTTGCCGCCTGTTCCTTTGACGGGTATTTTACCGCGCCCAGCACGGCGTCAATTATCTTTTCATTTTCGTTGAACATCTCAAACTCAAACTGATATACGCGTTCGTTTTCAACGTGAATAAATACCTGATACAGGCTGTTTGACAGGGTTATGTACTCCTTGCCGCTGATTTTTGAAATAATGGGTGTGCCGAAAATCCCGCCCTTTATCATTACGTCGTCGCTTAGGGTTTTGTCAACATATTCCCTTGCGTTATTTACTGACTTATACGCGCTGCCGTAACGGACTTTTTTTAACACCTGACAGGAAAATTCGGTGTCGTAGGTCACGCCGAGCTGAGTGTGCTGCGCTTTCATCGTTTTTTGTATATTGCGCAGGTTACTGTCATAGACGGAATAATTATCTGTTACGGGAAGCTTTGTATAGCTCCAGTTGTCGGGAACCGAAATCACCGCGCCGGTTGACGTATCCCTGTAAACCTGAGCGTTTGCGGCGGGCAGAGCGGCAAAAAGCAGCGCGGTGATAATAATAACGGTCAGGATTTTTGTGATTCTTTTCATTGTTCTTCTCCAAGTCCGAGGAGCGCGTTTACAAGTTTTACCGAGGTTTCAAAACGCTGCTGATAGCTTCCGCTCACCTCAATGAAGCTTTTTCCGTGGCTTTTTAGGAGCTGCTTGATTTGGTCGCTGTAGTGCCTGCGGTTGTCGCGGATGATTTCGCTTCGGTCGCCGTCCTGAACAAATTTCACGTCGGGCTCAAGGAACAAAATCAGGTCGTATGAATTCAGCGCGTCTATCGCGTCAGACAGCGCCCTGTTTTTTTCGATAAGCGGATCGTTGAGGAAGCTCATAAAAAATTGTGTGACGAGAGCGTCGGTGTCCTCAAAGAGCACCATGTTGCTGCGCTCGGTCGCCTTGATTTCATTGAGCTTGTGAGTCAGCAGGATCTCGGTGAAATCCTCCGAGAGCATAAGCCGGTCGGTGCCGCTGCGCTCAGAGATATCCCTGCCGGCTTCTTCGATGTAGTTTGTGTTGAAGCGGTTTGCAAGGTTGATAGTCAAGGTCGATTTTCCCGTGCTTTCGCAGCCGATTATCATCACCTTTTTGACGTAATACGGGCGCACGACGTTTGGCAGCCAGTCCCAGTGAGCGTAGGGATTTTTGCGTATCTCGGTTGAGCTGATTTCGCTGCGCGGAAAGATATACAGCTCGCTTTCGGGGTAGCATACGTTCCAGAAGCTGTCCTGTCCGTAGTCGCCGCCGCAGAATACGACGTCGATTTTTTTGCCTATCTGCGATTTTACAATGTCCGCGTCGCGCTGCCAGTATTCGCGCGTGTAGGCGGATTTTTCGGGCGCGTCGTCGGAGATAGATATTATTTTTACGTTGCCGATGTGCTTTGTAAGCACATACAGCCAGCGGTAGCGTACGAGGCAGTCTACCTCGTCACGGTTTGAGCCGCTGCTCAGTACGATGTACAGCTCGGCGCACATGTTGGCAGCCCGGATTATGCAGTTGACATGCCCCATATGCAGCGGATTGAACGAGCCGCCGTACATTCCCACATTGTATTTGAAATCAGACTGATTGCTCAACGCGCTTTGCCTCCCTGTTCCATTTAATAAACATAATTACCGCGTTAACAAGATACACGCTCCACATTGCGAGCGTAGCAATTGTTTCGCCGCCGTTGATGAAGTTTACGAGCCACATATATACGGTCACAACGTCAACCGCTATCCAGAGCACCCACTGTTCGGTGAGGCGTTTGATTGAGAGGACCTGAGCCACGACCGACACGACCGTGCTCATGCTGTCAACGAACGGCAGACTGCCGCCCATCCACTGCAGCACAAAGCCGTAGCCCGCTATTGCCGCCGCGGTTGAGGCGTATACGACAACGCCCTTTTTAAGCGGCAGCCGCTGTTTGATTACCTCGCCCGATTCGGCGTTCAGGTGTTTTTTCCATGCGTAGAAGCCGACAAAGTTCATAGGCAGGTAGTAGAGCATATTGAGCATTACCTCGCCGTAGTAGGGCACCTGAAAGGCGAGCCACGCGTAAAACACCACGTTGATTATTCCGAAGATGAACGACGAAACCTTGCCCTTGCCGGTAAGGATAACGCACCAGACTCCCGTGAGCGCGGCGGTGATGCTTACCCAGTTATCCTTCCAGTAAATTGACAGTGCGAGTATTACGGCTGTGGCAAGTCCCAGCCACATGAGCTCAAGCGGCTTCCAGCCCCTAAGCTCGCCCTTTACAAACTGCTTTATCTTTTCCAACTTTATTAATCTCCCCACATTGCAAGCCTTGCCCTGCCGCCCTTTTCACGCGACAGTCCGAACGCCTCGGCGTTGTCGGCAAGGAATCTTCTTATCCTGATGTCGTCCATGGTAACAAAGGTCTGCTTTACCGCGGTACGGTTTTTTGAGAGCAGCTCCTTTACGCCGATGACGGTGTAATCGGGTACGGGCATTCTGAACAGCGCCGAAATAATATCCCTGAGCCGCTTTTTTTCGTCGGGGGTGAAATCCGAAAAATCCTTTTGGGCTATGAAGTCAGCCTTTGACGTCACGCTGTTTGTGAGCAGGAAAAGCATGTCGGGCGACTTTGGCGCGTCAACTTTTCCGCTGATGAAATCGTCGGCGGTCACCGCTCTCTTTTGCTTTTTGCAGTGCTCAACAAACTGCACGCCCTCGGCGGCTCCGATGTTTCCGATGATTTTGTGGCGCACAACGGGATTTTCAACGTTTGAGTCATAGTGCAGGATATCGCTCACGCGCACCCACGAACGGGGCGTGGCGAACAGCATGTTTTCCTCCTCCGCCTTTTGGGTGTGGAGCGCGGCGGGCTTGAAGCTGAGATAGCTCACCACAAACGGATGAACGTCGTTTTTGAGCGCGTAATCGTTTTTCCAGCCCTCAAAGTCAGGCTCGATATAGTGGATCTCAAAGCGGTCGGCAAGCGGCCCCGCAAGCTGGATATACACGCCGTCGTCGTCCTCGCGGTTGCCCAGCGCAATTACAAACGTGCCCTCGGGCAGCCTGTACTGACCTATTCTGCGGTCAAGAATGAGCTGATATGCCGCCACCTGGACCCTGCGCGGACATGAGGTGATCTCATCAAGCAGCAAAATCGTATTTTTTCCGTCGCGATTTTCGTCGGGCAATATCTCGGGCGCGAGCCAGACTGTTTTTGTGCGGCTCTCGTTGGGGTAAATAAGTCCGCCTATTTCAACCTCCGACATCTGCGCAAGGCGGATATCTATCACCTTGAAGCCGTACTTTTTTCCTATCTGCTTTACAAGCTCCGATTTTCCAACGCCCGGCGCGCCGAGCCCGAGCACCGCGTGCTTGATGTTGTGCTCAATATTGAATTCTATGCACTGCTGAAATTCCTTGATCGTCATTTTATTTCTCCGTTATATTCTCGCTGTTTTTCCTATCCGTTTAAAGTCGTCGCTGTATACCGACTCATTGTTTATTACAAGAATCGTTTTCTGCTTAAGCGCAGGGATGAACACCGCGTCGTTAAGACAGCCGAACGCGCCGTCGGTCAGGATAAGCATCAAATTTGGCTTTACGCGGTTTTCTCTGAGCCAGCCGTATACGCAGTTGATATCAGTGCCTCCCGAATGATTGGGCAGGCATTTTTCTATTTCCTCATCCTTTGTGATGTTTTTGTACACGTCATTTATTTTAGTGTCCCAGTAACAGATGTTCATTACGCATTTGAACTGCCTTGTTATACTGCGGAGCTGAAACAGAAACTCGCGCATTTCCTCAACCGAAACCGAGCCCGAGCAGTCCACGAACGCCCAGATTTCCTCAATTTTTTCGTTGCGCGTTCCCAAGCCCGGGATTATCAGATCCATGTGCAGATATTTGCGCTCGGGCGTCAGGTAGGACGATTCGTCGCCGGCCTCCTGAACCATGAAATCCCTGAGCAGTCTGTCCCACCTCACACGCTTTCCCTGCAGCGCGCCGCTTATTTCAAACGGCAGATATGAGCTGCCCGAAGCGCCGCGGTATTTATTGTGCAGATTTTTGAGAAGCGCTCTCATCTCTCCGTCGCCTAAGCCCTCGGCCGCGGTCCCGGATAAAACCTCGGTTTCAATTATATCGCTCGGAGGCGCTGTTTCCTGTTCACGGTTCCAGCCCGTTTTTATTTTTATTTTGGAGGGCTTATTATTGCTTTCGTCGTTGCGCCTGCAAAGATCCGCGTATATTTTTTCGGTGGTATCGGAGCTGAAAACCTGACCGGTCACAGCGGAATCGGGGCATTTGAAATTTATCCCGCTCTTGTTAAGCTGAGAGGTCATTTCTTTTAAAGTGTTGTTTACTATGATGTCGGCGGCTGTGTTCCAGAGTACGGCGTTGCGCTTTCCGCACCTGACGTAATGGCGCAGAATGATGTGCATTACCTCGTGCATTATTACAAAATTGCGCTCCGCCGGCGACAGCCGCATGAAAAACAGCGGGCTGTATTCGATTACCCTGCCGTTGGTGCAGGCCGTGCGCACCTTCCTGTTCGCGATTATCGGCACGCGCAAAAGCACCTCTCCGTAAAACGGCATACACCTCAGCATCGCAAACTTGAAGCCGCTTATTTCACGGTCGTAATTCATTTTGTCCTCCGTTTAACCCTATATTATGATGTTTCCGCCAAAACCGTCCTTTAAATAATTGTCCGAATCATACACCGGCGCACGGGTGAAATCCGATTTGCACACGCGGGTATCTCTGCCGTAAAACTCAATCAGTCCGCCCTTTTCGGAGGCGTATACTCCGTCGCGGCAGTGGCAGAAGTCATAGTCGTAGTAGCCTCTTGTAAACAAAAGCGCGCTGTCGCCTTCTCTTATTACGTCCTCGTAGCGTATCGCCTGCTCCCTTGCAAAGCCGTTCACCTGCGCACAGCACATAAAGCCCACCTTTGACGCTCCCGTTTCAATTGCGAAGTCCATGAACTTGTGCGCCTGTTCGGGAGAGTTGATGTAGTCCTTCAGCAGCATGCAGTTGAATACAAAAATATCCTTGTACGCCACCGTGTCAAATATCTCTTTTAGCTTTGCGCCGCTCGGCACGTCATAATTTCCGAACAAACTGCGGTTGATTTCATCGTCGTAGTGGTGGCGGCTGATGTGAAGCGCGTCGATGCTGCTCAGGTGCTTGAGCCTGTGGATTTTATCCAGCCCCGTTCCGTTTGTGCTTATCGAAAGCTCAAAGCCGAGTCCGAAAACCTCAAAGATGATCTCTACGACCTCGCTCAACAGCTCAAAGTCGTAAAAAGGCTCGCCGCCCGTGATTTTTATGCTCTTTATCAGGCCCAAATCTTTCAGTCCGCGCAGTGTTTTTTCAAACTTGGCGGTGTCGATTCTCAGGCGCTCCTTTGTGCGTGTGGCTATGCAGAACGGGCAAGACGCCGGACAGTATGACTGCGGACACACCGACATATACAGCTTTACGTCGCCGTTTTTGCACTCGTAGTTTTTGCCGTCGGGCGAGCAGATATAGTTCTTTACGCGCACGTTTTTTCCGAATATTTCTTTCGTGGTGTATCTTCCGCCTTGGCTACAGGATTCGCATGAATTCGTATTTTTCATATATTTCCGTCGCTCTTTCCTTTTCTACGGTATTTCCGCCGCTGTCAAATATTCCCATGTCCATGGTTACATACTTTATCGTTTCACTGTCGGTCAGATAGCACCTTCGGTAGAGGTAGTACATTGAGCTGCCGTCCTTTATCGGCACCACCGACTGCCAGAACCAATACGCGCGAAGTATCTCCGCGTCAAGGTACACCATGTCGCCCGAAAATTTGGTTTTCTCCGCGTCATATACAAACACGGCTGTTTTCTCGGGCACAAGCTTTGAGTTCTCTACCGAGTCCAGATCGTTCCTGTTTTCGGTCTCGTTGTGAATGTAGGACTCTTTGCCAGATTTGATCACGGTTTTTATCATCGAGTTCTCCCAATATTTTTTCAGCCCGCCGTCTGTGTTAAGAAGCTCATAGCTGTCGCTCAGACAGGTGCTCGGCTCATTCTGCTTAAACAGACAGCCAAAGCTGACGGGGATGAACTTCGCGAATTTCATGGATCTGTTTTCGATGTTGTAAAACAGCTCGTGGTCAGGCATGTTCAGCGCGAGCATTTTTGTGCCGTTTATCCTGACCGAGTTTTGCTCAAGCGTTCTGTACTGCTGCTCGGAATAACCGAGTCCGTTGAATTTTATTGTTTGGATATCCGTAAATTCACCGAACGCGTTGTCGCCGATATTTCTCAGAGTTGACGGCAGAACCAGCGTTTTAAGAAGGTTGCCTGTTAACACCGCGTTGCTGCCTATTGTTTCAACTCCCTCGGGTACGCTCAGGTAACTCAGCTTGTTGTTGCATATACTTCCGCTGCCTATTCGTTTTATCTGCACGTTTCCCAGCCGCGCGGGCAGACACATGCTCTCGTCAGCTCCAAAATACTGAATCAGCGTGTCCTCCGCCGCCAAAAACCGCCTGTCTATGTAAGTATTCATATCAGCACCGTCCATACATACTTTGATATCTCTCCTGCTCGAGCCGCTGCTCTCTTCGCTTCTTTGCCGCCTCAATGTCCGCTTCGGTAAATTTTCCGTTTTCCTTCACGATCACCGACGCGTCGTAGCTGCTCGGGATCAGGTCTGAGACGATCTGCTGCAGTTCGTCGGGCGCGTTTTGCTGCTCAAGCACGTCAAGCAGCTGACTGAGCGCGTAATCTCTTTCATAGTTGTATCGCAAAATTCGGTAGATAAATTTCAGCAAAGTTTCTTTATCCATATAACTCACCTGCAAAGATTTGTTATTTACATTATGATAATATCATATAGTTTATAATAAGTCAATACATTTAGCTTATTTTATTATACTACGTTTCATGGCACAAATAAAGAGCATTTGATAAATTATTTACCAAACGCTCAAAATTTTCGTTATTTTTGCAATAATATGTCGGCAAACACTTGACAAAAGCGTGGATTAATGATAGAATATTACTTGCGTTAAAAAAGCGAATATAGGGGTATAGCTCAGTTGGTAGAGCAGCGGTCTCCAAACGTCAACCGCGGTTTAATTCCCCGCATGATTACTGGATTTCTCAGGCTTGAAACTTCGGTTTCAAGCCTTTTTTCGTGTTTTCGTTTTTGCAAGTCGTTAAAGTGATTTATGCAAAATCGAGGTCAAAACCTGCAAAAGATTTCGGAACAGCATCAAAAGACCAGCATTTTTTCATTAGGTTGGGAAAGGCTGTTTTCCGCTGTCTGAAAATGTCTGACTGATACTTTTTCGAGTTAGAATAACTCCAATTTCAAAGCTCTCT
>OMXW01000093.1 GCA_900315085.1 uncultured Eubacteriales bacterium
AAAAAATGCTGGCTTGCTCCAACAATGAACGGCAGATTTTACGGCGGCGGAATGATGGCAACCCCGAACCAGGACAGGCTCAACCCCGAGCGCACCGTAACAACAATGGTGATGAACGGCGCGGGAAAAATCAAAACACTCATGGCGTTTCCGTCAATCTTCGAGGGCAAGCACGTTGAAAAGACAAAGATTGTATCAACCTTCACGGGCAGCCGAGTCAAGGTAAGCTTTGACCGCCCCGTCGCTCTCCAAATAGACGGCGAAACCGTCCTGAACGTAACAGAATACACTGTGTTTTCTAAGTCGCGTACTTAACGTTTGACAGGATGCTAACGTTAGGCGTTTCGCGAGTTTTTTACTTCGCGTTCTAAACGTGTGATTAATAGTTGGTGTTTTCTGTTTCGCGAGACGGAATAGAAATATTGGAAAATACGAGGGCAATAGGAACTGCGTTTGGTTTGTTTAGTTCTCTCTATGACGTTTGGTTGACAGGTTGTAGGGTACGGTCTTGACCGTACCGGGGTTGAGAACTTAACAATTGTTCATTACTTGCGGTTCGGTCAAGACCGAACCCTACAAATTAACGCATAAAAATACGGTCGGGAAAAAGCGTTTATGAAAATTAAACCTTTCTTCACGACCGAATCTCTCAACTCTCAACTCTCAACTCTAAAAAACGGTCAGGATTTCCTGACCGTTTTTATGTATATTTACATTTCAGTTACAATTTCATTAACCGTTTTTCCCGGGGGGATCATCGGGAGAACGTTTACGTCGGGGCTGATCTGGCAGTCAATTACAACCGGAGCGTTAAGCTCAAGCGCCTTTTCAAGAGTAGGCATGATCTCGGTATTCTTTGTGATTCTGAATCCGTCAACGCCGAACGCGTTCGCAAGCTTTACAAAGTCGGTAGCTCTGTGAGGATCAGTCTGAGAAAATCTGCTGCCGTAGAACAGCTTCTGCCACTGTCTTACCATACCGAGCACCGTGTTGTTCATTACAATTACGATAATCGGCAGATTGTAGGATTTAAGCGTAACAAGCTCGTTTAAGTTCATGTGGAAGCTTCCGTCGCCCGTGAACAGGAAAACCCTGTCTCTGAGGTGAGAAACCTGCGCGCCGATAGCCGCGCCCATGCCAAAGCCCATTGTACCCATGCCGCCTGAGGTGAGCAGAGTTTTTTCGCTTTCGATTTTAGCAAACTGCGCAACCCACATCTGGTGCTGGCCAACGTCGGTGGCAATAATATCGCTGTCGTCCTTAACTTTGTTTACCGCCTCAATAATCTCGTCGGGAAGCGGATAAAGGCTCTTTGGATGAGAAGCGTTGTCAAAGTGGTGCTTCCACTCGTCAATCTTGTCCAGCCAGTGAGAATGCTCCTGCTGCTCAAGACCTTTAACAAGCGCCTGCAAAATAAGCTTTGCGTCGCCGAGGATATACTCGTCAACCTTTACGTTTTTATTTATTTCAGCTTTGTCGATTTCAAGCTGTACGATCTTAGCCTGTTCACCAAAGCGCTCGCGGTCGCCTGCAACACGGTCGGAAAAACGTGCTCCGCATGCGATAATGAGGTCGCAGCCCGCGGTGATCATGCCTGTTTCGTAGCCGCCGTGCATACCGATGTTTCCTATGCAGAGCGGATGGCTTGCAGGCAGACAGCCCAAGCCCATAAGCGAGCAGCAAACGGGAGCGTCAATAAGCTCTGCAAATTCTCTGAACTCAGGACACGCGTTAGCGCTCAAAATACCGCCGCCCGCGTAAATCATCGGACGTCTTGACTTTTTAATAAGCTCCTGGACCCTGGCTATGCTGTCGGGATTCGCGATTTCATTCGGCTTCGTTTCAGCGGGAGCGGCAGGAGTAAACTCCGTCTGTGCCGCGGTGATGTCCTTTGGAACGTCAACCAGTACGGGACCTTTTCTGCCTGCGTTCGCAAGCTCAAACGCCTTGCGAATTGTGGGCGCAAGATCCTCAACCTTCTTAACAAGGAAGCTCGCCTTTGTAATCGGCTTCACTATATTTACAATGTCAACCTCCTGGAAGCTGTCGCGTCCAAGCTGGTCGGTGTTAACGTTGCCTGTGATGGCAACAATCGGAATACTGTCTATGTTTGCTGTGGCAAGACCTGTAACTATGTTAGTTGCGCCCGGTCCAGAGGTGGTGATCACCACGCCTGTTTTGCCCGTGGAACGCGCGTAGCCGTCGGCTGCATGCGACGCTCCCTGCTCGTGAGCGGTGAGAATATGATTGATTTTGTCTCTGTATTTATACAAAGCGTCATAGGTGTTCAAGGCTGCTCCGCCCGGATAGCCGAACACAGTGTCAACGCCCTGTTCAACAAGACATTCACAAATAATATCCGCGCCGGTAAGCTTCATAAAAATTAACCCCTTTTTTAGTTTACGGCAATTCCGCAAACGGACTAAATTATATTTTATCGCATTAAAGCACTGTTGTCAATACTTTGTCAATGCGTCAAATCAAATTTGGGACTCTTTAGTGAACAAATCCATAACCTTAACGGTCTTTTCAGCCGCAAGGGAACAGAATTTTACAAAATCAACGCCTTTGTTCTCGTCAAGGTCGTCCGAAATTGCGCGAATAATGGCAAACGGAGTCTTGCAGCAGTAGCAGGCGTGACCGATTGCCGCGCCTTCCATCTCGCACGCCATAGCGCCGAAGCGGTCGTTCAGAAGCAGTCTTTTGCGCCTGTCCGATACAAAGATATCGCCGCTCGCGATGATTCCGCGCGCAATTCTTGTGTCGTCAAGCTCTCTGGCACATTTTTCAAGCAAACTTGACGCATCCTTGTCGCACTCAAAAAACATTACCTTTCCGTCGGGTAAGCTTACCTCGCCCTGCTTGTATCCGAGCGCGGTGATATTCATATCGTGCTCAACCGCCTTTGAAGCTATCACAATATCGCCTATGCTCACCAGCGGAGAAAGCGCGCCTGCAACGCCGCTGTTCACAACCAAATCGGGAGAATAGCGGTTGATCAGCGTAGCAGCGCAAATTGCGGCGTTGACCTTGCCCTCTCCGCACACAACAACAACAATATCCCTGCCGTTGAGCGTGCCGCTGATAAAGCTCATTCCGTTTATTACCTCAGAGCTTGTGTTCTCGGCAAGGGCGATAATTCCGTCCGCTTCAACCTGCATAGCGCAAATAATTCCTATCATTTTGAACCCTTCTTTTCTTTAATCTTTTTAACAGTGCCTACAACAGTAGCTGTCAAGAAAACAGCTAAAATAACAACAAGGCAAATTGCAATAATACCCAAAATAACGTTACATTCGTTTATTAACCACACGCAGAGCATTCCCAGTGCAAAAAGAGCCGCCACGAATAATGTACCGCCGACAATTGACAAAATGATCCTGAGCCAACGCGGCAGGCGGGAAAGTGAATTTGAGTCTGCAAGTTTTTCCGCAACAGCCGCTCCGATCGTATCGCCGAATAAGACGAAAACCTCAAGAACGGCGTCTAATAAAAGTTCCATAAGCCACCTCAGCTAAAATTATCGGTCTGGTACATTATAACCGACAGCGCCGCGAGCGGAGCAGTCTCCGCGCGTAAAATACGTTTTCCGAGCGTTGCCGCCTGACCTCCGTTTTGGAGCACAAGCTGAGCCTCGCTTTCCTCAAAGCCGCCCTCGCTGCCTATAAACATACCGATTGTTTTTGGTTTTACATTTAATATATTCTTAACCGATTCTCCGCCCATTTCATAGAAGAACACGGTTTTTTCATTGTCCTTTGCAAGCTCTGCGGCTTCTTTAAAACTGACGCAGGGACAAACCTCGGGAATAATTCCGCGCCGGCTCTGCATAGCCGCCTGCAGCGCGATTTTCTGCCAGCGGGCAGTCTTCTTTTTGAGCGATTTTTCGTCGGGACGTGAAACGCACCTCGCGCTTATCATCGGAACTATCCTGCTAACGCCCAGCTCAACGCATTTCTGAACTATGTAGTCCATCTTGTCGCCCTTTGGCAGCGCCTGATACAGCGTTACAAAAACATCGGGCTCGTTTTCACACTGCTTTTGGGATATCACCCTGAGCGTTACTGTATCACCCACAACCTCATCACACTCGCACTCGCACTGAACACCCGCGGGCGTAACAACGGTAACTTCCTCGCCGCGTTTCAGCCTGAGTACTTTAGCGTGCTTTGCGTTTTCGCCCGAAAGTACGCAAATATCCGATTTAATCTCATTTTCACAAAAAAACCAAGCCATATACAGATACCTTTCAAGTAAGGGTGTTATAATACATTATAACATATCATAACTCAAAAAGAAAATAATTGCAATAATATTTGTACAGTGGTAAAATAATAGTATAGTAAAAGCAGAGAAAAAAGGAGGAACTGATATGGTAACGCTTACCGATGTTGATATTATTCAGCTATTAAGAAAGAACAATCTAAATCAGGACACCCTGCAGGAGGACGTTGTTGCAAAGCTCAGCCAAAAGGGCCTAAAAGCAGCCACCGCCGAAAGCTGTACGGGCGGACTTATCAGCGAAAGAATTACTCGCGTAAGCGGTTCAAGCGCGGTATTTGACTGCGGGATCTGCTCCTATGCAAACGCAATAAAAGAAAAGGTGCTCGGTGTAAATCCCGAAACACTTACAGTTCTGGGCGCGGTTTCGGCAGAAACGGCAATTCAAATGGCTGAGGGAGTCAAAAGGATTTCGGGAGCGGATATAGCTGTAAGCACAACGGGAATCGCGGGACCAACAGGCGGCACAGCCGAAAAGCCCGTCGGTCTTGTATACATGGGAGTCTGCACAAAGGATGAGGCATACGCGGTAAAGCTTATGCTCGGCGGCGCTGAAAACCGCCGCAATTCAAGAACCTACATCCGCAAGCTCGCCTCCGACGCCGCCCTCTTCACGATCCTCTCCGAATGTTTCAAATCGCGTACTTAACGTTTGTTGTTAGATGATGTTTTCTGTTTCGCGAGATAGAATAGAGATTTCGGAAGCTGTGAGGGCAATAGGAACTACGTTTGGTTTGTTTGGTTCTCTGTATATCGTTTGATTGACAGGTTGTAGGGAATTATCCCCGTGTAATTCCTGTTTAGATGTCATTCCGACCGAACGCAGTGAGTGGAGGAATCCCCCAAAAAGGAAACAAACGTCGAAATGACACTCCTTGGTCTAACCACTGCACGCTACTATTGTAGGGGCAAAAGGAACAATGTTGGGCTTGAGTATTCTCTATTTTTCGTTTTCAAATTTCTAACCACCAGCCACTAATCACTATACACTAATATAATACGGTCGGGAAAACAGCGTTTCTGAAAAACAAACCTGTATTCCCGACCTGAATTTTCAACTTTCAAATTTACATATACATCAAATTGCGGAACTCCGACGGCGTTTTTCCGTTAAGCCTTTTAAAAACCTTTGAAAAATACATCTGGTCGGTGAAGCCTACCGAGAACGCCACGTCCTTGATCGACAACCTGAGATTTGACAGCAGTATCTCCGCTCTTGAGATTCTCTGCCTGTTAATGTAGTCAACGGGCGAAAGTCCCGTTTCATTCTTGAACAGTCTGTAAAAATGGCTTCGGTCAATTTTCAGATAGTCAACAACCGAATTTACATTGAACCCGGGGTTGCTGAAATTGTCCTGAATGTATGACCTTGCCGAAAAAACGTAGCTGTTCTCTCGTTTACGCCTGCTTGGGAACCGTTCAAGATAGTACGACATGATCAGCAGAATAACCGCGCCGTTTCTGTAGCTTTGGTGGACGGCGTATGTGGGGCAGGTGGGATACTCAAAAAACTGCTCAAAGCCGTTGATGTTAAGCTGTCCTACCGTTGGCGAGGTGCGGCTGAAAGCCAGCTGACTCACCATTGCCGCCGCTGTGAAGCCGCTGAACTCGATCCATAAAAACTTCAGGTTGTCCACCTGTTCAAGCTTGTATTTCTGGAACGGGAACACAAGAATTGAACAGTCCTGCTCTACCGCGTGGTCGGTTCCGTCAACGTTGACCACGCAGCTTCCCCTTGATACATAGAAGAGTTTATACGATGAGCTTGCCACCGTATCGGCGTGCAGCTTGTCACTTTTTAAGTTGCTGCCGCACGACAGACAAATGAGATCCACATGATTTCTTGCTTGATCGTTCACCTTATTTCCTCCGTGTTTTAACAATTTTTCTTGCGCAACATTTGTCCATATGAAAAATACAAAAATACATAGAAATAATGATTTTTAACGTATATACTAATAATATATTACAATATTTCTACATTTATTGCAATAGCACGAGGAGAAAAATTAATGAATTACAAGTATGATGTGGTGAATTATGACAAGAACATTCCGGCAACGATCATGTATCTTAATTTATCATCTGATACTCATAAAACCGAGCTGCAGTGGCACCGTGAGCCCGAGTTGGTTTATGTAATCGAGGGCAATACGGAATGTCTATGCAACGGTGATTCAACAAATGTAAGCCCGGGAGACTTTATTCTATTTAACAGCGAGGACGTTCATCTTGTACGCCCCGTCAGCGGCGAAAGCAGCAAGCTTTTGTGCATCAACTTTTCGTTTGAATACATACGGATGTTTTGTAAATCAATTGACAGCGTAGTTTTTGATATCGAGCGTTATGCGGGAGTAAAAAAGGAAATCATTGAGATCCTCAACGAAATCGCGGCAATCGATACGGAGGGGGATTATTCCTCACTCGTTCTTATTTCTCTTATCAATAAGATTTATTATATTCTGCTCAGCAAGTGCATGTGCTTCAGACGCTCGGCGAATACGCTGACGGCTCCGAAGCGTGATTTTTCGTACGCAAAAACAGCGATCGCTTACATCAACGAAAACTTCAAGCGCGAAATCCCGCTCGATGAAATCTCGTCGGTCGTCAACCTGTCGCCTTCTTATTTTTCAAAGTATTTCAAGAACGTCACTCAGGTCAGCTTTTCCGAATACCTTGCTAATCTCAGACTTGAAAACGCGGTTCAGGATATGCTGAACAACAACGCTACCGTGTCCGCGGCGGCAATGGAAAACGGCTTTGCAAACGTAAAATCATTCATCACGCAGTGCAAGAAAGTCTATAACTGCACCCCCGCGCAGTACAAAAAGCGCATAACAAAAAGAGCATCAATTTAAAAATTAACCGCTCCGCAATTTGGTTGTTCAAATCGCGGAGCGGTGTTTTAATCTTCGTAATGACCCTTGCAGGAAATAATCAGCAGATTGTGATTGCTGTCAATGTTGTACACAAGTCGATTTTCCCGGTCAATTCTTCGGCTCCAAGCCTTGCGGTATTTAAGCGGCTCGGGTTTGCCGATACCCTCAGACAAACCGTTTCTTTCAATGTCCTTAACAAGGGCGTTTATTTTTTTCAGAGTTTTGCGGTCGAGCATCTGCCACTGCAGATATTCTTCCCATGCAATGTCAGACCAGATTTTATTCATCGTCAACCTCAATAAGCTCGTGAGCGGAACCTCCGCCGCTGCTTAACTGTTCAATACCTCTGTCAATTTTTGCGAGGTACTCGGTGTTGCGAGCCGCTTTGGTTAGAGCGTTATACTGTTCCAGGCTCATGATAACTATGTTTTTTTCGTTTTTTCTGGTAACGATGACAGTTTCGTTGTTGTCGGTAGCCTGATCGCAGTAGCTTTTCAGATTGTTGCGAATGGTAGAGTAATTAACTGCTAACATAAACATCACTCCTGTTCAAATAACTGTACAATATCCTGTACAGTTATTATATTCCAAATTGAAAATTATGTCAAGCCTTATTGTACCCAAACACGCGTTATTTAACAATAAGCTCCTTAATTTTATAAACGTCGCCGTCCATGACCTTGTAGGTGCTGCGCCGCTCACCGTTGATTTCGGGAGATATTGCCTGATGAATATAAAGGCTGTCAATTCCAAAATCAGCCGCGCCGCCGATATCGGCAAGGTAATCGTTGCCGATCATAATCGACTCGCTTTTTTTAAGGCCGTAGCGGTCAAACAGAATCCCGAAATAATGCGGATCGGGCTTTGAGCACTCCTCCTCGGAGCTGATACATACTCCGTCAAAATACGGAAGCAGACCGAGCATATTAAGCTCGTGAGATGTAAACGAAAGCTGCGCGTTTGACAGCAGATAAATCTTTTTGCCCTTTGATTTGAGCGTGTCAAGTAAATCGGTAACGCCGTCGTATAGCTTTAGCAGCTTTGTGGAATAGCAGCGGAAAGCCTCGGCAATAAAAAGCACCTGAGCCTTTGTGGGTCGCACTCCTTTGAGCGTAAAAAGCTGACGGAAAACCTTGTCGATTTTTATGTCAATAACCGTGTATTCGGGATGACGGCGGCGGACATTCTTCTTTTCCTTGTCAATAAGTCTGCCGTATTCCGCGCCGAGCTCCTTGTAGGTGTAGCTTGCGCCGTGATAGCCGTATAGCAGCGCGATTTTTTTCCAGAGAGCCGCCTGCCATTCGTCGGTGCGAATATCGATCAATGTTCCGTATAAATCAAAGATATAATTTTTGTACATGAAACCACCTCAATTTATTTTACCAATTATGCGCGGCAATTGCAATAGTTTTTATTTTGTGATAATATTATTTTGAAATCTCCAAAAGAGGTGATATTGTGACAAAAAAACAGATCGCGGTCGCGGCGGTTGAGGCATTGAAAAAGGAATATCCCGACGCGCTGTGCTCGCTGACATATTCTGACCCGCTGCAGCTTTTAATCGCTACAAGGCTGTCGGCTCAGTGTACCGACGCGCGCGTAAATATGGTAACTCCCGCGCTGTTTGAGCGGTTCAAAACGGCTGAGGATTTTGCCTCGGCAACCGCTGACGAGGTAGCGGAGTATATAAAGAGCTGCGGATTGTACAAGACAAAATCGCGCGATATCGTGGCAATGGCAAAAATGCTGTGCGACGACTTCGGAGGCGAGGTACCCGACAGCATAGAGGAGCTCACAAAGCTCCCGGGGATAGGCAGAAAAACCGCAAATCTTGTGTGCGGAGATATCTTCGGTCAGCAGGGTGTGGTTGTTGTTGATACGCACTGCATAAGAATAACAAAGCGTCTGGGGCTGCATAAGCTCACCGACCAAAAGAAGATAGAGTTTGAGCTCAGAAAGCTATTGCCGCCCGAGGAAAGCAACGACTTTTGTCACCGCCTTGTACTGCACGGCAGAGCAGTATGTACCGCGCGCTCGGCAAAGTGCGAGCAGTGCTGTATGAAGGATTTTTGCAGAGGAGCGTTCAAAAGTGATAAAAAATAAAGTAAAGCTTCTTGCGCTCGATTTGGACGGCACGGTACTGACAAGCAATAATACGCTGTCGGACGAAGTTAAGGCGGCAATACAAAGAGCGATCGACGCAGGGATAGAGGTGGTAGCGGCAAGCGGCAGACCGTTTTGCTCCATGCCAAAGGAGATTTTGAGCATGGACGGAATCCGCTACATAATCGCCTCAAACGGAGCGGCTGTTTATGACGTAAACAAAAACCGCGTCCGCTCGGTAACTCTGCGCGAAAGCGACGTAATCAAGCTGTTAAAGCTCACCGAGGACTATGACCTGATTTGGGAGGCGTTCCTCGACGGCGAAACCTGCACCGACAAAAGGTACTACGACGACCCCGTAAAATACGGCTGTCATGAAGCGTATGTGGAATACGTTCAGTCCTCGCGCGGCTGCAGCGACGATATGCGCGGCTATATATTTGAGAGAAAAGATAAGCTTGACAGCGTGGAGATAGTGTGCAGCAACAAAGCGCTTCGCGAGGAAATCCGCGCAAAGCTGGAGGATAATCTGGATACGGTTTATATTACCTCGTCCTCGGCGGATTTTATTGAGTTCATGGACAGGGACGCAACAAAAAGCAACGCCGTTCGATTTATCTGCGAGCGCGAGAATATAGATATCAATGATACCGCCGCCTGCGGAAACGCGGATAACGACGTCGATATGATAGCTCAGGCAGGCGTGGGCGCGGCTGTAAAAAACGCAACAAAAAGCTGTCTTGAAGCCGCGGATATCGTGGTTGATTCAAACGATAAAAACGGCGTAAAACAGCTTATTGAAAAGTTATTAGAGTTGAAAGTTGTAGGTCGGGAATACAGGTTTCGTTAATTGGAAACGCTGTTTTCCCGACCGTATTTTATATTATATTGAATTGTAGGGTTCGGTTTTGACCGAACCGAGGTTGAATATTATACGTTTGTTCATAGTCAGCGGTACGGTCAAGACCGTACCCTACAGTTTAGTTTGCAGTGATTAGTGGCTGGTGGTTAGAAATGTGAAAACGTAAAATAGAGAATACTCAAGCCCAACATTGTTCCTATTGCCCCTACAATAGTAGCGTGCAGTGGTTAGACCAAGGAGTGTCATTTCGACTAAGCGAAGCGCACGGAGAAATCCCCTTCCGTAAGAAGTTTGTTTCTTTTTGGGGGATTCCTCCACTCACTGCGTTCGGTCGGAATGACATCTAAACAGGAATTACACGGGAGTAATTCCCTATAACCTGTCAATCAAACGATAGACAGAGAACCAAACAAACCAAACGTTGTTCCTATTGCCCTCGTATTTTCCAATATTTCTATTCTGTCTCGCGAAACACTTTACGTTACCATCCTATCAAACGTTAAGTACGCGACTTAAAATATGGCGATTGCTTGTTTGAAAAGATCGTTGTAGCCGCTCTTGAATTGTTCCCGGGTGTAGGTTTTTATTGCTCCGTAGTACGGGTCGGCTTCTGTGATTTCCGTGTCACTATAGCCTACCAGTACCATGCAGTGTTCGGGACGAACCCAGTTGAGCGTTTGACCGTCGGCTTCTCCGATGCTTACGACCTCGGATTTCTGACAGTCCATGATCCCCCATACAATAACGGGAATTCCCTTGTCGATGTACGGGAACAGCTTTTCAAGATCTCCGCCTGAGATATCCTTAGCGGTTTTGTCGGAACCCTTGGCGGAAAGATATTTGTTCGCCGCTTCAACAAGAACAGGAGCGTAACAGCCGCGCGAGTTTTCCTCGGTTCGCGGGTTCCCGACAAACGCTTTTCGCGGGTCGGTAACTCCGTATTCGCCTTTTGTTAGGTAGTTGTCAGCGATGTCAAGCTTATCGGCGTTAATTCCGAGGTGGTTCAGCACCATTGTAAGCGACGTAACCTCGCAGCCTGTGGGCAGCTCGGGAAGCTGACT
>OMXW01000132.1 GCA_900315085.1 uncultured Eubacteriales bacterium
GTAAGCGCGGAGCTGTTTTTCTTTGGAACGTATGACGGCATTGACAAAATAACTACTGTTCCGCTTATTTTCTGCGCAAGGATAGCCTTTAGTCTGTCGATTTCGTCAGCGCTCATTGAGTCAAGGAAAACGTCGGTAATCAGCACGCAGTTGTATTCGCTCATAAATGGCATTATCTGTACAGCCGCCGCAAGCTCGTCAAGATTTATCTCACCGCCGAAGCTGTGAAAGTTAAAATCGGACGGATTTTTGCCCGTTACCGCCTCGGTCAGCATTTCTGTGTAGCGTTTAATAAACATCTGCTCCGTGCCGTAGATTACATATATCGGCGAAAAATTCTTTTGCTTTATATGTTTTTTAAGCTCTGCTTCGGTGATTTTTGGCATAGCTTCCTCCGTCTATAAATCAATTGTTATCATTTGGTTCCTAACATCAGTCACCTTTTCGCTGACGCTGTTTAGTTCATCCGAATACTTTTCGAGCATATCCGTTCTTCCCCAGAACATCAGTGTTTTGCACTTCATCAGCTCGAAGTGCTTTGGCACGCTGTAGGTCACCACATAATCGGCTTCTCTCATATTCTCCGGAAGCTTGGACATATCACAGCCCGCGGTCATAAAGAGTACGGTTGTGTTTTCCGACTTTATGTACTGACAGGTGAATTTGTCGGTTGCGTAAACAGTATCATGAACCTCAGGATTCAGAATAAGAGATATCTTGCTGTTTTTCTGAATTGAGCGCGCTCCGTCTAAATCGAGGTCGCTGCTCGCTTTTCTATTATCATACACGAAAACTTTGCCAACGTCAAATTCCTCGCTGAATTCATTGTATAGTCCTGAGTATTTTTTGACCTGACTCGGAATTACAACCATGTTTATTCCGTCCGCGTTTTTCTTAACGATTTTTGCAGTCTTTTTATAGCCTTTTTGAGTTCCGCCGCAGCTTATCAGCGAAAGATAATTGTCGCGTTTAACCGCCGCAATCATTCCTCCGCTGTCGCAGTTCAAGGTAAGGTGCGGCTTTGTATCTCGGAAAAAGTAAGTCACTGAAAAGCCTGTATACAATGTGATTATCGAAAGCAAAACTGCAAGCATAGGATAAAATGCGCCTTTGCGGTGCCGCCAAAGGATATAACATAAAAACGCAAAGAATATTGTAGCTCCGAGCCAGATATAGATGTACAGCTCGTCCGCGTCAATGCTTGCCATTGGCTGCTTGGCAAATCCTGTTATCAGCCAACTGATTATCTTGCAGCAGATTGAAGCCGCAAATGCAAATATATTTGGCAGGACCGGCGCCCATGAAAGTATTACCGTGAGCATTGCGCACCAAAGAATAATTGCGGCAAGCGGTTCCGCCATAATTGAAATTATTACTGTTAATCCCGATATTTTTTCAAAGGCGATTACCGTGAGCGGCATTGCCCAAAGAGAAGCTGAAACCGATACCGCAAAAAGCATTATTATCAGGCTCGGTATTTTCAAAATGAGCACAATAAATTTTGAGGCAAATTTGTTTTTTAACTGATACGCCGCGATTTTGGCTTTCTTTAAACCCGTAACGCGCTGAATTGCAGAATAGATTGGTTTTGACCAGAGTACTATTCCGAGCATTGTAGCAAATGAAAGCATCATTCCGATATTGCCGACCGCGAACGGATTGCCGAGTGTGAGCACAAGCGCGGCAATTCCGAGAGATACAATGTTATCGTGCTGTCTGTTCAGGTATGTTCCGACAAGTACAATTATCTGCATTACGCCGGCTCTGATTACCGATGGATTAAATCCTGTTACTGCCGCGAATACAATAGTAAATAGTATTGACGCAATCAGCAACGGCAAATGCATTCCGAGCTTTTTCGAAAGGAATAGAAATCCGGCTATGGCAAACGACAAATGCATTCCCGAAACTACGATTAAAAATGAGGTTCCCGTAGTATTGAAAGCCTGTCTGATATCGTCGGGGAGCGAGGATTTATCTCCCAGGATTATTGCCTTGACGAGTGCCAGCTCCTTGCCGCTGAAATATTTGTCAAACACGGATTTTACCGCTTTGCGCAGACTTACGGCGTATGAATACAGATTTGTGTGCTTTTCCCCTGTCTTTTTAACGGATAAGTTTTCGTCCGTCTCTGTATAAAGGAATATTCCGCGGCTTTTTGAGTATGGCGAATCATTCTCAAAAACTTTTGCCGTTACGTTCACCTCGTCAAACTCCTCAGCTTCGAGTTCATAATACGTCCTGAACGATATTTTACAGTTGACCTCCTCGCCGTTTACGGTGTGAGTTTCAATTACATAATTAACAGCTTTTCCGGAAAGCTCCGGTTCATCGGCAATATATCCAGTCAGTTTTATTTCTTTATCGGAATATTTATCGATTATCGGCTGATAAATAATATTCTGATAAAGAAATAAAGACAGCACCGCAAGCAACGCGGTTCCGGACATTATTAAACATGAAAGTAAATATCTGAAATCGTGCTTTTGCAAAACCGCCAAAATAAAAAACGACCGTTAGAGCAGAAAGGTAAGTCAATCCAATCAGTCCAAACAGCCGTTTCATATTATTCTCCGATAAATGCTAAAAATTATTTGTAGAACAGCGGAAGGGGTTCAAGATAAATTATATCATCTCTGTCCTTTGCTTCGCCCTCGGCAAGTACGCAAGCCTTGCCAACTATGTCAGCGCCGCATTTTTCCATAAGCTTTTCAAGAGCGGCAAGGCTCTCGCCTGTTGAGATCACGTCGTCAACAATGAGAACGCGCTTGCCCTTGAGGTACTCTGCTTCATCGTCGCCGAGATAGAGCTTCTGCTCCTTTTCGGTGGTGATTGAGTTAACCGTTACCTCGGTACAGTTGCGCATGTAAACCTTAATGCTTTTACGAGCGATCACATACTCGCGGCAGCCCTGACGAGCCATTTCATAGCCGAGCGGAATACCCTTTGCCTCTGCAGAAACAACTACGTCGTGCTCGGGGCAAAGCTTGAGCAGCGCTGAAGCCGCCTTTTCGGTAACTTCTACGTCGCCGAACATAATAAACGCGGCTATGTCAAGGTGTTCGTTTACGGAATACATTTTTAAATCGCGGTCAACGCCCGCAATATTAATATGATAAGTATCCATTGCGTCCTCCTTAAGCCATTCTTCCGTTGAGCTGTTTTCCGCCCATCAGGTGGAAATGAATATGGTATACGCTCTGGCAGCCTTCTTTGCCGCAGTTGGTTACAATACGATAGCCGTTTGTAAGACCGAGTGATTTTGCGATCTCCGGAATCTTTGTAAAGATGTGCGCGATTACGTCCGCGTTGCTCTCGTCAATTTTGTCCGCACAGCAGATATGCTGCTTAGGTATTACAAGAACATGCACCGGAGCCTGTGGCTCAAGGTCATGAAACGCAACGATTTTATCGTCTTCATACGCTTTGTTTGACGGGATGGATCCGTCGATAATTTTACAGAAAATGCAGTCTTCCATTATTGTATCCCCTATTCAGTTTATTATCAATAAAACTATTTTACTACTTTTTCACTGTAAAATCAATAGTTTTTGTGTTAATCAGCTTGTTTTAAGATAACTCTTGAATTCATTTGAGCCGACTACGCTCTCATCAAGCTCTTTTTTTGTGTTATTTTTGATTAATTTATCACTGTACGCAAAATAGGCGTTATAATAATCTGACGCAGCCTTCCACTCGTCCTTTACGGAATCGCTGTGGTCTGTGCTCTTTACGCCGTATTTATCGCGGATCACGGTGCTGATGTAGTCGGTGAACTTCTTTTGACCGTATATATTGAGGTGGTCAAGATTGTAGAAATCGTTCATATAATCTAGCCCGATGCCCTCGCTGTTTTTCTCAAAGTTCAGATAATCAAAGCCGTACTCAGATACAATCTGTTCTACCATGTTGCTTCTTTCGCAGCGGTCGTATGTTCTGCTGATGACAATATGCGGGAATCTTGCGAATACAACATTGGTGAGCTTTTCATCCTTGCAGAACTGCAGAAGCTCTCTGAGCTTTTTCTCCGATAGCTTTGTGAGCGGCTTTTTGTCGTCGATATCTGCAAGGAATTCGTTCATTGTACGCTGATTTGTACGGAAAATGGTGGTCTGCGTCATCATTCCCTTTAGATAGTTATAGCCGCGGAAACGGTCGCCGTTTATGGTAGAAAGCATGCCCATATTATCATCGAGGTTCTTCCACACATCGTGATACTTTATGAGCGGGAACAGGTACTCCTCTTTGTTTTTGTCGGTGTAGCTGTTGACAAAATCAACCTTATCAAGGCTCAGAGAGGTGTTGTCAACGTAATTGCGCACATTCTCTTCCTTTGTAACGTTTTCGTCGCTTGCGTAAACCGCAGAGTTAAGCTCGATTACTATGAGCTTTGGATTCTGTTTTTTGAGAAGCTCCTTTAGCTGGTACTTGCAGCTCATTATGGAGCTTGCCTGAGACGCGTAGAGGTAGCTGGTGTAGCCGTATTTCTGATAGGCATAGCCGGGAGCGAGGTCTGAATAAACCTCGCTTGCTCCCATGTATACGACGTCGAGCGAATCCTTTTGTTCAAGCTCATAGCCCTTTATGCGCTCACGGTTATGGTCTGCGTTGCAGAGCACAAACTCCTGAAGCGCGAACGCGGATACACCTACCGCCAAAACAAGCGACAAAAGCTTTACCGTTTGTTTAATTACTGTTTTTGCCCGCATATTTCATGCTCCGATCGTTTTTATACTACGTCGAGGTTATAGTCGATTTCAACTACCTTGCCGTTGTTCATGAAGAACATCAAAGACTTGTTGCCTGATACATAGCTCATGAACTTGCCGATTTTCTTGAAGCCGCTGCCGTACTTTTCAATTACCTTTGCTTCGCTGTCGCCGTGGCAGCTCTGTGCGGAAGTAACCTTCTTAGCGTTGCCGAGCTTTGAAAGAACAGAGGTCATATCCTCGTTGAGCTGTACGGTTTTACCGTTGAAGTTGAACACAAGGTCGGAAGCTGAGAATGAACCGGCTGCAGCAGGTTTTGATGACGGTTTCTTGGGAGCAGGCTTGCTTGACTGCTGGCTGCTCTGTTTGGGAGTGCTGCTCTGCTTAGGAGCGCTGCTCTGCTGCGGTGTGCTCTTTTGGGGAGCTGAGCTGCTTGAATTGTTATTGTTATTATTATTTACGGCGCTTGAGGAGCTTGCGGGCTTGCTTGTTGCGGAAGTCTTTTTCTTGTCGTCCTTCTTATCGTTTGCCTTTGTTGTCTCCTGCGCC
>OMXW01000018.1 GCA_900315085.1 uncultured Eubacteriales bacterium
ATATCTGTGTTTCGTTCTGTCTTAGCATACGGACATTTATAACATGATGGACGTAAGGCACAGTGATTATAAAAAATGTTAACATAGTTTGCAATTGAAATATCCTGACCGTTGATTTTTGCAAATGCTGTCGGAGTTCTCCAACCGTTTCTTTTATCCTTAAAGGTCAGATATTCAATTTTTCCCTTTTGAGTTTCTAAATGTCGGACGTAATCTTTCCAGAGCATCGGACTTGGAGAGCCGTGACAAATAATATCGACGATGCAAACTCTGTCTCTGAAGCCTTTCTGCTCGGAAAACTGACGGAAACCGTCAGCCTGACATCCCATACCTACAAACAAAAGGGATTTATCAGGATTATTTTTCAGCCATTCCTCTGACAATCGAAAAACATCTCCGGGGATAGACTGAACATAAATTGAACCGCGTGCAAGATTCCTCTCCTCAACTGTTTCCAAGATACGGTATTCATGCCGGTGATTATTGTAATTATATACGGAGCATACAACTCCGTTTCCGTTATTGAGGAAATAGTCCGATAAGGCGGTAAATGCTCCGCCGGAAGATGATTTGATTAACTCGTCCCTGTTTTTTAAGCGGCCGGCATAGACCTGTGTTTCAGATAATAATTTAATCATGGTTTTGTTCACCTACCGACCTTATCCTGAGATTTAAATGCGCATACAGTTGTGCACCTGTAACAGCGAACACATTTTTGGGAATCAATTACAGGATACAAAAAGCCTTCTTCATCAGGCTGCATTGAAATTGCGTGAGCAGGGCAAATTGAATAGCAGGCTGTGCAGCCGCAGCAGTCGTCCTTTTCTTTAAAGAGTACTGGCAATTCTTTCATATTGACTCCTGACCGCTTACTTTTTGGAGGTAAGCTTTTTCATTAATTGCTTAGGGCTTTTTATAAGTATTATAAGTATTTCACGGTTAAGGAATACGCTGAAAGCCAGAGCCAGAACCAAACCGATAATCTGACCGATAATATTCTGGAAATAGTACAGCGCCGTAACTGCAGAGATAACCAGAAATGATGAAAGCAAAAGCTTCTTTCCGAGAGTTACATTCGTGTATTTCTTCAGATCAAAGTATCTCCAAACGGAGTTTGTGCCATAAGCAACCACGCTGGAGATAGACGCGGCATACAGCCCGATAAAATGAATCAGCAACAGATTGACTGCAATATTGATGATCGCAGAGACAACGGTGGTTTTCGCTATTTCCTTTGTCTTTTTCATAGCGACGTAAATAACGCTGTAAAGACCCTGAATAACGTTAAAGAACGATGCTATCATATAAATCGGAATCTGATAATAAGCGTCCGAAAACTTAGAATCAATTAACAGCGGAAAGATAAACGGCATTATTGCGATGATACAAATTCCGCCTGCAAAAAACAGCTTGTAAATTCTTACGATTACGCTTCTGAAAAATTCTTCATGGTCATCATCGTGAAAATGAACTGCAGCCGATTCTGTCCATGATAGATTAAAGATAGTAAAGAAGGACGTGTATGCCGATGAAAACTTATGTGACACGGACAAAAAGCCGTTCGCTGCTTTGCCAATAACAAACGATACTATTGTTCTGTCGGAGGCGCCCATAATCCACCACGAAAGCACATTCGGGACCAGCGGCAGCGAATATTTCAGGCAATCCTTTAGGCATTTGAGAGAAAAGCTTTTGAAAACAATATATTTATAGATTTTCAAACGGAAAACCAAAAATAGAATGCATAATAAGTTTCCGAGAATGAACGAGTAGAGCATTCCTTCCGCGCCGAAATGAAATACGCTGAGGAAAATAATATTGAATACAATCGTGCTGATAGCGGAGATAAAGCTTCCGACCGAGTAAAGAACATTATTGCCCAGTCCGCGTGAAATCTGGAGCATCAGACCCGCGAATACAACAACAACGCAGTACAGATACAATTCCCTTAAATACTCAATATAGAAAAACAGGGAAACAACAAATAAAATTCCGCATAAAACAATTGCCTGCATCACAGCAAAAAGGAATACGCTTGTGATAATCTCTGTTTGCTTATCTCGTTCTTTGCGGACGTCAATCAGAAATCTGAATACAGCCTGTTCGATCTGAAAAAAGGCGACATAGCCCAATAACTGCTGATACGTTGTTACAAGGTCTACTGAACCATATTCCTGAGTGGTAAGAAGTGAAGTGTACAGAGGCAATAAGAGAAAACTTAAAAACTGTGTACATATTTTACCAACCGAAATAATGGCGGTATTTTTCACAAGTTCTTTATTTTTTGTCATTTTTGCATCTTTCCCATTTCATTGTTTCAAAATTATATCTGCTGATTATTCTGGCGGGATTGCCGGCGACAACAGTATAATCAGGAACGTCTTTGGTAACAACCGAATTAGCCGCTATAACAGAATTCTTTCCGACGGTTACGCCAGACAGAATATGACAGCCAAAAGCCTGCCATGCGCCTTCTTTAATGTGAACAGGGCCTTTTGAAAATACTCCTTGATGGGTTACGGGAACATTGGGATCCTCATATTGATGTGAGTGATCTGTAACATGTACAAAAGCCGCAAATAAAACATTATCGTCGATCCTGACCTCGTTCATAGAGGCTATTCTGTCAAACGCGCCAAAGTGTACTCCGTTGCCAACTATGATTTTTGACGGATAATTTTCTCCGTGGCGCGTGTTTAATGGAGCAAATACAACGTTTTGAGCAATGTCACAATTGTCGCCGAAAGTTATTTTTTTCGGACTGAAGAACTGAACTTTTTCACCTACGGTTAATCGTTTGCCCGCCTTCTTTAATCTAAAGCTCCAGTATATTCCCCTGAGATAAAGAAGTGTTTTCTTTCCGAATTTTGTCTTATTAACTAAGCTGACTAATAATACAAATAAAAATAAACATATTGCTATTGTAAATACCAGTTGATTTTGCAGTAATGCCGCGGCAACAGCAATACAAAGTGATGCAATGTATCCGAATAAACCTACCAGTATGTCCTTCATTATCCCAGGTCCTTTCTTTCAGCCCGTGCTCTGATTGAATCAAGATATTCAATTGAAATATTCATTCTGTCCTGAAACGCTGCACAATCATTTACGGAAACCTCTGTGCAACCGTCATCTTTCTCAGAGGCATTAACGGTTTTCAGTAAATCAAATACTCTGTTGCCGAGGCCATCCTTGTGCAGATACCTTATGCACTTTCCGAAAATTGAGGAGAATGCCGTAGCGTGAAAAGAATTGGTAAATATTGCTTCAGCATGCTCTATCAGCCAAACGAATTCAAACGGATCAACATCCCTTATGAGCTTTGCGTAAGATGCGTTCAGTTTTCTGTTAAGCGGGTGAAAATAGTATAATTCAAGTCCACGATCAGCCGCATACTTCTCGGCGTTCTTTACATACTCAATATCGTCGCGCAGCAAATAGAGCAAAACATAATTCTTGTCAGGGCTTATGGCTTTCGGACGCTTTGCAAGCTTCGACCATTCTGTTCCCGGAAGGAGATAGACCGGATCGACGACCGTTACTGCGTTTATGCCGTTTTCCTGAAGGAATTCTCCTGCGCTTTCTTCTCTTACAGATATGAAGTCAAACTTTTGCAGTTCGGTAATCATTCCGTTTTCTATCATCACCTGAGGCTCAAGAATGCTCATGCTGGCAGCGTAAGACGCCTTAACGCAGTTGCCGTCCATGCCCTTGAGCAGATACGGCGACATATCCTCAACAATATGACGGTTCCAAACTTGATCGCTTCCCACGATAATACAGTCAAATCTCTCGGTTAAATCCTTGGGATTGTATTTGACTCCCGAAGGCACATTCAGGTAATCCCTTTGAAAATTCTGAAAGAGCTTATGGATCTTAGACCTGTCCTTAATTTGCAGGGATTTCTTGATAATCGCTTTTGGATTACCGGCGGAAAGGGGATTTAACGAATAAAACACCTTCTCCTTATCAGGAGTATAATCGATAAAGCTGACTTCCGCACCTTTTTTTACAAGGTATTCCTTCAGCGCGTATGCCTGTAATAAAGCGCCGTAGTTTTCGGCGAACTGAAATGTTAAGATTGCTGTTTTCATCAGATTTTTCCTCGGCTATTAGTTTTAGTAATATAATATTCTCCCATAGTACAGCAAAAGATATAGGGATAAAATACCTGAGGGTCATAAAGCGGGTTGCCCGTGATACAGTAAATTAAGAAAAATGTCTGCATACCGACGCTTAAGACCAAAGCTGATTCGCACTGAGGATCTCTGATTTGGCTGTTCTTGACGTAGCTGACAAAAAATCTTATTACACGGTAATACATGTAACCGAACAGCGCGAAGAACGGAATACATCCGATAATACCGTTTTCCGTAAGCAGCTGCAGATAAACGTTGTGAACATTAAGAAATTGATTGTTCGAGACCATGTAATAGTATTTGTATTCGTCCCATCCGATGCCGAAAAACGTGTTTTTGCCAAACAAATCCCATGCTATGGAATACAGCTTGGAGCGTCCCGTAGTAACATCTCCGCGCGCCATTGTTTCGTTGAATCTTTCGAAGATATTGTTGAGCTGCGGAATATACTGACTTGCGAGAGTAAATCCCAAGACTATTATCAGTACGATTATTATGATCTTAAAGAATCTGGTCGTCGGTTTATTGGAATTATATAAATAGTACGCCAGCGCAACTCCGGTGGCCGCGGCAATAAGCACGCCTCTTTTTCCTGTGAAGAGAAGAGAGGAGGCAGTAAACAAAATAAGTAAGAATAATAATATCTTCCTTTTGGAACTGCGGAGCATAAAGCAAACGGTGATAACTAGCAAGCCTACTGACAAGTACATTCCGTTTGTACTGAAGTGACCTGCAATACCAGGTATTTTTCCTTGGCTGAAAACCCACACCAGATCATCATAATAAGTGGTTTTCTGGAACAGCGGAAGAATAGTTGAAGAATAAAAACCCGGAATTGCAAATTCCAATATAGTAAAAACACTGTGAACGATTGCCCAGAAGAACGTGAAGCCGACAAAATACTTGTGCCACACATTATTCTTCATGCCTATCAGCAAAAAAATCAACGCTGCAATAATCGAAATGTCGTTTTCAAAAATAAGATGTTCAAAGTTTGCATTTCTATTGAAAATAATAACCAGTATTGCCAGGAATACCAATAACAAGAAGGTCTTTTTTATAATGATTTTTCCCCTGTTAAGATAAACCATTCCGAATAGACACAGCAGCAAAACTATTATTACACTTACAAAGGAAGGCATAATATACCTTTTGACTCCTCCGCTTGTGTAACAATAGGTTGTTAACAGCATCATACAAAAAAATGCTACTAATTGATCGATGAAATCTTTTTTTATACTCACTTATTTTCACTTCTCCAACGATAAATCCCGTTAACGAGTCTGTCCATTTGCTTTTTGAACAGATTTTCCGCTCTGTTGTTGCCGCAATTAATTAACGATTGTTTTTCTGAAGTAGTTAACACATCATCATTTTCGAGCAGATTCAGCGGCAGGCAGTGATTCTGTTTCTTGTAATCCGAAATCATCTTTTCGAGCAGTCTTGAATCATCAAATAATTCAAGCAACTCATTGTCGCTGTCAAGGACTACGCCGTTGTTTCTGTTACGTGTCTGATATTGAATATTGCCGCTGTTTTTATTGGTAACAATAAAACAATTTGCCGACAATGCCTCGTAATACGTATATGCGTAGGTCTCGGGCCATGTTGACCATAATACAGCACAGTCAATTTCCTGTTCCCTGAGCGCATCGCTCATGGCGTTGAGGTTGCCCTTGAACTCTACCGAAATATGTTTAATGCTGTCATTATCAACAGCTTTTTTGCCGAAATAATAAAAGTCGTATTTACCGCTTCCCGAATGCTTTTCAACTATCTGCAAAAACTGTCCCCAGCCCTTGTGACTCAGCTGACTTCCGATAAAGGCAACTCTTAACGGAGTGTGTGGATTCTTGTTTCCGTCAAAGGAGCCTAAAAACTTCTGGTGGTAAATTACCAAGGCTTTATCGGAAAACTGCGGATATCCCACGGAAAATTGTTCCTTTGCCGCGCCTGATGGGCATACAAAATAATAATCAGTCTTTAAGTTGCTCAGTAAAGCAAGAAAACGGCTGCTGTGCTTTTCAGATGTCGGATAAAATTTACAATCACCACACTGTTCTCTGTCTAATTTACCGTGGCAGAACAGGTGATTGTCCGATCTGAGCAGGTTTGTTGAAACACAGATATTGTAATAGTCGTGAACATAAAAATACACGTCGCAGGAAACTGTATTTAGAATAACGCCGAGTTTTTTTATGTTGACATTCTTGAGATGATGTACGTGAACGCAGGACAGGCACATGCCGTTGTTTTCCTGAAGCGATTGTAAGTAACTTATTACGCCCTCGGTGTGAAATGCGCCGCGATATTCTCCGTCCTCAACAATACCCCAGTAGGGGTTGTTCTTTATCGGATAATTATGGAAAAAATTCAAGGGAAAAATAAACACATAGCCTATTCCTGCCCGGTTGAACATTTCGCTGTGTGCGCAAATCACCTTATCTGTGCCGCCGATGCTGTTTCTGTAATCGCTGTATGATACGCTCAGCACATATCTTTTTTTTACCATGGTAACTCTCCCGTGTTTTCCAGGGCATTTTTAATGGCTTCAAGATTTTTATATCCGTTTCGCTCGTCGGGCTCAAGGTATCCGCCTTCTGCCCACTCGTTCCATGCGTACATAAACATCAAGTCCTTTTTGTAAACCGACCTTGCCCTTTTAATCAGTTCTGTCAGATACTTTTCAAATTTTTCGGGAGTGTCGCCTATGTAAACACGACCACCTTTACCGTGTCTTGGGGTATTATCCCAGCCGACAAAGGCTCCGGGAACATTCTTGTCGGAAGTAGGCGTTCTTTGAAGTATTGCGTTCCATGCGTCATCGTACTGGATAAAGTTGCTTACTAATTTGCCGTTGCCTACGAATTTAATGTTTTTTCCGGTATGCTTTTCAAGAAACTGAGAAACCGTTCTCTTCATCGCTCTGAGCTTTTTATGTTTGTTTGCATTGAGGTCATAAAAAGCATAGTGCGGCTGAAATTCGATGTTATATGTAAACAGACTGTCATCTTTATTCTTCAGCAAGTCGAAGTCGATGTTCTGATACGCGTAACACATTCCGTCAAACCCGTTTTCCTTCGCGAGCTGATCCCAATATTCAAACATTTCCTTCAGACAGGAGATAATCTCAGGTCTGTAGATAACGAATAACGGACAGTTTTTTTCCTTAATATATCTATCGTCCTTGAAAAAGGGAAGAAGGTATTCAAAATGGTCGCGCCATTCTTTTTTGTCGCCGTAGTCCTGACCAATCAATACCTTTTTCTCGCCGACCCACGCTCTTGTCCAAGGCTCGTTCGCCCAGCAAACACAGAACGGGATATCGACCTTTTTGTTAGCAAGCATCTGTTCCATTGGCTTCTCAAGCAGAAGCTTTCCGCTGAACCAATAGTGATAATAACAGAAGCCGTATATTCCGTATTTCTTGGCAAGCTCCGCCTGCCAGATTTTTACATCATCATCAAGAAGGTTATAATAATTGTTGTTTAACGGAACTCTGGGCTGTTCGTGACCCTCAAAAATAGGTTCTGCCTTTTTTACATTTACCCATTCGGTAAAGCCGTCTCCCCACCATTCGTCATTTTCGGGGATATTATGAAACTGTGGTAAGTAAAACGCAATTATTCTCATAGCGAATCTCCTTGGTCACAACTGCTAATAATGAAATCAAAAAGTCTGGAGCAGGCTTTTTTCGGGATAAAGTCTCCGCTTTTTTCCAGAGCATTTTTTCTCATAACAATGTTTTCTTTGTTATTTGTGATTGCTTTGTTAATGGTTTCGACCAGATTGTCGATATTATGTGTTTTGAAAAGATAACCTGTAAAATCATCTTTTACCAACTCAGAATTAAACCTCCAGTCAGAGGCAATAACGGGTAAGCCCGCCATAAAGCTCTCACAAACCGTGGTCGGGAATCCCTCGCCCGGATAATATGTGGGGAAGAGCATCATGTAATACTGAGTAAAGATGTCCAGATCTGTATCTCCGGGCAGAATTCCTCGATAATTCACAGAGTCGGACGCTTTGAAAAGCTCCTGATAATGCTCCTCTAATCCTGCTTCGACAGGACCCCATACGTCAAGCGCGGCGATTTGTTTGCCGGCAGCTTTATTAATTCTTTGGATTGCCTCAACAGCGTCGTCGATTCCCTTGCTGGGAGTAACACGTGAAAAGGTGAAGAACTTGTATACTTTATCGCTGTACTCCGTGACGCTGTCAACAGGCTTTCTTAGCGAGAAAATCGGCATTACGTCGATCCTGCTGTCAGTGAATTTCACAAGCTCACTTCTGAGCATTTCCGTTTCGGGAAGAATGTAATCGATCTTCTTGAAGTGTCTGATAAGATATTTGTTCTTTGTGAGCAGATCGGTGAGCCAGCCGCCGACGACAGGATAAATCAATACATACCGGTTTGATTTTTTAAGGATCGACATAATCGGCAAGATGAATTTGATTCCGTTCTTGTTTGGCATAATAATTACGCAGTCGCTGTTTTTGCCTGTTCTTATGCAATCCTTTATTAATTTGGCTTTTTCTTTTTTCCAATTGGAGGTATCTACACAGCTGATGCTGTTCTCGCCGAACTTTTTCTTGAGTTCCTCGTAAATACCGCGGGTCTTGCTCATTTGACCGCCGATAATAGGATTTTCTACGCTGTATCCGAGATATCCAATCAAACCAATACGTATGTTCATATTACTATCACCTGATTGTTTCAAATAAATCTAAAGCTCTTCTGATTACGTCATCCATATCGTAGTATCTGTACTCTGCAAGTCTGCCGAGGAAAATAACGTTTTCCTCCTTAGCTGCAAGCTGACGGTATTGCTCCGCCAAATCCTTCCATTCTTTGGTGGGGAAGGTGTAGAAAGGTTCTTCGCCGTCGCACGGGATCTCTTTGAGGATAGTTGTTTTTTCGCTCTTCTGACCCGTCAGCTTTTTGAACTCGGTAATTCTCGTGTATTCATAATCCATAGGCCAGCGAGTGCTTGCCGAGGGCTGATAGGACTCGCAGTCGTGTGTCTCAAAAATAAATTTAATACTGCGGTACTTCAATTTGCCGAGCGAATAGTCGAAGTAGTAGTCAATCGGACCGGTATAGATCAGCTTTTCATACTCAATGTCGTCAATAACTTCTTTGTAATCGGTATTCAGCAAAACCTTGATTTCGGGGTGATCGAGCATTCTTTCGCACATTTTGGTAAATCCGCCCTTAGGATTTCCCTGATACTGATCGGTGAAATAACGTGTATCGCGGTTTTTCCTGAAGGGGATTCTGCTGATGACGGACTTGTCCAGCTGAGAAGGGTCAACGCCCCACTGCTTGATGGTAAAGTATTTGAAGAACTTCTCGTAGATATCTCTTCCGCCCTGGCTGAGAACGACGTCCTCACTGGTTTTGATTTCATCAATCTTAACCTTTCTGCTCTCGATAAAGCTGTCCATTTCATCTTCCGAGAGATTCATGTTGTAAAGCTGATTGATGGTTTCGAGCGAGATGGGCATGGGAACAAAGTTGCCGTTTACATACGAAAGCACTCTGTGCTGATATTCGTGCCACTGGCAGTACTGACAGATAAAATCGAATACTTCCTTATCGTTTGTATGAAAGGTATGAGGGCCATACATCTGTACAAGTATTCCTGCGGCGTCATATTCATCATAAACGTTTCCGCCGATATGATTACGTTTTTCAATAACCAGAACCTTTTCGTGCAACTGAGTGGCAATGCGTTCAGCCATGGTAATTCCTGCCAAACCCGCGCCTACAATCACGTACTTGTATTTCATGATAAATCCTCCTTAAAAGCTTGCGCCGTATTTCTTGTGGAATAATTTTGCGCAGACAAATCCGACAACCTTCTTTTTCATGTTGACGTTTTCGGTGTAGGGCATCTCCTTGATTTCCGCAGGCTTGATAGCGCCGGTTTCCATCTGTCTGTTGAGCCATACGTTAAACAGGAGCTCGCTTACGCGGCCTGCGTAGCGTCTGTCAAAATCGTTCATTCCGGTGGTGTCAAAACGGGCAAACAGCTCGAAGAGAACGGTGAACAGCCATGAGCAATAACTGTCGAAGAGCTTTTTGTCCATTATCATCATATTGAACATGTGCGCCGATTTTTTCTTCATGAAATCGTCAAAGTCATTTAAATACTCAGGCGTTTTTTTCGCGATGATTTCCCTTGCCAAATCAAGCTGCTCCTTGCCGCCGTTCAATGTATGGGAATAGTGCGAATAAATCGTCTCGATGTAATAGTTCCTCTTTTTTGGGACAATTACCTTGTATTCTTTGAGTAAGGGGATCAACTGTTCTCCGGTGAGAATGCAGTCATACATATCCTCATTCTTCTTGACTTTTCTGCTTAAGAAATACCTTCTGTAATGAACCAGACCGATGTAATCCGCGTCAAGGTTTTTCCAAGCCCAGTACAGTGCGGTCTGGGTTCCGAAGCACCAGTTTTTATCTGAGATGTTATCGCCGGTATTATCCTTTGCAAATCCGAAATCCAACGGCTTTCCGTCTTTATCCGTTTTACCTTCCGCGCCTACCTGTAACGGCAGATAAATATCTTCCGTAGGCATTCTGTACTGTTTATGTGTTGCAACAATTATTTTAATATTAGGTTTCTGTTCCATTTTTCCTCACACTCCCGCTTATTATTCCAAACATTTATTTTCGCAGTCCGCAAACCAGTCCTTGAAGGTATCCTCAAACGAATAGTGGAACTTGTAACCGGACTCGGAAAGCTTTTTTCCGCAGATATTGGTGGAGATCATCAGCTTTTTAACTCTGGCGGGATGAATACCAACCTTTTTTCCTCCTATCGGTCCTAGAATATAAGCCGCCGGCATAAGAATCCATGACGGAATCAAAGCAATATGGCGCTTCATATTCGTTGCCTTCTGCATTGTTTCGCAAATCTGCTGTATAGTGAACGCAGGTTCAAAGGTACAGTTGTAAATATCTGTGCCGACAAAATCATTGTCTATCATTCTGTATTTAAAGAAACGAACAAGCTCCTTAACGTAGATACACGCCTTAATTGTATCTCTGCGGCCGGCGTAGAAGAAAAATCTTTTCTTATGACCCTTGTACAGACGTGTCATGTTGCCGTGTTCGCCCTTGCCGTATACAATACCGGGACGGACAATGGTAAGCTCTCTTTTGTTTTTGCCGGCAATCTGCCACTTTTCGTGAATCTTCTCAGCCACACACTTACTGATTCCGTAGGGAGTGTTCGGTGTGGGAAGAGTATTTTCGGTTTTTAATTCCTCAGCCGCGCCGTAAGGAGCGATTGAGCTTGTATAGAGGATCTTGTTTATATTGTGCTTCTCCGCAAAGGCGGTAACATTCTCGGCGCCGCGGATATTTGTTTCAAAATACTCGTAATCCGGATGTCCCGGGATGCGGTGAACCGCTGCGAGATTAAAAATAATATCATTTTCGGTGGGTGTAAAATCGAATTCAATCGGTTTGCGTACATCCAGCCTGATATACTCGACGCCTTCGTTTTTCTCTACAATTCCGGGAACAACGCCTTCTTCGCCGGGCATAACAATATCCAGATCATAAATTTTATCTTCGTTGTTTTTGTGTTCCTTCAGCAAGTGAATAAGGTGTGTTCCGATAAAACCGGAACCGCCGAATATGATATAATTCATTAGCGGTTAATCCCTTCTGAATAAATCTCTGGTATATATCTTGTTGCTCACATCATCAAGACAGCTGTTATATCTGTTGGCTATAATTGCCTGTGACATTTCCTTGAATTTATCAATGTCGTTAACAACCTTGCTCCCGAAGAATGTGCTTCCGTCCTCGAGCGTCGGCTCATAAACAATAACGGTCGCGCCCTTTGCTTTGATGCGCTTCATTACTCCCTGAATCGAGCTTTGGCGGAAGTTGTCGCTGTTGCTCTTCATTGTTAAGCGATATACGCCGATGACGCAGCTATTCTCTGTACCTGCGTTGAAATCACCGCGGTTAAAGTAATCGTAGTATCCGGCAATCCTGAGCACGCGGTCCGCAATAAAGTCCTTGCGGGTTCGGTTGCTCTCAACGATTGCTTCAATCAGGTTCTGCGGAACATCCTGATAGTTAGCCAGAAGCTGCTTTGTATCCTTGGGCAGGCAGTAACCGCCGTAGCCGAAGGAAGGGTTATTGTAATGCATGCCGATTCTCGGGTCAAGACATACGCCGTTGATAATCTGCTGTGTGTCGAGCCCTTTCATCTCGGCGTATGTATCAAGCTCGTTAAAATAGCTTACTCTCAGCGCGAGATAAGTATTTGCGAATAGCTTGACTGCTTCCGCCTCAGTGAAGCCCATAAACAAGGTTTCAATATTTTCCTTGATCGCACCCTCCTGAAGAAGTTCCGCGAAGGTATGCGCGGCGTCTGCAAGTCTTTCATCCTCCATGTCTGTACCTACGATAATGCGGCTGGGATAGAGGTTGTCGTAAAGAGCCTTTGACTCTCTCAAAAACTCAGGGCTGAAAATAATATTTTTGCTTCCGGTTTTCTTCCTGATTGACCTTGTGTAGCCGACCGGGATAGTGGACTTGATAACCATGATCGCTTCGGGATTATACTGCATAACCAGCTTGATTACCGCTTCTACGGCAGATGTGTCAAAGTGCTGAGTTTTGCTGTCGTAGTTTGTGGGAGCTGCAATAACAACAAAATCTGCCGACTTATATGCTGTTTCGGCGTCCAGAGTCGCGGTGAGGTCAAGCTCCTTTTCAGCGAGATACTTTTCGATATATTCGTCCTGAATAGGAGATTTTCTCTGATTGATAAGCTCAACCTTCTCGGGAACGATATCTACCGCATATACCTTGTGGTTCTGTGACAGTAAAGTTGCAACTGAAAGACCTACATAGCCTGTTCCGGCAACCGCAATTGTAATATTCTTATCCATACTGCATTCATCCTAACATATAGAATTCTTTGTACCATTCCGCGAATTTTCTCAGGCCGTTACGCAGAGATGTGCCGGGTTTGAAGCCGTAATCCCTTTCAAGAGCGGCGGTGTCAGCATAGGTAATCGGCACGTCGCCGGGCTGCATCGGAACGAGCTCCTGGTGAGCTGCGAAGTCGTAATCTTCGGGAAGCACTCCGGCGCGGACAAGCTCCTCAGAAAGGATCCGTACAAAATCGAGCAGGTTCTCAGGCTGATTATTTCCTATGTTATAAACTGCGTAAGGAGGAATCGGAAGACCGTCTTCTCCGTTTTTCTTTTCGGGAGCGCCGCGCATAACCCTGACCACGCCCTCTACAATATCGTCGACAAAGGTGAAGTCCCGCTTGCAGTTGCCGTAATTGAATATTTTAATGGTTTCGCCGTTTACCAGCTTATTTGTAAAGCCAAAGTAAGCCATATCAGGTCTGCCGGCAGGACCGTAAACCGTGAAGAAACGAAGTCCCGTTGAAGGAATGTTGTAAAGCTTGGAATACGCGTGCGCCATCAGTTCGTTTGACTTCTTTGTCGCCGCATAAAGCGAAACCGGATTGTCTACCTTATCGTCGGTGGAATATGGAATTTTTTTGTTTGAACCGTAAACCGATGAGCTCGATGCGTAAACCAGATGCTCAACAGGGTGATTTCTGCAGGCTTCAAGAATGTTAAAAAAGCCTACAAGGTTTGATTCGATATAAGCGTCGGGATTGGTGATCGAATAACGTACGCCTGCCTGAGCCGCCAGATTGACGACTACAGAAGGCTTATATTTTTCAAAAACCGATTCAATCAGCGCCTTGTCGGCAATATTGCCCTTGATAAATGTGAAATTATCATTTTTGCTTAATTCATCAAGGCGATATTCCTTTAGCCTTACATCATAATAATCATTTACGCTGTCAATACCAATAACCTTTGCGGACGGCACGTCGGCAATCAGCCTTTTAACCAGATTCGCGCCGATAAAACCGGCTGCGCCCGTAACGACTATCGTTTTGCTTTCCAGAACTACTGTTGTCATTATTTCTTTCCTCTAATCATTCAAACTTAAACGTATCCTTTATACCTGACCACTTCTGATCCTTGTCGCTTAGATTAAGCGGAGTTCCGTCGTTAAGGGTATAACCCGAGGCGCTCGCGGTGCCGTCGTATTTGCCTTCAACTCCCAGAGAAGCCCAGTCGATACCAATCTCAGGGTCGTTCCACGCAAGACCGCCCTCGTCGTTCGAGTGATAGAAATCATCGCACTTGTAGCAAAATTCGGCTGTTTCGCTAAGCACAAGAAAACCGTGAGCAAAGCCGCGGGGAATAAGGAACTGCTTTTTGTTTTCCTCGGTCAGCTCTACGCCGAACCATTTGCCGTAGGTTTTGCTGCCGCTTCTCAGGTCAACCGCTACATCAAACACGGAACCTTTAATTACTCTTACAAGCTTTGTCTGAGGAAAATGCTTCTGAAAATGAAGTCCCCTCAGCACGCCCTTTGCTGACATGGATTGATTATCCTGCACAAACGTAATGTTGATTCCGGCTTCCTTCATATCGTTTTCGTTGTAGGTTTCCATAAAATAGCCGCGGCTGTCTCCGTGAACGGCAGGAGTTATCACGCAAAGGCCCTCAATGCCTCCGACATTCTTTTTTACTGTAATCTGTCCCATCAGTATACAATCTCCTTAAGGTATCTCGACAGCGCGTCCTGCCAGGGCGGCAGAAGCGAGAATCCGTTTTTGGTAAGCTTCGTTTTATCTAAACGGCTGTTGTGAGGGCGTTTTGCCTTAGAAAGCCCGTATTCTTCCGTTGTTACAGGCACAACCGAGGTTGTGTATCCTGCCTGCTTGTAAATTTCCTTTGTAAAATCATACCAGCTGATGTATCCGCCCTCGTTGGTGGCGTGATAGCATCCGTACTTTTCGCTTTGGCACATATCCGCAAGCAGTCCTGCGAGGTCATAAGTATAAGTGGGAGTGCCGATCTGATCGTTCACTACCCTGACAGAATCATATTTTTTTCCGACCTTGAGCATTGTTTTAATAAAGTTGTTTCCGTTTTTACCGAATACCCAGGCGATGCGTACGATAAAGTATTTATCAGATATCTCTCTGACGGCAAGTTCGCCTTTCAGCTTGCTGTCACCGTAAACGCAGAGAGGAGAGTAATCCGTGCAGTCCGGCTGCCGCGGCTCGGTACCCTCGCCGTCAAAAACGTAGTCGGTGCTGATATAGATTATTTTGCAGTCAAGCTCTCTGCATACCTTTGCGATATTAACGGTTCCGTCCGTATTAATTGCGTAAACCTTCGCTTTGTTTTCTTCGTCTTCCGCGGCGTCGACTGCCGTCCACGCTGCGCAATGAACTACCGCGTCGGGCTTTACCCTGGTCAATACAGTTCTTACGGCCTCGCCGTCAGTGATATCAAGCTGCTCATAAGGCGCTGAAACAACAGCACTTCCGTCGTCGGCTCCGGAGTATTTTTCGGCGATATCGCTGCCGACCGCTTCGTGACCGCGTCGTAGCAGCTCGTTGACGACATCGTGTCCAAGCTGTCCGCAAACACCTGTTACAAATACCTTCATAGCTGAACTTCCTTATCGGTTTGCATACATTTTTTCGTAATAGTTCTGGTATTCTCCGGAGATGATTTCTTCCCACCAGTCACGGTTTTCCAGATACCAGTTAATAGTCTTTTTGATGCCGTCCGCAAATTTGGTCTCAGGCAGCCAGCCGAGCTCGTTGTGAATCTTTGCGGGGTCAATGGCGTAACGCATGTCGTGACCCTTGCGGTCGGTAACATATGTAATAAGGCTTTCGGGCTTGCCGAGCTCCTTGCAAATAAGCTTTACGATGTCGATATTCTTCATCTCGTTGTGACCGCCTACATTGTAGACCTCGCCGACTTTGCCATTATGAATGATCAGGTCGATAGCGCGGCAGTGATCCTCAACATAAAGCCAGTCGCGTACGTTTATTCCCTCGCCGTAGACGGGAAGCGGCTTATCGGCCAGCGCGTTTGCAATCATCAGGGGAATCAGCTTTTCGGGAAAATGATAAGGGCCGTAGTTATTTGAGCAGCGGCTGATGGTAACGGGCAGACCGTAGGTTCTGTGATACGCCAGAACGAGCAGATCGGCGCCGGCCTTTGAACTGCTGTAAGGTGAGCTTGTGTGTATCGGGGTATCCTCGGTAAAGAACAAATCAGGCCTGTCGAGCGGCAAATCTCCGTATACCTCGTCAGTGGAAACCTGATGATATCTCTGAATGCCGTATTTTCTGCATGCGTCCATCAGAACTTCCGTACCGATGATATTGGTCTGCAGGAAGATTTCAGGATTTTCAATGGAACGGTCAACGTGGCTTTCCGCCGCGAAGTTAACAACGATATCAGGCTTTTCTTCCTCAAAAAGTTTCTCGACCGCTTTTCTGTCGCAGATATCCGCCTTTATGAATCTGAAATTCGGTTTATCCATAACAGATTTCAGAGTTGAAAGATTGCCGGCATATGTAAGCTTATCCAGACAGATGATTCTGTAGTCCGGATGCTCCTTCATCATATGAAAAACAAAGTTTGAACCAATAAATCCGGCTCCGCCTGTTACAATAACTGTCATTTCAATTACTCCTCTGAATTAATGTAGTACGTCAAGATATTTACCGTCAATAACATCTTTTAAATACTGACCGTACTGATTCTTTTTCAGCTCCTCATATACAGCCAGCACGTCTTTCTTTGTGATCCAGCCGTTTAGATAAGCTATCTCCTCAAGACAGGCTATCTTTCTGTGCTGATGGCTCTCAATTGTTTTTATAAAGTTTGTGGCCTCAACAAGACTCTCGTGAGTTCCTGTATCAAGCCATGTAAAGCCCTGGCCGAGAAGCTCGACGTTAAGGGCGTCATTTGAAAGATAAATTCTGTTTAGGTCGGTGATCTCAAGTTCTCCTCGCGAAGAAGGTTTAAGCGACTTAGCGTAATCAACGACCCTGTTGTCGTAAAAGTATAGACCGGTAACGCAGTAATTGCTCTTGGGACGCTCGGGCTTTTCCTCGATTGAAACAGCCTTGCCGCTGCTGTCAAATTCAACAATGCCGAAACGCTCGGGATCGTCGACGTAATATCCGAATACAGTTGCGCCTTTTCCTTCCTCTGCGTTTTCAACAGCCTTTTTCAGACGCTTCTTTAATCCGTGTCCGGCAAAAATATTGTCGCCGAGAATCATAGCGACGCTTTCGCTGCCGATGAAGTCTTCGCCGATAATAAACGCCTGTGCCAACCCGTCGGGAGACGGCTGAACGGCAAACTGCAAATTAACTCCGTACTGATTTCCGTTTCCCAAAAGACTTTCAAATCTTGGAGTGTCCTGCGGAGTTGAAATAATGAGAATATCCCGAATGCCTGCATTCATCAGAACAGACATCGGATAATAAATCATCGGCTTATCATAAATAGGAAGGAGCTGCTTGGAAGTAACTTTTGTCAGTGGGTACAGCCTTGTGCCGCTTCCGCCCGCTAAAATAATTCCTTTCATTATCTTGACCTCCAAAGTTACATAAAAATGAGAGTGAATAAAAGCCATTCACTCCCGATAAAACAAACCGTAAGTTTGCCGCACGAAAGGCGAAAGAAGTCTCGAAATTATCTGAGAACTGATACGCCCTGATTATCCCGTGCTAATCAAAATACATCGGATCCCCGTAAGCAATGTGTCGGGATTCCTAAATATTGCGGTAATTAGAAGTGCGTCCGCTGTATGACAGCCGGTATCCGTCCGCGTGATGAAATGATAAAAAATGTGATAAATACTGATAAAAACAGGTTTATTATTTGCTGTGTGACATACCGATAATATCATTCTGCTCAAGAAAAGTCAATGAATTTTGGCGAATTAATCAGGTCTACAGAGCGTTTTTGTCATATAAACATAAAAAATAGCCCTATTTATTTTTTTATTTATAGGGATTATAGAACATAGATTAATGTATAACTTCTGAATAAAGATATCAGGAATGAAGTGCTTTATCATCTTTCGCCTTCGTTTCGGATTTACTCTATTTTACCACAAAACAAGGGAAACATCAATAGACAAAGCTATCCCAAAAACGCCGATATATGCGGCAGATGTGTTAACTTTGCGTAATTTGCCCCAAATAATAAGCGGCACCACATGGAACGCTTAAAAATGCGAGTATGGATGCTTCCCGGAAAAGTCCGGCTCCGCGTTTTTTCGCGGAGCCGGTTTGTCGTTTTACCGGGCGAATCAGAAAATTTCGCCTGTAATAATTTTGAATTCCTCGGCTGTAATCCAGCCCTTAATGACAGCATTTCGCACCCTATCGATGCTCCACAATCCGCTGTCAAAGTAACCTTTTACCTTCTTGAAGTGCTTACTCATTCAAGCTCCACCTCCGTCATCATGGCGATATACTCCAGGTCTGCCTGAGCCTTTTGGTTTGCTTCGTCCATCAGCTTGATGTATTCGTCCTTGCTGTACTGAACCATGTGATATTCCCAGCCGTCAGAGGTTTCCGCAATATCGGTATTCACCCACACGGAATACTCGTCAACGACCTTTTCTTTGGGTCTGACTGTGCTGTTCACAATATCATAATCAATCATTTGAATTCCTCCTCAGACTGCCGCAGTCGGTACAAACAGCAAACGACCGCCGATAAAACCGTTTCCGGCTCTTGCAGCGTTGGTGCAAAATACACAGTAATCGCCTGCACTGGGTCCTCCGCTCCAATTACCGCCAAACAAAACGACGCGGTAATTTGTTGCGTTTGGCAAGACTTGGCAGTTATCTCCCACAGGAACGGAGCTGTTACCTAAAACTTCCGACGGGATAAAGAGCCAGTCAAATTTTTCATTGCCGTAGCCGAACGCTGAAACATATCCTGTGGCGTTCGACATGGTGAAGCCTGCGTTACAATAGCGATAGTTTATTCCACTAATTGTAACTTCTCCCTTGACGCTTTCGTTAAAATTGAAATCCTCTGCAATATAGATCTGACAGCCTTTTTCGGTACCGTCACCAAAAAGATTAATGCCGTTAGTGTGTTTCCAGATGTTTCCCCACGGATTTTCCATTCCTCTATAGGAAATAGCTAGCTTTCCGTTAGTATTGAACGGCGTTTCACTTCCTGCAACATCATAAATTGTCTCGCTAGCCATACCAGAATCGGTGTTAAACGTTGCCGCTGATGTTGACCCTGTGAGCGAAGAGCAGTTATTGGAACCATTATTCGCATTGGAAACAACACCGTGACCAATTGCCGACTGAGTATTAAAAGCTCCATATTCAATAGTCATAAGCAGCTGATTTGCTGATACTGATTTAATGGTATCGAGATGCCAGTTTGAAGACTTTCTAAGTGCGCAGTTCTCCATATTAGTTTTGTTCATCGCCTTATATTGTCCAGAAATCGGCTTAACATAAGGCAAAGACTTCAGAACTGCATTGTTTTCTATCGTTGTATCAGTGTCTTCACCATCGTGGAAAATTTCATCAATAAAACCTGTTGTACTAACTTGTCTAGTCCACATATATGATGCTTCATAAGCTGAAAACAATACGTAGTCAACTTCATTTCCATTTTCATCATAAAACAGCGGGTGAAGTTTGAAACCAGCATGAGGGGTCGAACTTATATAGTAATTTGCTTTACGAATGTGATATCCCAAACCACTTGACTGTTTTTCGAGCTTGAGCGGAACAACCTTGTAATAGAATTTCGGCTGATATACCATCACATCGACATTTGTATCGTTCTCAGTGATATTCTCCGGGGATTCGTTTTCATCTATCACGCCGTTCGAATCGACAACAACGCGCCTGCGCTGACCGTACATCGGAAAGGCGTTGAAGTCGCTGCCTGCGCTCAGACCGACAGCCGCACCCAGACGTGTAAACCGGTTATTCTCAAAGTCAGCATGCAGACCGAGGATATCGCCGCTCGTATAGCCGATATACGCCTTGAGGTCGGAGAGATTTGCGTTCGTTTCCGTAATATCTTCATTAACACTGTCAACGATCTGTACTCCTAAGTCAAACACAGCCTTCGCGGTGGGGTACTCCGTATCTGTTGAATTCTCGTCAATGCCGTCCGCTGAGGTCAGCTTG
>OMXW01000022.1 GCA_900315085.1 uncultured Eubacteriales bacterium
CGCCGGCAGCGTGACGCTGCACCCAATCCGCCTTTTTAAAGTGCGGAAATAATCCTAAAAAACATCAACGGCGGGTCAAACCAAAGCTATTCGCTTAGGCAAGACGCGCCGTTGTACAATCTTTAATATTATAACACGCTTATCCAAAGGCGCGCTGTATGACGAGTTACTCGTCCCAGTTGTGCCATACGTTCTGGATATCGTCGTTATCCTCGAACATATCGAGCATCTTCTGCATCTTAACGGCGGTTTCCTCGTCGTCAAGCTTTGTGTAGGTGCTGGGAACCATCTCGAGCTCAGCGGATGCGAATACATAGCCCAGCTTCTCAAGGTCATCTCTTACCGCGCTGAAATCCTCGGGCTCGGTGTAGATTGTGAAGATATCGTCGTCAGCCTCAAAGTCAGCCGCTCCGCACTCAAGTGCGTCGGTCATAACAGTGTCCTCGTCCTTTTCAAGGTCCTCGCGCTCAATAACAAGCACGCCCTTCTGTGAGAACATAAAGCTTACGCAGCCCTGTGTGCCCATGTTGCCGCCGAACTTGTCAAAGTAGTGTCTTACCTCGCCGGCTGTACGGTTGCGGTTGTCGGTGAGAGCCTCTACGATTACCGCTACGCCGCTGGGACCGTAGCCCTCGTATGTAACAGCCTCATAGTTTGTTGAGTCGCCGTCGTTTGCGGCCTTTTTGATGATACGTTCAATATTGTCGTTGGGCACGTTCGCTGCTTTAGCCTTTGCAATTGTGTCCTTAAGCTTTGAGTTTACGTTGGGGTCAGCGCTGCCGCCTGTCTTGATTGCAACAATCAGCTCTCTGCCGATTTTGGTGAATACCTTGGCGCGCGCCGCGTCGTTTTTACCTTTTTTCTGTTTAATGGTGCTCCATTTGTTATGTCCTGACATTAAATCATCCCTTTATTCAGTATTCTATCTGTATAAGTATACCACAACGGAATTGTTCAGTAAATAAAAGTTACAAATTCGTAACCTTTTGTTCGCCTGCGATAAATCAAAAGAGGTCAGCCCAAACTCTGTGCGAGTTTTGAGCCGACCTCAAAATCTTTAATTATTTAGCTTTTTCGGTTGCCGCTTCGGTAGGCGCCGCTGTTGTTTCAACGGGGTTCATAATTTCATCCGCGCTTGCGCTGCCAACCTTGTAGTAGTCAATATCCTGCGCGCCCGAAATAGTGAGCACATTGCCTTTTTCCTTTACGGTGTAGGGAATCTCGCCCTTTTGCTGTCCTGCCATATCGTAGACAATTTCAAGCTTGCCCTTGTTGCAGCTGTAAATACCTTCGTATGTAATGGTGTAAACAAGATCCTTTGAAGAACCGCTGAGCTGTGAGCTGTAATTCTGTTCGTTGGTGATTGTAACAGTGCCGTCGCTCTTCAATTCATATGTCATGGTGTATTTTACGCCCATGCTGTTCTGAACGGTGACCCATTTGCCCTCAACCTCTTTGTCGGCAACAAAATCGCCGTCAAGCTTGAGCTCGGGCTTCTTGTAGTCCTTCTTTTCAAGGTCAATGGCAACCTCGGTGTTCTTGATGCTTGTGAGCTTGAGCTTCTGTCCCGAGAATATGTTGCCCGAAATTTCAGCCTTAAATGTCTGTTCAATTGTCTGACCTGAGAACGGGTCAATGAAGTTCATGTCAACAACGGGCTGACCAATCGGCTCCCCCTCAACGCTGCCTGTGCGGTAGGTGTATGTACCTGAGCCCGAGATCGTGCCGCTTCTGAATGTAAGCTTTCCGCCGCTTTCAAAGGTGAAGTAGTAGCCGACCTTCATTGTGGGCGGTTCGTCGTTTGTGGAGGTTGCGTAGCCTGTCTGAACCTCCTGCTCGTAGAACCATGTTCCCTCAATGCTCTTGTTAAAGAACAGTGTGAGCACAAGAGCTGCGGCAGCGGCAACAATTACTATGCAAAGACTGATGATGATGGGAACCATCAGCTTTCTCTTTTTCTTTGCGGGCTTCATGTTTGCAGTGGCGTCCTGAAGCTCTCTGAGCTCGTCCGATATACCGGTGCTGTCCGTGAACTCATCGCTTTCTCCCTCGGCTGTCTGTTCAAACGCTTCAATAGCTTGAGCGGTTTCGTCGGAAATCTCCGCAGTTTCCGATGCTGCTTCCTCAACAGCCTCGGCAGTTTCCTCAGCGGCCTCGGCGGTCTCCTCGGTATTGATCTCCTGAGTCACTTCCTCGGCAGACTCGGCGAGCTTTTCTTTATTATCGTCCAATTCGGATTCCTCCTTAATTATAGTCACTAAATATAATACTATATTTTTTTTGATAAATCAACCTAAAAAATTATATTACAATATTGTAATAACTCCATTGCCAAATCAGAACCATAGTGTTATAATACTTCTGTATACAGAATTTTGCAAAGGACTGATTAGTATGGTAAGGTCAATGACGGGCTTCGGGCGCTGTGAAACCGAGATTGACGGCAGAGAAATCACCGTTGAAATCAAAAGCGTCAACCACCGTTATTTTGAATTTTCGTGCCGCTCGCCGCGCGGCTACAGCTTTGTTGACGACAAGCTGAAAAGCTTTATTAACGAAAGAGTATCAAGGGGAAAAATCGACGTATTCGTCAGCATCGGCGCGGCAGACGACACACCCGCCGAGGTAAGCGTTAACCACAGCCTTGTTTCGGGATATTTAAAGGCGATGAGCGAAATATCCGAGACCTACGGAATTGAAAACGACGCGACTGTTGTATCGATTTCAAGGTTCCCAGAGGTGTTCACCGTTCACAAGGCGCCTGAGGACGAGGAAAAAATCACCGCCGACGTGCTCACCGCGGCAGGAGAAGCGCTCGATTCGTTCATCGAGATGCGCGAGCGCGAGGGTGAAAAGATGAAAGCGGATATTTTGAGCCGCGCTCAGACGATCCTCGATATCGTGTCGCAGATAGAGGAACGCTCGCCGCAGACCGTGGCTGAGTATGAGAACCGTCTGCTCGACAGGATCCGCCAGACGCTCGAGGGACTAAACGTTGAAATCGACGAGCAGAGAGTGCTCACCGAGGTTGCCGTGTTCTCCGACAAGGTGGCGGTAGCCGAGGAAACCGTAAGACTGAGGAGCCACTTTGAACAGCTTAACGCGTTCCTGGAGCTTGACCAGCCCGTCGGCAGAAAAATCGACTTTATAATCCAGGAGATGAACCGAGAGGCAAACACTATCGGCTCAAAGGTTCAGGACGCGGAGCTTGCCCACAAGGTGGTTGACATCAAGGGCGAGATTGAAAAAATCCGCGAGCAGGTTCAGAATATAGAGTAATTTCGGAGGCAAAATGAAACTAATCAATATTGGCTTTGGAAATCTCGTAAGCGCGGATAAGCTCGTTGCGGTTGTCGCTCCCGATTCCGCTCCCGTAAAGCGAATCGTCCAGGAGGCAAAAGCAAACGGAATGTTAATTGACGCTACCTGCGGAAGAAAGTGCAAATCGGTGCTCATCAATTCAAGCAACCACGTTGTGCTCTCAGCCGTATCCTGCGAGACTATCCAGAACAGAGCCGAGGAAAGCGGGGAAAAGGATGAGCAATAATAAAGGAAAGCTTGTGCTGTATTCGGGCGCTTCGGGCGTTGGCAAGGGCACGGTTTTTGCCGCGGTAAAGGAACGCAATCCGCTGGTAAGGCTGTCGGTTTCAAACACCACCCGCAAGCCGCGCAAGGGAGAAATCGACGGCGTCCACTACAACTTCATCACGCGCGAGGAATTTGAAGACCTGATAAAGCAGGACGGCTACCTTGAATACGCCGAATACTGCGACAATTTTTACGGAACTCCAAAAAAGCAGGTTGAGGATATGCTCAACTCAGGCTATGACGTATTCCTTGAAATCGAGGTTCAGGGAGCGCTGCAAATTATGGAGAAGTACCCCGAGATTCTGAGTATCTTCGTAATTCCGCCGTCGCTTGAGGAGCTTGAAAGAAGGCTCAGGAGCCGCGGAACAGAGGACGAGGAAACAATCAGGAAACGTCTTGAACAGGCAAAAAAAGAAATGACCTATAAGGACAGATATAAATTCACCGTTGTAAACGATGAGCTTGACGCCGCCGTTAACGAGGTGCTTGAGATCATTAAAAGGTAAAACAGAAGGAGAATCACTATGCATAAGGTAAATGTTGACGAGTTATTTGAGGGTAAGCAGAGCAAATACGCGCTTGTTGTAGGCGTCTCAAAAAGAGCAAGACAGATCACCCAGAAATTTGAGGATGAGGGCACCGTTACCGAGGATAAGCCCGTACTGCTCGCAATTGAAGAAATCAGGAACCACGAAATCAATCTTTTAGAACCTGACGATGAAGCTTGATTTTGTCGTTAGGGTAGCGGTTGAAAACACCGCGTATTCCTTTGACAAAGATTTTGACTACGCCGTGCCCGACCGTCTTGAAAAAGACTGCGTTGCGGGCGCGCGTGTGCTGGTGCCATTCGGACGCGGCAACCGCCGCCGTCAGGGAATAATCACCGAGGTGCTCAGGGAGGATAATAGTTCTTTAAAAGAAATAATATCCGTGCTCGACGATGAGCCTGTGCTCTCAGCGGAGCTGCTTGCAGCGGCAAAATTCATGAAGGAGCACTATTTTTGTACTACCTACGAGGCGGTAAAAACAATGCTGCCCGCGGGAGTAAACTACAAGGTCACTACCGTTTACGGAATAAAAAGCTCGGATTTTGATTCTGAGCTTGAAGTAGAGGAGCAGCGGCTTTACGACTACCTTCACTCAAAGCGCAAGGCGGTAAGGCTTGAAAAAATCCTCGACGATTTCGGACTGAGCGACAGCCGCCTGCCCGACCAAATGGTTGAAAAGGGGCTGCTCTACAAGTCGGACGAAGCGTTCCGCAAGGTCAACGACGCCGTAATGAAGATGGCGGCAATTTCGCCAGACGTCGATTATTCCGGCATGAAGCTGACTGATAAACAGCTCGGCGTGCTTGAGCTGATAAAGCTGAGCGGAGCGGCTTCTGTAAAGGAGATCCGCTATTTCACGGGCGTTTCAGCCTCGGTAATAGACACCCTCTACAAAAAGGGATTGATTTACTTTTTTGACGAGGAGGTTTTCAGGATCGACAGCCGCAGCGCGGACGAAAACGCGCCTGCTCTTACTCTCAATTCGGAACAGCAGGAAGCCTGCGACAGACTGTATGACGAGTACCGCGACGAAAAACCGCACGTCAGCCTGCTCTACGGCGTAACGGGCTCGGGCAAAACGAGCGTGTTTATAAAGCTTATCGAGCGCGTGATAGCCGACGGCAGGGGAATCATCGTCATGGTTCCCGAAATCTCGCTCACGCCTCAGTTTGTCTCGCAGTTTTCAAAGCGGTTCGGCGAAAAAATAGCCGTGTTCCACAGCGCTTTGTCGCTCGGAGAGCGGCTCGACGAATACAAGCGCGTAAAAAAGGGGCTTGCCCAAATCGTAATCGGAACGCGCAGCGCGGTATTTGCGCCGTTTGAAAACGTCGGACTGATAATCATGGACGAGGAGCAGGAGTACAGCTACAAGTCGGAAAGCTCGCCCAGGTACCACGCGCGCGAAATATCAATGTTCCGCTGCGCTCAGAACAACGGACTTTTGGTTTTAAGCTCAGCCACTCCGAGCGTTGAAACCTACTACCACGCGCTGACAGGGAGGTATTCGCTGAATACGCTCACATCGCGCTACGGAACGGCGGTACTGCCTGAGGTGATAACCGCCGACATGAATCTTGAAACCCAAAACGGCAACACCTCGGGCTTTTCCGACGTGCTGCTGCAAAACATTGAATATAACCTTGAACACGGCAGGCAGTCAATTCTGCTGCTCAACCGCAGGGGGCACAATTCGTTCGTCACCTGCTCGTTCTGCGGCGAGGCTGTGACCTGCCCGAACTGTTCAATTTCGCTGACCTATCACAGCAGAAACAACCGCCTGATGTGTCACTACTGCGGCTATTCTGTGCCGTTCAGGGGCGAATGTCCAACCTGCCGCAGCCACTCTCTGAGGCTCGGCGGCACAGGTACCCAAAAGGCGGAGCAGGATATCTCTGAGCTGTTTCCCGACGCGCGTATTCTCAGAATGGACACCGACGCCGCGTCGTCAAAGTCCTCCTACGAAAAGATGATAACCGCATTTTCAAACGGAGAATACGATATCCTCGTCGGCACGCAGATGGTTGCAAAGGGACTTGACTTCCCGAACGTAACGCTTGTTGGCGTTCTCAACACCGACCAGGCGCTCTACTCCGACGACTACCGCAGCTATGAACGCGCGTTCTCGCTGCTCACTCAGGTGGTCGGACGAAGCGGACGCGGCAGGGAAAAGGGAATGGCGGTGATCCAGACCCACACCCCCGACAACCTGATAATCTCAATGGCGGCAAAGCAGGACTACGAAAGCTTCTACAACACCGAAATCAGGGTTCGAGAGGCAATGCTCTATCCGCCGTTCGCGGATATCTGCCTTATAGGCTTTGTAGGAGAAAACCAGGCGTTAACGCTGAAAGCCGCAAACGGATTTTTGCAGGATTTTGTGAGCGAGGCAAGTCAAAACTATCCAAAGCTTCCGCTCAGGCTCCTCGGGCCGTCACCGGCGGCGGTGGTAAAGGTCAGCAATAAATTCCGCTATAAGCTTATTATTAAATGTAAAAACAACCGTTCGTTCCGCAAACTGCTCTCAAAGGTTCTGCTGAGCTTCGGCGGCCGCCGCGAGTTCTCAAAGGTGACAGCCTACGCGGACATGAACGCGCTGATATGTTAATTTAAGGAAGATAATTATGGCTTTAAGAAATATTGTAAAAGAGGGCGACGACATTCTCAATAAAAAATGCCGTCCCGTTCAGAAATTTGATAAAAAGCTCGCAATTCTGCTTGAGGATATGGCTGAAACCATGCGCAATGCTAACGGCGTTGGGCTTGCCGCACCTCAGGTTGGAATATTAAGACGCGTCGTTGTGATCGACATCGGCGAGGGCTTGATCGAGCTTGTAAACCCAAAAATCATCGCGTTCAGCGGCGAGCAGGAGGGCAGCGAGGGCTGCCTGTCATTCCCCGGACAGTGGGGCATCGTAAAGCGCCCAAACTACGTCAAGGTAAAGGCTCAGGACCGCAACGGCGAGGAATTTACGATCGAGGGAAAAGAGCTGCTTGCGCGCGCGTTCTGCCATGAGCTTGACCACCTCGACGGCGTAGTGTTCAAAAGCGTATGCGAACGTATGCTCCGCCCCGAAGAAATCGAACAGTAATATCGGTGATTATATGAAGATAGTATACATGGGCACACCCGACTTTGCCGTGCCCGCGCTTAAAAAACTCGCGCAAAGCCCAAAGCATACCGTGGCGGCGGTGTTCACCCAGCCCGACAAGCCTCAGGGCAGAAAGATGATAATGACTCCGCCCGACGTAAAGGTCTGCGCGCAGGAGCTTTCGATCCCCGTCTACCAGCCAAAGTCTATGAAGGGCGACGACGCTTTCGCTCAGCTTGAGGAAATCGATCCCGACGTAATCGTTGTTGCGGCTTACGGTCAGATCCTTCCAAAGCGCGTGCTCGACCTGCCAAAGTTCGGCTGCGTAAATATCCACGGCTCACTGCTCCCAAAGTACAGGGGAGCGGCTCCCATTCAGCAGGCGGTCTTAAACGGCGACAAGGTGACGGGCGTCACAACAATGCTTATGGATGTGGGGCTCGACACGGGCGACATTCTGCTGACAAAGGAAACCGAAATCGGAATAAATGAAACCTCCGCCGAGCTGTTTGACAGACTGTCGCTTATGGGCGGCGAGCTGATTGAGGAAACTCTTGACGCGCTTGAAAACGGCACGGTTGAACCCAAAAAGCAGGACGAAAAGCTGGCGAGCCACACGTCAAAGATAGACAAGAGCATGTGCCCCGTAAGCTTTGACAAGCCCGCGCTTGAAATCCACAACCGGATCCGCGGACTTTACTCGTGGCCTATCGCCACCGCTCAAATCGGCGGCAAGCGCGTAAAAATCCACAAGGCAAGACTATGCGACAAAAGCGGAAGGGCAGGAGAGATCCTCAGCGTAAAGCCGCTTGTAATCGCCTGCGCCGAGGGCTCGGTCGAAATACTTGAGCTGCAGCCTGAGGGCAAAAAGAAGATGACCGCCGAGGCGTTTGCCGCGGGGCATAAGCTGAAAACAGGCGAAATTCTGTAAAAATATTTCGGGAGAAATCAATGCCAAATCCAAGAAACGTCGCCCTGCAGGTGCTTCTTAAAATTGAAAACGACAAAGCGTATTCAAACATCGCGCTCAATAACGCGATTCGTGAGAACAAGCTGAAGGGCGTTGACAGCGCGTTTGTATCCGCGCTTGTCTACGGCGTGCTCGAACGTCAGATAACACTTGACTATATAATAAAGCAGTACTCCAAAATTCCTTTAAGGAAAATTGAAACAAAAACCAAGCTGATTCTCCGCATGGGAGTTTACCAGCTTGTATACATGGATAAAATCCCCGACAGCGCGGCGGTTAACGAGAGCGTAAACCTCGCAAAAAAGCACAGGCTCCAAAAGAGCGCGGGCTTCATCAACGGTATTCTCCGCAGCATCACACGCGCGGAGCAAAGGCTCGTTCTGCCCGACACCGACGATAAAATTTACTGCCTGAGCGTAAAATACTCGGCTCCGCAGGAGCTTATCCGCCTTTGGCGAAAGTCATACGGCGCGGATAATGCCGAAAAGCTGCTGCAGTCGCTCAGCGGCAGACCTAAGATGTGCGCAAGGGTGAACACGCTGAAAACTAACGCCGACGCGCTCATTGAAAAGCTCGAAGCCGAGGGCGTGGGCTGTGAAAAATCGGAGCTTATTGAAAACGCTCTGATACTAACACGCACCGGCTCAATTGAAAATCTGAGCGCATACAAAGAAGGACTTTTCCACATTCAGGACCTGTCCTCGCAGCTTTGCGTAAGCTTCCTTGACCCAAAGCCGCGCGACGTTGTGCTCGACGTCTGTGCCGCGCCCGGCGGAAAGGCGGCTACGGCGGCGCAGTATATGCAGAACCGAGGCAAAATCTACGCCTGCGATCTATACGACCACAAGCTTAAACTGATACGCGCCAACGCTCAAAGGCTCGGCGCTGAAAACATAGTCGCCTCAAAGCGCGACGCGGCAAAGGCAGACGCCGCTCTGCCGCTCGCGGACAAAATCCTCTGCGACGTACCCTGCAGCGGTCTGGGGATCCTTTCGCGCAAGCCGGAAATCCGCTGTAAAAGCGACATTATAGACAACGACCTGCCCGAAATCCAGTATAAAATCCTCTGCCAAAGCGCAAAGAATCTCGCTGTAGGCGGCAGAATGATTTACTCGACCTGCACACTCAACCCCGCCGAGAACAATGAAAACGCGGCGCGGTTCTTAAAGGAGCACAAAAACTTCCGCGGAGCTTCTCTAAAACTGCCCGACGGCGCAAAACGCGCCTTTGATGAGCAGGACTACGAAATCACGCTGATGCCGCACACCGCGGGCTGCGACGGATTTTACACGGCGGCGTTTGAAAGGGTGGCGGCTGATGACTGATAAAACTGACGTAAAAAGCCTTACCCTGAAAGAGCTTGAACAGCAGCTTACCTCGGAGGGCTACCCAAAGTTCCGCGCAAAGCAGATGTACGAATGGCTGCTAAAGGGAGTGACCTCATTCGACGAAATGCGGAACATTCCGAGTGATTTACGACAATTTTCAGACACAAGATATTACATTTCTGTTGCAACTATTGAAAAAAAGCTTATTTCAAGGTATGATAAAACAGTGAAGTATCTTTTTTCGCTGCACGACGGCGAATTTATTGAGGCGGTTGTGATGAGCTATCATCACGGCGTTTCAATGTGCATTTCAACTCAGGTGGGCTGCAAAATGGGCTGCACCTTCTGCGCTACGGGTAAAAGCGGATTTTCACGCGACCTAACCGCGTCCGAAATGCTGGCGCAGCTTGAAGCGGCGCAAAGAGATTTGAACGTGAGGATCTCAAACGTGGTTCTCATGGGCATGGGCGAGCCGCTCGACAACCTTGACAACGTGCTGAGGTTCATTGAGCTCGCGTCCGAGGAAAAGGGACTTCACATCGGCGCGCGGCACATCACGCTTTCAACCTGCGGGATCGTGCCGAAAATCTATGAGCTCGCCGAAAAAAAGCTGCAAATCAACCTTGCGGTGTCGCTCCACGCTCCCAATGATGAAATCAGGAGCCGTACGATGCCCATTGCAAAGGCGTACCCGATGTCACAGCTATTAAAGGCTTGCCGCGACTACTTTGACGCAACCGGCAGGCGCGTGACCTTTGAGTACTCAATGATAAGCGGCGTAAACGACAGCGACGAAAACGCCCGCGAGCTTGCGCAAAAGCTCAGCGGCATGAACTGTCACGTCAATTTGATCCCCGTGAACACCGTAGAGGGCACGGGCTACAAAAAGAGCAATATTCAAAGACAGCAGTCTTTTGTAAATATACTTGCCGCAAAGTCAATTGCGGCTACCGTTAGGCGGACGCTGGGCAGCGATATAAACGCTTCCTGCGGACAGCTTAAACGAAACCATATAAAAGAAGGAGGCAAATAACTTGGAAGTATTCAGCAAAAGCGACGTAGGCTTAGTCAGAACGCAGAACCAGGACGACTTCCGCTTCGGAGTTATTTCCCCAAGCTGCGCGTGGGCAGTTGTCTGCGACGGAATGGGCGGCGCAAACGGCGGCAATATCGCGAGCGCGACGGCAGTGGAATATATAAGTACAAAAATCACCGACCTGTATAAGGACGACATGACAAAGGAGCAAATCGGCGAGCTCATGGCGGAAATCGTGGTGAACGCCAACGTCAAAATATTTGAGCTGGCATGTGAGGACGCAGCTCTTGCCGGAATGGGCACAACCTGCGAATTTGTTTTTGTAAAGGACACTACCGTTCACGTTGTACATGTCGGCGACAGCCGTACCTACGCAATACGCGGCGGCAAAATAAAACAGCTTACCGAGGACCATTCGGTAGTACAGGAAATGGTAAGGCGCGGCGAGCTGACCTATGAGCAGGCTCAGCACCACCCCAACAAGAACTTTATTACGCGCGCCCTCGGAATCAAGCCCTCGGTAAGGCTCGACTATATCGAGGCAAACTTCATCTACGGCGACGTTGTGCTGATTTGTACCGACGGACTGTCAAATCACGTCAGCACGGGACAAATGGTAAAAATCTGTCATGAGAACCGCGGCGACAGCCTTATAAATACGCTTGTTGACGCGGCAAAGCAGGACGGCGGCACAGATAACATCACAGCCACCGTAATTTACTGAGAGGAGTGTTAAACTATGGATAAATATATCGGAAAAAGGCTTGACGGCCGCTACGAAATCCACGAGCTTATCGGCGTAGGCGGAATGGCCAATGTTTATCGCTGCACAGACACGCTCGACGACCGCGAGGTCGCAATCAAAATATTGAAGGACGAGTTCCTGAACAACGAGGAATTCATTCGCCGCTTTAAAAATGAATCCAAGGCAATCGCCATGCTTTCGCACCCCAACATCGTAAAGGTATACGACGTAAGCTTCGGCGATATGATCCAGTATATAGTAATGGAGTACATCGACGGTATCACCTTAAAGGAGTATATCGCCCAGCAGGGAATCATCGAGTGGAAGGATGTTCTCCACCTCACTATCCAGGTGCTCAAGGCTCTGCAGCACGCGCATGAGTGCGGAATCGTCCACCGCGACATCAAGCCGCAGAACATCATGCTGCTCCAGGACGGCACGATCAAGGTAACAGACTTCGGTATAGCGCGCTTTTCTGACAAGGCTACGCGCACAATGACCGACCAGGCAATCGGCTCGGTTCACTATATCGCGCCCGAGCAGGCAAGAGGCGACTCAACCGACGGCAAAACCGACATCTACTCCGTAGGCGTAATGCTCTATGAAATGCTCACCGGCACTCTGCCTTTTGACGGCGACAGCGCGGTAACGGTCGCGCTGATGCAGCTCCAGTCAACGCCAAAGCGTCCGCGCGAGGTCAATCCCTCAATTCCTGTGGGACTTGAACAAATCACAATGCGCGCAATGGAAAAGCAGCCCGAGGGAAGATTCACCTCGGCGGCTGAGATGCTCAGCGATATCGAGCGTTTCCGCCTCAACCCCTCAATCGTATTCGATTACAACAGCTCGTTTGTAGACAGCGAACCCACAAAATATATGGGCAGCATCAAAAAGAACGAGCCAAAAAGATTAAAGGAAGAAACAAAGCCCGTTGTTGAGGAAGCTCCCGACGATGACGACGACCGCTACATCAAGGAGCACAGCCCCGTGTTCCACGTTGTTAAGGGCGTGCTTGCGGCGGCTCTGGTAGTATGCGCGGTGTTCTTTGCGATAGCGGCTGTTCGCGGCTTCACCTCATCGCAGAGCAAGGACGTTGACGTTCCCAAGCTGGTAGGCAAAACGCTTGTTGCGGCAAAGGAAAACAACCCCGACAACTTCCAGTATGAAATCAAGAGCAAGTTTGACGACTCAAAGGAAATCGGCGTAATTTTGGCTCAGGATCCCGAACCGGGTTCAATGAAAATAAAGTCAGGCTCAACAATTGAGCTCACCGTAAACGGCACCGACACCGAAGCGCAGATCCCGTTTGTGGTAAACTACACCGAAAAACAGGCGGTAGAAGCCCTCAAGGATAAAAACTTTGTGCCGCAGGTTGTTTATGTTGAAAACACAAAAACTCAGAAGGACTGCACTATCGACACCTATCCGACAGCGGGCGTTAAGTCAACGATCGGCTCAAACGTCTATGTTTATATAGCAAAAGGAAGCCGCACCGCGGAAGTAAAAATCCCCGGCGTGCTCGGCAAAACACTGAGCGAGGCTAAGGCTGAGCTTGAAAAGCTCGGACTCACCGTTGAGACCGTAATGGACGACGAAAGCAAGGAGCCGGAAAACACCGTGCTCTGTTCGTCACCGCTTCCTTACGGCAAGGTTGAAAAGGGAACGGTAGTAACGCTTACAGTCAGCTCGGGCGTAGGCGATAAGCACAAGGTCAATCTTGTTGTAGACCTCCCGTCGGGTGTATCCGATACCCTCAACATGACCGTAACCGTTGACGGAGTTGTAAATTCCGAGCTCAGCAAGCAGGTCGTTCCGTCAATCACGGGTTCTGTAACCATTTCGATCGAGGGCCACGGAACCTCAGAGGTAGTAATTTCGCTCAACGACCAGATTTACCGCGAATACACGGTAGACTTCACCAAGGGCGAAATCACCAACACGGTCGTACACGACTATATCGTGCCAACCTCCGCTCCCACAGAGCCGGTAACAGAGCCGATAACCGAGGATCCGTACCAGCCGACGACCGAGTATGTTCCGCCCACAGAGGAGAACGTATACGCCGACCCTAACGCAAACTACGGCTATTAAAGATGATTCTTAACGGAATATTAATGAAGTCGATCGGCGGATTCTACTATGTCCGCTGTGACGGCAAAGAATATGAATGTAAGGCGAGGGGCAGCTTCCGCAAAAGCGGAAATTCTCCCGTAGTCGGCGACAGGGTAAAAATATCTGTTCCGACCGAGGGCTACTGCGCGATAGAGGAGATCCTTCCGCGCAAAAACAAGCTAAAGCGCCCCGCGCTTGCAAATATCGACACGCTTGTAATCGTATGTTCAACGGTCGATCCCCAGCCGAACCTCGCGGTAATCGACAAGATGACCGCTGCGGCTGTAAACAATAATATGACGCCCGTCGTCGTTATCTCAAAGAACGACATCGAAAACGGCGACGAGGTAGCCCAAATCTACCGCAAGTCGGGAATAGAGGTGTTCCAGTGCTCGCCCGACGACAGAGCCGAGGCAGACCGCCTGCTAAGTTACCTCAGGGGCAAGGAGGCGGCGTTCACGGGCAACAGCGGAGTCGGAAAGTCAACCCTGCTCAATATGCTGTTTCCGACGCTCTCGCTGCAGACGGGCGACATCAGCGAAAAGCTCGGCAGAGGCAGACACACCACCCGAGTGGTGGAGCTGTTTGAAATCGAGGGCTGCTACGTAGCGGACACCCCGGGCTTTTCAACGGTAGATTTACAGCGCTACGAGATGATAGACAAGGAGCAGCTTCAATACTGCTTCCCCGAATTTGAACCGTACCTCGGTCAGTGCCAATTCACCTCCTGCGCCCACGTTTGTGAAAAGGGCTGCAGGATCCTGCAGGCGCTCTCCGACGGCGAGATCCGGCCGACGCGCCACCAAAGCTATGTGGCAATGTACAACGAGGTTAAGGACATAAAACCATGGCAGTTAAAAAAGTAGCAAAAAACGCGCGCTGCGTAATAATCGCGGGCTCGCCCGACGCCGACATCGGCTTTATAAAAACAGCGGTAAGCGGCGGCGACTATGTGATCTGCGCCGACAAGGGCTACAAGTACGCGCACGCCGCGGGAATTACTCCCGATTTGATTGTAGGCGACTTTGACTCCTACATCGGCGAGCTTCCGCCGGACGTTGAAACCGTGCGGCTAAATGTCCGCAAGGACTATTCCGACACCTTTGTATGCGCGCGCTACGCCGTTGAGCAGGGCTTTAAGGATATCGCGGTTTTGGGCGCAACGGGCGGCAGGCTTGACCACAGCTACGCAAACCTCTGCCTGCTTGAATACCTCGGCGATAACGGAGCAAGAGCCTGCCTGATGTCCGAAAAGGAAAAAATCTTTCTGCTCAAAAAGGGAGCCTGCATTTTTGACGGCTACGGCGGAAGGACCTTTTCACTCTTTCCGTTTGGCTGTGCCTGCGCTGTGGCAAGCGTTGAAAACGCCGAATACCCGGTCAGCGACTTTAAATTTGAAAGCAAAATTTCAACGGGACTTTCCAATGTTTTTCACGACGGCTGCAAAATCACCGTCAGTTCCGGAAAGCTCCTTGTAATAATAAATATAGCGGACGTATAAATACCTACAAAACGGAACCGCGAAAAATATTCCGCGTTGTGCACTTTTCAGCGCAACATTATATGAATAACAAAACTGTAATTATAATGACATTTATAAATCTTGAAACGAATTATAAATGTGTGCTATAATTCTTTTTAGAAAATATTCTCAGTGATTAACGTGAAGTATATTGGAGTGATATAAAATATGTCATTGTGTATGGGATGTATGCAGGAGATAGGCGACCAAAAGGTATGCCCTCACTGCGGCTTTGACAGCTCAGAGCAACAGTCTGCACCCTATCTGCCATATGGCACAGTGCTGGCTGACAGATACATAGTCGGCGCGGGAATCGACACCAACGGCGAAAGCACGCGTTACCTCTGCTTTGACAAGCAGACAGGCGATATCCTGATCGTGTGCGAATTTCTGCCAATGGGACTTTTCAGCCGCGACGAAGGTCAGACCGAAGTCCGCGTAAACTACGAGGACCGTCTGGTTTTCAGCAAGCTCAAGGATGAATTTTCCGACTACTACCGCATAGTGTCCGAGCTCAAAGAGTTTTCGGCGCTGATGGACGTTCATAATATAATTGAAGAAAACAACACCGTTTACGTTATCGAGGAAAACGAGGATTTGATTCCCTTCGTTGAGTATGTTGAGCGCAGCAACGGCAGTATCGAATGGGATATAGCCCGTCCGCTGTTCATGCCCGTGATCTCGGCTCTCGAGGCTCTGCATAAGCGCGGCGTGGGACACTACGCGATCGCGCCCAAGAATATGTACATCACATCGTCGGGCAAAATCAAAATTTCGGGCTTTGCTTCGGAAAACGAGCGCAAGCGCGGCACCGCGCTGAAGTCGCAGCTCTTCAAGGGCGCGGCTGCTCCCGAGCAGTACGAGGACAACTTTCCGCTTGACGACATTACCGATATTTACGGCTTCTGCGCAACGCTTTTCTATGCCCTGACCGGTCATCTTCCCAAGAGCGCTCCCGAGCGTCTGAAGGACAGCCGACTGCTCATGAGCACCAACACTGTCAAAAAGCTTCCGCCCCATGTGGTATCCGCTTTGGCAAACGGTCTGCAGGTTGAGCGTGAAAACCGTATCACGGACTTTGACGAGCTCCGCTCACAGCTTTCCGTAGCCCACACCGCAAAGGCTATCCAGGAGGAAATCTCGCGCACCGCAAGCATGAATATCTCGCGCGGCGAGCAGAGCAAAAAGGGCAAAAACGGAATGTCGGGCGTTTCAATAACGATAATCTCGGCGGCGGTAACAGTGCTCATTCTCGGCGTAGTAGGAGTTATCTGGCTCATGCAGAATCCTCTTGCGGGAATGTTCGGCGGCGACAAAAACTCCACCGAGGCGGCAACAAAGGCTACCGAATGGACAGGCGCGACAATTCCAAAGCTCACGGGAATGACCTATTCCGAGGCTGAGGACAGCGTCAAGAGCAACTCTCAGATAAAGCTTATGCGCAGCATCAACGACGAGTACAGCGACAGCGTTGCCGAGGGCAAAATCATGACGCAGTACCCCGAGGCAGGCACCAAAATTGACCAGGAGGACACGATTTACATCAGCGTCACGGTCAGCAAGGGCAAGCAGATGCGCGAGCTCCCAAAAATTGAGGGACTCACAATCGACGAGGCGGCAACCGCGATCTCAAAGCAGGGACTTCTTGCAAGCCCCGAGTACCAGTACAACGACAAGTACGCCGAAGGCAGAGTGATCGGCTACAAGGACGGTCAGGCCGGAGATTCCGTTGAGTACGGCAAAAAAATCACTGTTCTCGTAAGCAAGGGCAAGGAGCCCACAGAGCAGGAGAGCAGCGAAGAATAATGATACAAAGGGTTAGCTCATAAAGATTTTGGGCTAACGATAATAGAAAACGAGGCAAATTCGCTGAAACAGACGGGGTCGCTCGAAAGCGATAATCCCGTAAGCGAATTTACCTCTGAGTTTAGTATACCCTATTTATCTAAAAAAAGCAAGACTTCCCTTATAAATTATTTTGTCCCTTTTGTGCGCATTAACTAAAAATAAATATCGATTTTTTACTGTTAACACCTCAATTCCGTTGCAAATGCAATTTATTATTTCTGTCTGTTCGTGTATTATAGATACAGATAAAGAAATTTACATCGGTCTTGGTTTTTAGGTAATTTAGGAGTTTTGAATTTAATGCCATTTTAAATTTGTTTGCCAATGTAAATTTTTCTATGATTTATTCCTTCTATAACCCAATATACCCCCTTAAACAACCGAGGTGACAACTTCGGTTGTTTTTCTGTCTACAATTTTTAATGACGATTTAGTTAATTTGCCTATAACAAAAATTTGAGTTTTATGCTATAATAAGAGTAATAAATGACACTAAAAAGTCGTATTATAGGAAAGAGAGTGTAAAAAATGTTAAGCGTTGGCAAAAAGGTTCTGTACGGTACAAACGGAGTCTGCACTGTCGAGGACATCACCGTAAAACGTATAGGAGGTGCGGATATCGAGTATTTTGTGCTCAAGCCCGTATGCAGCGCTGCTTCAACGCTCTTTGTTCCCACAAAAAATACGGCTCTGCTCCAAAAAATCCGCGATGGAACGACAATAAAATCGAGCGCAGCGAGGAATTCAAAAATATAATCTCGGCGGCAGACTGCAAAAAGCTCGTAGCGCTTATCCGCCTAATACTGAACCACGAAAAAGAGCAGCAAAACGCCGGCAAGCACCTTCACCTCTCCGACGAGCGCTTTCTGAAAGAAGCCGAAAAAATGGTGACAGAGGAATTCTCCCTCGTCCTTGGAATCGACCGCGACGAGGTTATGAAAATGGTCGTCAGTGCGTGACCGTAAAATCGTTTTCCGTTTCACAATCAAATATTAAAAAAACGACACGTTATCATTTTGATAGCGTGTTTTTTACAAAATAGTAAAAATTTCGTCAAATCTCTTTACAAAGTACTAAAAAAAATAGTAAAATATAAGGGTATAAGTATCTAATAACTCTGGTACGGAGGTTTTATGAAAAGGACAGTTTCATTACTTTTGGCTGCAATTTTCCTTTCGGCGGTCATGTTGGCGGTAATCCCCGCGGCAAACGGCTCGTCGCTGTATTCGGACAAAAAGACCTCGGCGGACGGTAATTATGAATATGTCGTAAATTCGGACGACAGCGCAAAGCTGACTTCATATCTCGGCGATTCGCTCAAGCTGTCGCTCCCGGAGTCAATCGACGGTCACCCCCTCACCGAAATCGGAGCGGGCGCGTTCTACAGCTCCCTTATTCAGTCGGTAACAATTCCGCCGTCGATAAAAACAATCGGCTGGTGGGCGTTCTTTGACTGCTCGGAGCTTCGTGAGGTCAAGCTTCAAAGCGGCGTTCAGCAAATCAAGTTCGGCGCGTTTATCAACTGCATTTCGCTGCAGAACGTTGAAATTCCGTCAACGGTGTACAATATCGAAAACGACGCCTTCGCCGTCAGCGTATCGAGCGAAACCGAAATTGACGACACAACCGAAAAGCGCAAAATCAGCCTGCAAAACTATTTCAATAATAACGACTTTGAAATCACGGGCTACGACGGCACCTGCGCCAAGACCTATGCCGAGCAGAGCATGCTAAAATTCAACAGCAAGGGAAAAATAAGCTTCGGCGACCTCAACGCCGACGGCTCAATCAACAATAAGGATATCGTGTCCCTGCGCAACTACTCACTCGGTCTTGAAAAGCTCAGCACAGAGCAAAAGCTGAGCGCGGACATCAACTGCAACGGACAGGTTGACGACGACGATATCACCCAGCTCATGAAGTACCTCGAGGGCAGGTGCGCCTATCAGGAGCTGCTGCCGTTCTCGGGCAACTACTCAAAGACAAACGTATACTACGCCAAAAAGCTCTACTGCGCCGGCGACAGCGTGTGCAGGGGAACGGGCACGGATTTGATGGGGGAGAGCTTCTATTCCTACGCCAACTACATCACCGATTTGTACGGCATGAAGCTCAAAAACGATTCCAATGGCGGAATAACCCTCGCAAAGCAAAAGAAAAAGACGGGCGACGAAAAAAGTATTCTTGAGCGCGTTAAGAAGATGAGCGGAAAATACGACCTCATCATCATCGAGGGCGGCTTCAACGACCTTTTCCAAAATATTAAAAAGGGCAAGGTCACCGACATCTCCGACAAAAAGGGCAAGTATGACGAATACACCACTGCTGGCGCGGTGGAAAGCATCTGCTATTTTCTTAATAAGAATTATAAAAATTCCTACAAGCTGTTTGTGCTCGGCCACAGAATGGTCAACGAGGACAAGCAGGACGAATACTGGTCAATAATCCGCAGAGCGCTTGAAAAGTGGGATATTCCGTATGTAGACATCTCGGAGGAATGTGATTTCTGCGACCTCAACAGCGAAATCGCCACCGATTATTTTGCCTACCGTTCGGAATGGAAAAAGGGCGACGGAATCCATCCCACAAAATACGCTCATTCCCACATCTACGGTCCTATCATCGACAGAAAGTTAAACGAGCTCGCGGTTCGCGACAGCTCAATCACCTTTAAAACAAAGTCGGTAGTGCTTGCAATGGGCGAAAGGTACAATCAGATTCCGTCCTACCGCGGCAGCAACTACTTTGTAAATTACAAGTGGTCGTCATCCGAACCCGACGTGGCTGAAACCGACAAATTCGGCAACGTAAAAACAAAGGGAGTGGGAACGGCGTACATCAAGGTTGAAGCGGACGACGGCAGCTTCTGCTCCTACCGAATAGACGTAAAAAATCCGCCCACCTGCCTGTATCTGAGCGACACAAAGCTTGAGATGAGCGTAGGCGAGACCCATAAGCTGAACGGAATACTGCTCAAATCGCAGGCGTCCTACCGCAACAAATTCATTTCAACAAATCCGTCCGTTATTTCAGTCAGCATAGACGGAGTCGTGAAGGCAAGAGGCAGCGGAAAAGCAAAGGTGATCTGCAAATCCTGCAGCGGAATACTCGCCGAATGTGAAGTCACGGTAAAATAGGAGAAGATTATGAAAACCAAGTTAAACGCAATTCTTTCATTAGTCGTAACGGTATGCGTAGTCATCACGCTCTGCGCCTGCTCTCAGCATGAAAAGCGCGAATCGATTCCGCTCATTACCGAGGCAACAACAACCGTCGCACCCATAACGGTTCCGCCTGTTGACAAGGTCAAGGAAATCATGAAGGGCATGACGATAGAGGAAAAGGTTGGTCAGCTGTTTTTTGCGCGCTGTCCCGATGTAAACGCAGTTGAAAGCGTTTCTCAGTACCACCTCGGCGGCTATGTTCTGTTCGGTCAGGACTTCTTCAACAAGACCAAGGAAGAAATTGTTTCAACTATAAAGAGCTATCAGGACGCTTCAAAAATCCCGATGCTCATCGGCACAGACGAGGAGGGCGGCGACGTTGTAAGAGTCAGCGACAATATGTATCTCAGCGACACTCCTTTTGACTCACCAAAGAACGTCTACCTAAACGGCGGCTGGGAAGCTATTGAAACCACCGAAACCAAAAAGGTTCAGCTCCTTAAATCGCTCGGCGTCAACGTAAATCTCGCGCCGGTATGCGACGTGGTTTCCGATCCAAACGCGTTCATGTACAGCAGGTCGTTCAGCGACAACGTCAGCGACGTTAACACCTTTGTCACCAAGGCGGTTACAATTGCAGGCAACAATCATGTCGGCTCAGTGCTAAAGCATTTCCCGGGCTACGGCAATAACACCGACACCCACACAGGCGTCGCGGTCGATGAAAGAGAGCTTTCCGAGCTTGAAAAAACCGACCTTCAGCCCTTTAAAACAGGAATTGAAAAGGGCGCGGACTGTATCCTTGTTTCACACAACATAGTAAACTGCATGGATAATAAATATCCCGCTTCACTTTCCGCGGCCGTTCACAAATATATCCGCGAGACAATGAAGTTCGACGGAGTTGTCATCACCGACGACCTCGTGATGGAGGCAATCACCCAGTATACAGGCTCGGATTCGTCGGCGGTATTCGCGGTTAAAAACGGCAACGATATGCTCTGCTGCTCAGACCTCGACACCCAGTACAACGCAGTGCTCAAAGCGGTGAAGAACAGCGAAATCACCGAGGAGCAAATCGATAAGAGTGTAAAACGTATCCTTCTCTGGAAGCAGAAGCTCGGACTTATTAAGAGCGAGTAAAAAAATAAATGGGGCGTGCGTCTGCGCACCCTGAATGTTTTATTGTACTATTGAATTATGAGCGATATTTTTGACTATATTAAATGGCGCGGCGACCTCAGCCTTGAACAGGACGGCTTCAACAGCCTTGACGCGCTTATACTTTCGCGGCTGTCATATCTTCCGTTTGAGGACGTGGTGCCGAATAATTTCAATCACAGTGTGAAGCTCAGCTTCGCGGCAATGGCGTTTTCATCCGTTGAAAACAGAGACTCGATCCTCTGGAAGCAGGATCCCGACCTGCTAAAGGCAGCGGCATGTCCGCGCTTTGCAAACGCGCGTCTTTCGGGCTATGTAAGCAGCATTGATTATGACAGCAAAATGCAGTTTGCGGCGCTTGTTTTCGACCTTAATAATACAAGGTTCGTGTCATTCCGCGGCACCGATTCAAGCTTTATCGGCTGGCAGGAGGACTTCAATATGTTCACCTCGCTGACTCTGCCGTCGCAGCTTCGCGCGCTCAAATATTTTGAGCAGGCGGCTCAGAACACCGACGCGCGCCTGATTCTCGGCGGTCACTCAAAAGGAGGAAACCTCGCGCTCTACTCTGCGATGAACAGCGTTTCGTCAATTCAAAAGCGAATCGACGGTGTGTATAACTTTGACGGTCCCGGGTTCCACCGCGAAATCCTCGGCAGCGAGCAGTTCGGCAGGGTAAAGGACAGGGTTCACAGCTTTGTGCCGCAGTCGTCGGTATTCGGAATGATGCTGGAGCATGACGAGGATTTTTCAATCGTAAAAAGCACGAACAAAAGCTTCATGCAGCACGACGTCTACAGCTGGCAGGTGTCTGGCAAGGACTTTGTCTACCTTGACCGCCGCACAAACTCAAGCTATTTCATCAGCCACACCCTCGACGGCTTTCTCGAAAAGCTTACCGACGAGGAAAAGGAGAGCTTTACGCAGGCGTTTTTCTCAGTGCTTGAAGCCTCGGATAACACAGATTTCCGTGAAATTCAAAAAACCCCGTTTTCCAGTTCGGCGGCAATGCTCCGCGCGCTGAAAAACCTCGACAAAAGCAAACGCGGCGCACTGGGAAAGGCAATAGCAAAGGCGCTGTCAAGTGCAAAAGAGAACATTTCGGACATAATTTCAAAATAAATAAAATTAGGTATTGACAAACAGACGTATTTCTGGTAAAATAAGAATGTTGTTACGGGATGTAGCGCAGTTTGGTAGCGCACACGTCTGGGGGGCGTGGAGTCGCAAGTTCAAGTCTTGTCATCCCGACCA
>OMXW01000027.1 GCA_900315085.1 uncultured Eubacteriales bacterium
CGCCCGCAAAAACGGGTTTGATTCTTATCACGCGGTAAAGATGGTTTTATCAGGTCAGATCAATCAGGTTTTTGGGGTGGGGTGCTGAATAGTTACAAATTTTTATGTAAGAAATTGTTAAAACTATGAATATTATAGATGCATTTGCTTGCATTTATCTTTCTATTCGGCTATAATATGATTAAATATGATTATTTTTTAGGGGATGAAAATATGAGCGCAGTTATTGAAAAAATAATTTCCAACGTAAAACAGCATCCGGATCAAGTCGTAATAGTCGATCAGGGCGAGGGCAATTACTTTACCTACCGCAGCTTTGACGATTACGCGCGCAAAGTTGCCGTCAAGCTTCAAAGGCTCGGCGTAACGCGCAGAAGCTTTGTGACGATCGAGCTTCCGAGAAACAAGGAATACATCGCCTCTATGTACGCTGTCTGGATGGTCGGAGCGGCATTTGCTCCGCTGTCCCCTACTTATCCCGCAGAACGTCTGGAATATATCCGCAGCGACTGCGACGCAAAGGTTGTCATTGACGAAAAGTTCCTGCGCAATATTGAAAACGAGGAACCGATTACCGAGATAATACTGCCCGAGCCGCAAGATCCGTCGCTGCTGATCTACACCTCGGGTTCAACGGGAAACCCCAAGGGCGTGCTGCACTCACACGCCGGCATAAACGATTCTATAGTCAGATACTCAGATTATGCTGATCCTCCGCGCGGATTCCGCGCGGCTTTGGGCGCTCCGTTTACATTCGTGGCATCTGTACAGGGCGTTTTCGCTCCGCTCTGTTCGTGTTTGACAGCTTATCTTATGCCGTATCAGGCAATGCGAGACCCCGTGCTGCTCGCCGACTATATTTATGAAAACAAAATCAACCGCACCTTTATCAGCCCCAAAATGCTCAAGGTATTTAAGCCGAAGGGCGATTCGCTAAAGGTAGTATTCACGGGAAGCGAGCGCGTAAGCGACACCTACAGCGACGACTTTGAAATCATTGTCAGCTACGGTCAGACCGAATCGGCAGGCGCTGTAATGATGTTCAAGATCGATAAAAAGTATCACAATACCCCCATAGGCAAGCCTATCGGAGATATCCGCGTCCATATTCTTGACGAAAGCGGAAACGAGGCTGATGAAGGCGAGCTGTGCCTTGCGGGCATATTTGCCGACTGCTACCTCAACCTGCCCGAGCAGAGCGCGAAAACCTTTACCGACAACCCCTTTGCCGAAGAGGACGGCTATGACAAGCTGCTGAAAACCGGCGACATAGTAAAGCGCGGCGAGGACGGCAACATTATCTATCTCAACCGCAAGGACTGGATGGTAAAAATCAACGGTCAGCGCGTAGAACCGGGCGAGATCGAAACTATCATCAAGCAGGCTGACGGCGTGCTCGACGCGGCGATAAAGGACTTTAAAAACCAGTACGGACAGGTTTATCTTGTTGCTTATTACGTTGAAAAAGAACCTGTATCGGCCGACGACTTAAAAGAGGCTATTTCAAAAAAATTGCCTCCGTATATGATCCCCGCTTTCTTTGTAAAGCTCGGTAAGCTGCCCGTAAACGCCAACGGCAAGCTCGACCGAGGCGCGCTTACGGCGCCCGAAGCCGGAAACTTTAAAAACGATTATATCGCGCCCGAAACCGACATGCAAAAGGTGCTTTGCGAGGCGTTTGAGCAGGTGCTCGGCATGGAAAACGTCGGCATTGACGACGATTTCTTCGCTCTGGGCGGCGACTCAATAAAGTGCGCGATGGTATCGGAAAAATGCGGCGTATATCATATCTCGACCGCCGATATCTTCGCGGGAAAAACTCCGCGCATGATCGAGCGTTTGCTTATTCAAAAGGCTTCATCTAAAAAGCGCCCCGAAAAGAAAAACAAGGTCAAAGTCTATCCGCTTACGCCGTCAGAGCGCGGCATGTACCTTGAGCAGAAGCTGAATACAGACTCGACCGTATATAACCTCAATATAGCCGCGATCATCAAGGGAGCCGATATTGAGAAGATAAAATCCGCGCTCACGAGCGTTTTTAAGGCTCACGAGGCGTTCACCTCCTATTACGGAGAAGAAAACGGTCTGCCTGTGCGCTATCTGTCCGACAGGCTCCCCGAAATCGAAGAAAAATCCGCCGCATCGCGTGAGGAGGTCATTCGCCTTATCGACGGCTACAATACCCCGTTTGATTTGAATGCCGCGATCCCGGTAAGACCTGCTCTGTATTCGGTATCAGACGGCAGTGTGATCATGCACATGGCTATTCACCATATCGCTTTCGACGGCGGCTCGGCAAAAACCTTTGTCAAAGAGCTGATCGACGCGCTCGAAGGCAGAGAGGTCAGCGCGGCTGAAATCGACCTCAGCGACCTCTACATGGACAGCCTTGAAGAAAAATACGAAGACGGAATAGCTTTCTATAAGGAGCTGTTCGCCGACGGAGTACCTGTCAACGAAATGCCCGTCAAGGGCAAGCGCCCCAAGGTGCATCCGCTCTCGGATAAAGAAGTCCGCTTCCTTTATGACAACGCTCAGCTAAAAGCGATCGACAACACGGCGCGCCGCTTCGGCGTGACCGAGTTTGAGCTGATTTTCTCCGCCGTTTCGATGACTCTGGGCAAATATACCGCGTCAGAGGACGTTGTGCTGGGCATTCCCACCAACATGCGCCCCAACGGCGCTGACAACGTAATAGGCATGTTTGTAAACACAGCGCCAGTCCGCGTCAAGCCCAAACGCGATTTGGAAATCAGCGCCTTTATAAAGTCTGTCAGCGAGTCAGTGCGCAACGCCACCTACGGCTCTTATCTGCCGTTTGAGGACGTTGTCGCCGAGTTCGTAAAACAGCGCGACGAATCGCGCAATCCCATTTTTGACGTAAGTGTCAACTTTATGTGGAACCCGCCCGCGTATGACAATAACGGGCTCAGCGTTGAGATGTACTCGCCCCTGCAAAAGATGAGCCGCGATATAGGCATTGTTATCCGCAAGGGAGCCGCAGGTCTGCAATTTATGATCCAGTATTCCTCACAGCTGTTTGAGTACGCCGTAATCGAGGGCTTTATAGAGCAGTTCAAATCCGCTTTGGCTCTGCTCGGCAGCGGCGCCAAGACCGTACGGGAGGCGTTGGTTCTGCCCGAAAGCCAGCGGCAAATGCTTGAATGCTTCAAGACGGAAGCCAAAGCCGAAGTGCCCGTCACCCTATTGCACAAGCTGTTTGAAAAGAGCGCTGAGGAAAACGCCGGCAAAACCGCTCTGGTTGCCAAAGACGCGACTCTCAGCTTCCGTGAGCTCAACGAGAGGGCGAATATAGTCGCGCATAATCTTATCAAAAGAGGAATCACAGTCGGCGACAGCGTAGCGCTGCTGCTTCCGAGAGAGAGCTGCTTCTTCAGCTGTCTGTTCGGCGTAAACAAAGCAGGAGCGGCGTTTATCCCCTGCGACCCGCAATACCCTGCCGACAGGATCAATCATATAATAGAGGACAGCGAGGCGTCGTTCATCATTACCACTAACGACAAGCTGTCAGACTACCCCGCAGAAAAGGCGATAGACGTCAGCGATATTTTAACAGGCACCGATACATCTGACCCCGACGTTGAAATGAGCGACCGCGAGCTGAGCTACATGATATATACCTCGGGCTCCACAGGAAAACCAAAGGGCGTTATGCTGCGTCACAAGGGCATATGCAGCTATCTTATGCCGCACCCGGCAAACATACACATCAACTTTATCAAAAACAATGTAACTTCATATTTATCGGTAACGACCATATCCTTTGATATGTCATTCAAGGAGCATACGGCGGCATTCTGCAACGGAAAGACTTTGATTTTTGCCGCTGAAGACGAAATGAACGACCCGCGCGCATTGGCGGAGCTTATGGAAAAATACAGCGTTGACTGCATAAACGCCACTCCGTCAAGATTGCAGCAGTACATGGAATACGCACCGTTCAACAAGGCGCTGTCAAAGTGCAGGCTGGTAATGTCGGGCGGCGAGGGATACCCGATCTCACTGAGAGACGCGATAAGAAAATGCTCGCCCGACATAAAAATCATCAACACCTACGGTCCCACCGAAATCACCGTTTCCTGCAACGCGGCAGACCTTACGAACGCGGAATACGTCAGCGTCGGCAGACCGCTTCTCAATTACGACGAAGTAATTGTAGACAAATTCGGCGATACCGCTCCCTACGGCGTGATCGGCGAGCTGTATATCGGCGGCGTCGGTGTGGCAAAGGGCTATAAGAACCTGCCCGACAAAACCGCTGCGGCGTTTGTTGAGTATAACGGTCAGCGCATGTACCGCTCAGGCGACTACGCAAAGTGGGACAAGTACGGCAATGTGATGATTTTAGGCAGACTTGACAATCAGGTCAAGCTAAGAGGTCTGAGGATCGAGTTAGGCGAGATTGAAGGTCTGATGGCTGAGCAGCCGCATATCAAAAAGGTCGCGGTCGTTATCCGCAAGCTCAACGGTCAGGACAACCTGTGCGCCTACTTTACCGCCGATGAGGAGATAAACATTGACGCGCTACGCGAGGAGCTTAAAAAGCACCTGACTCATTACATGGTCCCGACAGCTTACCTGCAAATGAACGAAATGCCCGTTACCGCCAACGGCAAAACCGACATTAAGCGCCTGCCCGAGCCTGTGCCCGTCAGCCTGGGCGAGTATGTTGCTCCGGAAAACAAGACCGAGGAGTTCTTCTGCGAATCGTTCAGAAAGACACTGAAACTCGAGCGAGTCGGCGCAGCGGATGACTTCTTCGAAATAGGCGGAACTTCGCTTGTTGTTACCGCCGTGGTGCTCGACGCGTCGGAAAACGGATTCCCGATCACCTACGGCGACGTATTCAAATACACCACTCCGCGCGCGCTTGCCGAGCTGTTTAAGGACGGCGAGGTAAACGACACGGGCAAGCTGTTTGATTTTGAGGGCTACGATTACACAAAGATAAACGAGCTTCTCTCAAAGAATACGGTAGATGCCTTCCGCGCGGGAGAAAAGCGTCCGCTCGGCAACATTATGATCACGGGCGCAGGCGGCTTTATGGGCGCGCATTTGCTTGCCGAATACCTGAAGCGCGAAAGCGGAAAGGCTTACTGCGTTATCCGCAAAGGCAAGTTTGACACGGCAAGAGAACGCCTTGAAAACCTTATGTTCTATTACTTCGGCTCAGATTTGGAGAATGAGTTTTCCGAGCGCGTAGAGGTGCTCAACGGCGACGTGACCGACTACAAATCATTTGAGCCGCTTGAAAGCCTGCCGATAGACACGGTATTCAACTGCGCGGCCAATGTAAAGCACTTCTCAAACGGCACGGATATTGAAGATATAAACGTAGGCGGCGCTGTCAACTGCATTAAGCTCTGCCGGAAAACCGGCGCAAGAATGATACACTTCTCCACGGTCTCGGTATCGGGCACTACGGAAGATGTTTCAAAGCTCAGCCGCCGCGAGCTGGATGAACAGACTCTCTATTACGGTCAGAGCCTCGACAACAAATACACCTCGTCAAAGCTGATGGGCGAGCGCGAGGTATTAGCTGCCGCGGCCGACGGGCTTGACGCAAAAGTCATCCGCGTAGGCACCCTTGCGGCGCGCGAATCCGACGGCGAATTCCAGATAAATTTCCTTACAAACAACTTTATGGGACGTCTGCGCTCCTACAGCCTGCTGGGTTGCTTCCCGTATAACATGATTGAAAATCAGGTCTGCATGGGACCTATCGACCGTTCTTGCGAGGCGTTTTTAAAGCTTGCCGCCACCCCGAAAGAGTGCTGCGTGTTCAACGCCGTCAACAACCATACGCTTCCGCTCGGCGATATAATCCGCCAGATGAACGAAAACGGCAGCAGCATACGCTTTGTCGAGTACGACGAGTTTGCCGCCGCTCTCCACGAGGCGCAGAAGGATCCCGACAAGGCGGCTATCCTTTCAAGCATGACGGCATATATGAACACCGCTCACGGCAAAAAGATAACGGCGCTTCCGTTCTCCGCTCACTACACCACCCAGATACTCGCCCGCATGGGCTTCTTCTGGAACGCAAGCACCGAAAAATATGTCGACGACTTTATCAACGTCCTGCGCGGATTCATGTTCTTCCGCAAGGATAACCTGAAACGATAAGGGGGCAAAAACATGAAACGAAGCGGAATGCTTCTAAACGAAAAATACCGCAGTCTGCTTGTCGCTACCCTGGCAATGACCGCCTCCACTTACCTTGCGGGAATAGTAGACGGCATCATGGTTGGCAACATTCTGGGAACGGTTGAGCTGTATGCCGTTAACCTGACGTCGTGCATAATCTTTCTGCGCAGCATTCCCATAGCCATATCGACCTACGGCGGCAACACGCTTTCCATCATCAGGAAAAGCAAACGCGACCAAAACGGCGCGGACACGGTATTTACCGCGTCATTCTGGCTCGGCATAATCTCCACAGTTATCATTTCCGCGCTGGGTATAGCTTTTATTGTCCCCTCGGCAAATCTGCTCTCACAGGGTAACGTTCAGATCACCGATCTGCTTATTCAATATCTTTTGCCGCTGTGGCTGCACACTCCGCTTGTAGCGGCAGTCAATCAGACGGCGGCTTACGCCCGTACCGACGGAATGCGCAAGCTGGCAACGGCGCTTCCCATAGTAGCCAATATAATCAACCTTTCCTGCGATTATCTTTATATGGCGGTGTTCGGCTGGGGAATCGCGGGAGCAAGCTGGGCAACGCTTACAGGCTACGCGGTCGGAACCGTTTTGACGCTGATTTATTTCAAGTCAAAAAAGCGCACTGTTCACTTTACAAAGGAAGCTTTGAGACGCCTTAAAGAAATCGGAAAAATCATCAGCATCGGTCTGCCCTCAGCGCTCATATATGTTTGCAATTTTCTGCGCCTGTTCTTTACAAACGCAATTATCCTTTCCGCTACCGGCGTTGTCGGAGGAAAGATAGCGTCGGTTTCGTTCTCGCTGAACAGCCTTGCGTTCATCTTTGTTGAGGGCGCTTCAATGACGCTGCTGCCCATACTGGGCGCGCTTTACGGTGAAAAGGATACCAACGGGCAAAAGCTCACGCTCCGGTACGGAATGCTGTTTACGCTTGGGCTCTCGGCAATAGTACTTATTTTGTCCGAAATCCTGCCTGTTCAGCTCGCGTCGCTTTACGGACTGACCGACCCGGGAATAACCGAGGTTTTTTCGGTAACATTCCGCATTTTCTCAATAAACGTACCCATTCTCGCCGTCATATATGTCATGAGGTCGTTTTTCCAGGCGACAAATCAAAAGGGGCTCGCAAACCTTCTCGTTATGCTTGACGGCGTTATCACCATAATCCCGCTGATGTACTGGTTCTCAAACTACGACATCTACTGGCTTTGGGTGTCCTTCCCCGTTTCAAAGGCGCTGACGATAGCCATCACTTTTGCGGCAATGGTGATAAGCAAAAAAGTCCGTAAAAAGAAAAACCTCCTCGGAATCGAGGAGCAGAACGGCACAGCGCTGGACTTTTCAATCAAAAACGAGGTTTCCGAAGCAATCAAAGCAAGCGAGGAAGCAATGGCGTTCTGCAAAAAGCAGAATGTCCCCGAAAACACCTGGAACGCTGTAGGCGTAGCGGTTGAGGAGCTCTGTCACAATATAGCGGTATATGCAAAATCAGAGTCCTCGAGCATGGTCGACGTTTGCGTGCGCGTATTCGACGACAAGGTAAACGTGCGGCTTCGGGACAGCGGCCCCGAATTCGATCCCACCGACTATATAGACAACAGCGGCAAAAAAATCACGGGGCTTAAGCTTGTAAGGCTGCTGAGCTCCTCGGTCAACTACAATCGCATCCTCGGCTTTAATGTGACGAATGTAACCGTTTCTTATACATAATTATGAAAAAAACAAAAAACCATTTTACCTTCAGGCGCCTTTCGCAAGACGCTGTAAAAATGCTGCGCGAAACCGAAAGTCGTACAAACTTCATCTATACTCTCGTATTGATCGCCGTTGATATCGGCGTAATGCTGCACGCGCTTTTTCACGGGCATTCGGCTTTTATACGTGCTTTATCAAACCTGCCGGTTTTTCTGGTAACAGCGGTAATTATCGTGAATATAGCCCAGCGCAAACGCACGCTGCCTTTTATAAAATACATCAACTTCGCGGTCATGCTGATCGCCGTTCTTGTTCTGTGTCTGGAGCAGGATACGCTGTACATTTTATCGTTTGTATTTCCTATTTTCATCAGCGTTTTTTACTTCAATCCGCGCTATACCATTATTACGTCGGCTGTTTCCTGGGTTATGCTTCAAATCGTCCTTTTCAACGGAATAAGCCTTAACGCCGCAAAGGTTGACGAACTGACGTATTCAGATGTTTCTTCTCTGATTTCGGACGCCTTTGACTTTTCAAAAACAAATGAGCTGTCGTTATGGGAATACAGGATCACTTCGCTTATTATCATCTCGGTTATTATGGGCGTGTGCGTTTATATGTCCTTCAGCGGCAGAAGATTCTATCAGAAGCAGGCTGAGCTTATCCGCAAAAACGCTTCTTCTCAGATGGAGCTCAATGTCGCGCAGAAGATCCAGAAAGGAATCCTCGCCGGTGATTTCCCCGATACAAAATGCTGCGGCGTTTATGCCGACATGACCCCGGCTGATGAGGTCGGCGGAGATTTTTACGACTGGTTCCCTGTCGATGAAACCCATTTAGCTATAGCGGTCGGCGACGTTTCGGGGCACGGTATGCCCGCGGCGATGTTTATGGCGCTGACAAAAACGCTTATCAAAGTATATGCCCGCGGGAAATTCTCGCCCGAAAAGGTACTTGAGCGCACAAACCGCTATCTGGTTAAGTCCAACCCCGAAAAGTTTTTTGTTACGGCATGGCTGGGCATTCTTGATCTGTCTACAGGCAGCCTCGCCTACGCCAACGCGGGGCATAATTATCCTGTCATTATCCGCTGCGGCTCACGCCCCGAGTTCCTTAAGGCAAAGCCGAATTTTGTACTTGGCAGGAAAAGGCTTGTAAAGTATATGGAGCACCGCGTAAAGCTTTTGCCCGGCGACAAGCTTGTTCTTTATACCGACGGGGTTACCGAGGCAAAGTCCTCCGACGGCTCGTTTTTTGAGGACGACAGACTGCTCGCGGTTCTTGACGCGGCAAAGAATATGAATCAAATCCAGATCGTGAACGCTGTAAGAGAAAGCCTTGACGAGTTTGAGCACGGCGCGGAGCACTATGATGACGCTACGATACTCGCACTGTATTATAAAGCAAAGCATACGCCTCCCGCGCCCGAAAAAAAGGTGTTCCGCTTGAATAAACTCACCTTTGACGACGCGCTTGACTATATAAAAGGCTGCTGTATAAAGGCGGGCTGCGACGAAATGACGGTGAACAGTATCGTCGTGTCCTCATCCGAGATCCTGGCGAACATCGACTCCTACGCCTATGAAAACGGCGGCGATGTTGAAATATCCTCAAAGTGCAGACGCCGCCGCATGATAGTTGAGTTTAAAGACAGCGGCAGAGCCTTTAATCCGCTGCTTGTCAGCGAGCCCGACACAACGCTTAATCTGAGCGAACGCAAGCCCGGAGGCTTGGGCGTTTTCATTGTAAAAAAGCTGATGACAGACGTAAGCTACGAGTACCGCGACGGCCACAATATTCTCAGAATCGAAAAGGAATTTTAGGAGGGATATATGAGTCAGGTAAAACTACTGATTGCGGGCGATTTTCTCCCTATGCCCTGCAACTACGATTTGTTTTCAAAGGGAGATACCAAGACGCTGTTCGGCGACAGGCTGTGCTCACTTTTTGCCTCGGCGGACTGCCGCGTGTGTAATTTAGAGGGCTGCTTTACGGACAGCGACAGCCCGATAGAAAAGACGGGGCCAAACATCAAAGCGCCGACATCAACCATCAAAGCCGTAAAAAATCTCGGCATAGATTACGCTACGCTGGGCAACACCCATTCGATGGACTACGGAAAGCAGGGCTATCTCGACACCTGCAAAACGCTCAGCGATAACGGCATAGGGTATTTCGGCTGGGGCGACAGCGCATCCGAAATAAAAAGCTATCAGGAGCTTTCCATAAACGGCTTCAAAATTACTCTTTACAACGTTACCGAGCGGTTTGACAACGCTCCGGGCGATGATTACCCCGGCGTGAACCTTTACGACGAATACCGCGTTTGCCGCGAGCTGAACGAGCTTAAAAAGCGGTGTGATTATCTTATTGTGTTTTATCACGGCGGAATCGAAGGAACCCGCTACAACAGCGAAATAATGCGCCGCCGCTTTCACCGAATGGCTGACAACGGCGCGGATATCGTCATCTCGCAGCACACCCACGCTATAGGAGAAGAGGAGTATTGCAACGGCGCGTATTTTTTATACGGGCAGGGCAATTTCTGCTTCCATTTCAGAAATGATGTTACGCCGCTTCTCGGCGAGGGCTTGGTGCTTGAGGCTGATTTTACCAAGGACGGCTTTACGGTAAAGCCGCACCGCGTACTGCGCACCGAAAGGGGCTGCGTATATGACGAAGCACAGGATCTGAGCGGCTTTTATGAGCGCAGCAAAAAGCACAGCGAGCTGCTTGCCGGAGATAAAGCGGCAAAAGCTGAGTTTGAAAGGAATTTCGGCAACGACGCGAAAAACTGGCTGCTCCAGTTCCTTCTTACCTTCCGCGGCATAGACCCCGTGGTCGCCGAAAAGCGGAAAGTTCTTTCGCCCGAGGAATTGCGCGATTATCTTCTCTCACTCTATCCGAGGCAGTATTTGAACGCAATTCTGACATTCCTTCGCAACGAGGAATTCAACGAGATAGGTCAACAAATCCTCAGCGATCTGCTGAGAAAAACAGAATAAAAAGGGGACATAAAAATGATCATAAAATGTACTGAAAACAACGGAAACGCGGTAATCGCGCCCGAGGGCAAGCTCGATCACGTTACGGTCGCTGAGTTTGAGGAAAAAGTAACGGAGCTCGGAGCAAAAAACGACTCTCTTACGCTCGACATGGCGGACGTTGAGTACGTCAGCTCGGCGGCGCTCAGAGCTATCCTTAACGCTAACGATATTATGGAAAGCAAGGGCGGACTGAAGCTTGAAAACGTCAATCAAAAGGTTATGGAGATCCTGAGGATAACGGGCTTTTCCGATTATCTTGATATCAGGTAAGACGCTTTTTGTTTACGCGCGGTATAATGTTGAAATGAGGTGGAGGCTTGAACGATCATCCCGAACTTATCGTAATGCTGACGCATAACGACCTAACGGTTGAAAACGCGGCCGAGGTCTTTGAAACCTGCAAAAATTCCAAGGCTGAGTACTGGGGCTTTAAAGAAAAATAGTGAAGATATACATTCGCGAGTACAGGTGATATCAGTCCGCCTTGCGGTGTTCCTTTGTCACTTTCGTAGTACTTCAAATCTTCCATTATTCCTGATTTAAGGAATCGTACAATGTACCGCAGAAAATTCTTGTCTTGTATATCGTGTTCAAGGAACTTCATCAACCATCGATGGTCTACATTATCAAAGAACCCTTTGATATCTGCGTCAACCACAAAGTTGACTTTCTTTGTCATCACTGTTTGGTTGATTTCTCTGATTGCCTGATGACAATCCCGTCTCTTTCTGAACCCATATGCGAAATCGTAAAATCTCCATTCGTAGATTTGGTCGAAAACCTTACGCATAACTCCCTGAACAAGTCTGTCCTCGTAGGCAGGTATTCCCAGCGGTCGCATTTTATCGCTCCCTGCTTTAGGTATATACGTCCGTCTTACAGCCTGCGGTTTGTAGCTGAATCGCTTCATTCTCGCAAGAAGATTTTCGAGGTTTTCCTCCAAGTTCAGCTCATATTCTTCTTTGCTGACCTTATCTATTCCTGTTGCCTTACCGTATTTCTGTTTCCTGTGTTCTTCTCTCAGGGTATCCTTGTTCACATAGTGCATTATGGTCTGCACTCTTTCGTGATGTTGTGACTGTAATGCTATTCTGTCAAAATCACTTGCCAACTTTTTTACCTCTGCGTGTAAGTGTTGTTTCTCTTTTCAGAGCGATTGGTATGTTAGCACCTTCCCTCCACGGTCATTACCCGCTTCACAGGTACTATGGGCTAATCCGACTTCTTGCGTATCATCTTCACCGTCTCAGACAAAATGCTCCTTGTACGGCAAATACTGATTTTTTTTCAGAACACGCAAGACCTCGCAGGTATGCCGAAAGTAACAATCTTAAGCTCGCCACGCTCTCAGACCCCGACGGAACCCATTTACTCTCGTCGTTAACGAGCAAATGTTGTTGCCTGCTGTTTAGGTGAGAACATCGGCTTCCGTTCTATATTTCTAACGAGGCTCTATCACTTCACGCTTTCGCATTGCGGCTCGCTCAGTTTCCTGCCTACGCTTAAACCTCACCTCACGGCTTCGGCTCCAAGGCTGGATAACGGCGGTTGACTACTCCTTACCGTGTCGGCTTCCCACCGACTATACTCTCGACACCGAACTGTCGCACCACCATATTCAGTATACCACACTTTTTGTTATTATTGAAGCTTTTTATTTAAGAATAGTATTATCTGCTCGCTCGGCAGCGTGCTCTATATCCTCGTCCTCGGTATCGTCTGTCTGGTGATGGGCTTCATCACCCCGCAAAGCGGCTGGACGATCCTTGTCGGCGCAGGTATCGCCTTTTTGGGCGAAAGCATCATCATCAACTGTATGCTGCTGAAAAACGCCAAAAAGCCCCAGTTCGACTGGGACAGCGAGACCGAGTTTTCCAGAAAGCTGACTTGGGTGAACGTCGTCGTCATTGTGATCGGCGTTGCGATGTTCATCGCGTTCATGCTCTCGATCCTCAGTCCGTTCATCATCAAGAACATGAGAATAGACGACGGCTTGCTGCTGACGGTCATCGCCGTTGTCGCTTTCGTCGTGGCGGCAGCCCTGTTTGTCACCGCGTTCGCGGTCAACCGGTTCGCCGTCAAAAAGGCGGAGCAATACCTGCTCAGGCATGAATGAGCATTTGTAAGAAGTATCCATAGAAAGGATGATCAATCTCCAATGGAAAATAAGAATATTCTCCGGCGCTTTACCGACAAGCTGTTCGGCGGTCTCAATATGAGCTGGCCGGTCGTCATTATCTTTGCCGTCGCGACGGCGGTGGTGACGGCAGTCTTTCTGATCGTGCCCGTCTTTCAGAACACCTCCTTTATCCGCATGGGCGAGACCATGGAGGCGTGGGTGCTCTTTGCGATCATCATTATGTCTAACTGCAAAAAGCCGCTGGAATCCGCGCTGAAAACCTTTGTGTTTTTCCTCATCAGCCAACCGCTGATCTATCTGCTTCAGGTACCGTTCAGCGAGATGGGCTTCGGCTTGTTCATGTACTATAAATACTGGGCGATCTGGACGGTGCTCACCTTCCCGATGGCGTTTGTCGGCTGGTTCATCACCAAGCGCAATTGGCTGAGCCTGCTGATCCTCTCGCCGATCCTCTTTTTGCTGATGTTCACCTCGGTGAACTCCTTCATGTTCACGTTCCGTCATTTTCCGCATCAGCTCATCACCGCGCTGTTCTGTCTCGCGCAGATCGTGCTGTATCTCTACGCGTTCACGCCCAAGTGGATCCAGCGCGCGATCGGCTTCTTTGTGCCGCTGATCGCCGTGATCGCCTATGTCATCGTCACACCCAAGGTTTCCTACAGCGGCAACTACTTCCTTCCCGACGAGCCGGTGCTGTCCGATCAGGCGGTCGTGACGGCGGTCGAGAATCCGAATATCGCGGATATCCGCGTGCTGGAGCCGGATCAGGTGTACGTCGACGGCAAGGACTACGGCACGTCGGATTTCACCATCACCGACGGCGACAAGGCGTATCATTACAGCCTTGAGATCTACGAGGACGATGAAGGTCACTCTCAGCTGAATATCACGAAAAAATAAACGAGGCAACACCGCGCATCTATATTATTATGCGGTATTTCCTGGATTACTTGTTTTTTGCTTTATAGGCAAATTTTCCTTCCCGCCGTTGATGGCAGTTCCGTCAAGATGGTATTTTAAAAAGGCGGGAGAAAGCGCCCACCGGCGCATATTGTCATGATGTTGTCATACTCGGTGTGCTATACTGGTGCCATCAAAGAGAAAAGGAGTCCTCAAAATGAAAAAGATCAACATCAACAACGAACTGACCCTTTCTTATAACGAGCCGTTCAACATCATGACTGCCGGAGAGCTGAAAACGTACTGCGGCACCGCCGTCAATCACTGGGGCATTATGGACAAGGAAAATCACTGCCTGTTCATCGTCTCCTGGACAAAGCCGGGCTTGCTGAGCTTTTTGACGGATCCCAAGTCCATCCTCAAAAACGCCGAGCGCTGCATGAAAAGGAACCTCCGCGCTTTCGACCGCGAGGACAGCTTCATGATCAACGTCGGCGGCAAAGAGGCGGTCGGCATCCGCTTTACCTACACGGCAAACGATGCGGATATCCGACAGATCGGCGAGACCTCCGCCTTGCGCGTCAATAAGAAAGTCTATGTGATCCAGTACGTATCCCGTCTGGACGGTGACGACCGGAACCGCGCCGCCTATCACGAGATCTTAAAATCCGTCAGAGCGAACGCATAGTTCGCCAAACGAAACGGAGGGAGCAGGATGAAACGATTCCGCATCTTTCAATCACACAGCGATTTTGACCAACCGGCGTTTTCTCCCGAAACCCACGACGCGGTGATACGCAGCTCGATATGCACCGGTGAAAAGGTCGCCGGCTTCAAGAGCAAGAAGGACGGTCATTTTTCCGAGGTCATGCTGATCCGCTCGGAAAAGGACTTGGAGGACTTCAAGCGGGAGTACCGCGTCACGACTGTCAAAACGGAATACTAAATAAAACAACTTTCCCCACAGTTTGACGGAGGGCTTTAATTCAACTGCACAAACATCCAACATTTTTTCAAAGGATATTTCTATCCTGTCTGCATCTCTCTATAGATAATAGAACTTAGAGCATTCATTATTGCGTTATACTTTGCTTGGTCAGCAAAAAGCGATGAAAAAGCGTCCTGCGATTGCATATAACTATTCTGCGCTGCGGTACCGAAGGCTTTGGGGAAAATACTCTCCGCAAAGATGCGCGGGTCGGAGGTTTTTGCGTTCTTTTTGAGGTGCTCGTCGCGCATGAGCACGTTCTTGAGCACATCAACCATTACTCTGTCAGCGTCGGTGAAAACGCCCTTATACTGCTCGTTGATTTTCTCTATGATTTCATCGAGCGGTTCTTTTTCTTCGGGTTTTGTTGCTCCCTTGGCAGTAGCGGGCGTGAATGTGCCTGTTTCCTTTTTAAGGTCGATTGCGCCCTCAAAGGTTTTTTGAAGCTTATAGTACTCCAACTTCAACTTGCCATCCAAATCAAGCGGCTGAACCTCGTCGGGCGGCAGCAGTCCGAGCAGATAACTGATGAATACATACTCCTTGTGCAGTTCAACGTCAAACATCCGCACTACCTGAGAGATGTATCCATACCACTTTTTCATACTGCGGCAGAGTCTTCTGAATTGGTACCGCTCATCGGCTGTCAAATCGTTATACCTGTCGGCGACCGGCTTCAAAACGCTCGTCATGCGACCCATTGCGCGGTCATCCTGCTTGCCGTCCTTGAAATATTCGTCGCAAAAGGCGTTGACATCGTCATCTGAATACACAGCGTAACCGCGTAGCTCATGCTGTACCTGATAAAGCAGATCGGCATTGACCTCTTTTTCGAGCATAGTTTCCTGATAGAAGGGCTGAAAGGCTTCCTGAATTTCCTCCTGTGTATTGATAAAATCGAGCACAAAGGTATCGGTCTTACCCGGGCAGGTGCGGTTGAGTCGAGAAAGCGTCTGCACCGCCTTTACGCCGCGCAGCTTTTTATCTACGATCATGGTGTGCAACAGCGGCTCGTCAAAGCCTGTCTGATACTTTTCGGCGACGATCAACACATGGAAATTCTCATGGAACTCCGCTTTTGTCTGTGATTCGCCAATATGAGTGCCGTCGGCGCGGACGTTTAGCTTTGGTTCGGTGTATTCCTCGCCATTGTCGTTGACCGCGCCGGAGAAAGCCACTAGCACGCCGATATCATCATAACCCTGTTCTTCGATATAGCGTTTGCACTCGTGATAATAGCGTACCGCCGCCAAGCGCGAGGACGTGATCACCATCATTTTGCCCTTGCCGCCGATTTTGTGGCGCGTGGTGCTGAGATAGGTTTCAACAATGATCTTCGCCTTTTGGCTGATGTTATAGGGATGTAACTGCTCAAATTTGCGGATCAGCTTTGCCGCACGGCTCGCCGGAACGTCAGGGTTATCCTCGATGGTTTTCGCAATCTTGAAGCAGGTGTCGTAGGTCATGTAGTTTTGCAGTACATCGAGGATAAAACCTTCCTCGATCGCCTGCCGCATACTGTAAATATGGAAGGGATGAAAGCTGCCGTCCTCATGCTCGGTGCCGAACATTTCGAGCGTGGTTCCCTTTGGCGTAGCGGTAAAGGCAAAGAAGCTGAGATTCTTGTGCCTGCCGTGCGTGATCAGCTCGCGTACGAGCTTGTCCTCCGGATCGACTTCTTCCTCGGCTTTGCCTTCGATCTCCGCATACTCGCGCAGCGCGTCCTCGGTGTCGGCGCCAGTCTGAGAGGAGTGCGCTTCATCAACGATCACGGCGTAGTTTCTGCCGTTCGCCTTATCAACCTCCTGATAGATCACCGGGAACTTTTGCAGGGTGGTAACGATAATCCGCGCGCCTGCGTTGATGGCGTTGAGCAGGTCGCGGCTGGTTTTCTTCTCGCCGATGGTTTCTACCGCGCCGAGCGTATGGTCAAAGCCCGAGATGGTGTCCTGTAACTGGGCATCGAGAACAGTCCTGTCCGTGACGACAACCACGCTTGAAAAGACAGCATTGTTG
>OMXW01000029.1 GCA_900315085.1 uncultured Eubacteriales bacterium
GAGCCGGCTCCTGAAATAATAACATTAAAGACCTAAAATTTCTTTTGTAGAATTAACAATCTTTTCGCAGATATCCTGAGCGTTATCCTTGCTATCGCCTACAGCGGTGATATAGAGCTTGATCTTGGGCTCTGTGCCGCTGGGACGGATAATTACGCCGTGGTCGCCCTCAAGATTAAGCGCGATAACGTTGGAGGTGGGGAGGGTGATGTCGGTTGTTTCCCCTGTAACAAGGTCTGTTTCCTTTTTGAGCTGATAGTCGCTCACCTTTACAACCTTGTATCCCGCAACTTCCTTTGGAAGATTCTCTCTTACGCCCGACATAAGGTCAGCCATCTTCTGCATACCCGCAGCGCCCTCAAACTCAAACGCAAAGGTTTTGTTGAGGTAGTAACCGAACTCCTCATAAAGGCCGTCAATTACCTCTGCAAGCGAATACTTGCCCTGCTTCTTGTAGTAAGCAGCCATTTCGCAAACGAGCATTGAAGCAACAACAGCGTCCTTATCTCTTACATATGTGCCCGAAAGATAGCCGTAGCTTTCCTCAAAGCCAAAGAGATAGCGGTTCTCCTCGCCCTTATTTTCAAGGTTAAGAATAACCTCGCCGATGTATTTAAAGCCTGTCAGCACGTTTTTAAGCTCACAGCCGTACTTTTCACAAAGCTTGTTAACAAGCTTTGTTGTAACTATAGTCTTAACAACAACGGGCTTTTCGGGGAGCTGACCGTTCTCCTTTTTGCATGAGAGAATGTAGTTTGTCAGCATAGCGCCGTCCTCGTTGCCTGTGATAAGACGGTAGCTGCCGTCGTAATCCTTAACCGCAATACCAACGCGGTCGGAGTCGGGATCGGTAGCAAGAAGCAAATCTGCCTGCTCCTTTTCGCAAAGCTCAAGACCTTTCTGCAATGCCTCTTTCATTTCGGGGTTGGGGTAGGGGCAGGTCGGGAAGTTTCCGTCGGGAAGCTCCTGCTCCTTAACGATAACGGTTTCCTCGACGCCGATTTTAGCAAGAACCTTTCTTACAAGCTTGTTGCCGCAGCCGTTGAGCGGAGTGTATACAACCTTAAGTCCCGCACCCTTGCAGATTCCGGGATTAACCTGCTGCTCCATTACCTTTTCAAGATAGCTGTCATAAACGCTGTCGTCAACATATTCAATAAGACCAGCCTTAACGCCCTCGTCAAAGTCCATTGTCTTAACGTCGTTGAAGATATCAAGCTTTGTGATCTCGTCGTAAACAGCCGCAGCCGCGTTGTCAGTCATCTGACAGCCGTCCTCGCCGTAAGCCTTGTAGCCGTTGTATTTAGCGGCGTTGTGGCTTGCGGTAACCATAATACCTGCCTGACACTTAAAGTATCTTACAAGGTAGGAGAGTACGGGAGTAGGCTGGAGCTCGGTTGTGATGTAAGCCTTGATTCCGTTTGCGGCAAGAACCTTAGCGGCTTCGATCATAAACAAATCAGCCTTGATTCTGCTGTCGTGAGAAATCGCAACAGCTCCCTTGCCGTATTTTTTGATAACATAGTTAGCCAAGCCCTGAGTAGCCTGACGAACAACATAGATATTCATTCTGTTTGTGCCTGCGCCGATAATACCTCTGAGACCGGCGGTGCCGAATTTAAGAGCGGTGTAAAAACGCTCGAAAATCTCATTTTCGTCGCCCTCAATACTGTTGAGCTCGCTGATTAAATCCGCGTCGTCAACAGCCTTTTCACGCCACTCATTGTAAAGCTTCATAGTATCCATTAAGTACCACCTCGTTATTTTATTTGAATAAAAACCATGATTATACAAACGCCGTGAAGGGATGTGCCCTAAAAGTGTCAAAAATCGCGTTTGTTATTATGTTTATATACCTATTCAAACATAATATAACATAAAACGGTGAAAAATACAAGATACTAACATCATACTTTTCACCGTTTTTTAATTATTTATTTACTTTTATTTTTTCGTAGCGTATGCTGTAACCGGTTTCCGTGCTTTTGATATAGCCCTTACTTGTTGCAAGCATATTGATTTGCTTCATATCCCACTTTGCGGTTTTGGGAACATAAACGTAATCGGGAGTCTTGTCGGGATTCATCTCAAAGTACGTCTGCAGGCGTTCAAGCGACGAGGGTTTCTCGCCTGAAATAAACGCTGAGAAGGTACCGTAATCAAGGTCGTCCGCGTCAAGGTAGAGCCATGATTTTTCCGCCAAGAACAGTATGTTGCCTTTTTTATTAGCAATGTATGTCTGCATATCCTTGTACAGGTTTTCATATTGCTCACAGTTGCCCTTGCTTGTTAAAATACCCTTTGCCGCGCCGTGCTTGATCTGGCTTGTAAGTGTAGCAGGCTCGCCGTCCCAGAAAACGTGTCTTGCCTTTGAACCGATTTGGAACCAGCCCTGCAAAACAAGCATCAATACAACAAAGCCAAAGCTGAAGCGCTTGATTACAACAGCGTATTCGATGTTGTCGGGAGTCTCGCGCATTTCCCTGATAAGCTGAGCAAGGAAAACGTAGCTTGCTACATTTGCAACCGTCGTAACCATTGAAATAACGTAGAAATACTGGTTTGATGTGCAGTGAATACAGAACGAGTAAATAATACCGGGGATAAACACAGCGGCAAATAACGCGCGCGGCTTATCCTTGCAGAGAATGTAAGAGGTCACTCCGATGAATAGCAGCGGATACATAATCGCGTTGTATGTTGAAGTTCCGAGATTCGGCAAAATCAAAACGTAAGTGTAAATAACTACAGCCGTTGTGATAATCAGATAAACCGAGCGGTGCAGTCTTCTCTTCTTGTCAAAAATCATTGCGAGAAGCATTGCGCCGTAAGCGTAAACACCATACTTGAAGTGCGGATGCATATCGAATATCGACCTGAAATAGCTCTTTACCTTTTCAATAAACGGAATCTGTGGATGATCGGGATCCTTGAGCATCTCGGGGAAGTTCTTAAAGATATCACCTATGCTTACCTGTGTTAGCAGGTAGATAAGGAACACAGCCGCAAGAGCAAATACGCCTACACTGAAAAACAGGAAGCTTTTAGGAGCGAACATATCGTGTTTTAGTACGAAGTTCATTTCCTTTTTCTTTAACAGTTTATGTACCAAAACGCAGATTGCGTACAGTAAATAAAGTACAGCCAGATACGGGCAGCAGAGCACCGAGCCGGCAAGGCACAGACCGCTGAAAATAAGCTGGAGCTTTTTCTCATAATCAGCCGTGGCAAGCAGCACTCCCGAAAGCAGCAGAAGCTCAATACCCATCGAGTTATAGCTGAGAGCCATGATGTTGTAGGGCGTGTAGATAAAGTACAGGAAGCAGCCAACAACCGTAATTATTCCGTACTTTTTAAGCTTGTAATAGATAACCGAAGCCGCCGCCGCGTGAACGAAAACGTAAGTAACTCTCGCGGCAAGAATAATACCCTCGGTCGAGCCTGTGATCGTTGTATACAGCCATACAAACGGCATAAGCAGGAAGCCCGAAAGCTGCGACAGATGCCATTCGTCAACGAACATCGCGTCGCCCTTCAAGAGTCTGTGCGGAATAGTCAGATAGAACGATTCGTCCGAGCCGCCAAAGCCGTAGCTTGTTTTCCACAGAGCAAATATCACTCCGAACGCAAGCAGCGCAAAGAACAGATAATCCTGCCATGTTTTTCCTTTTGAGCGTTTGCGCTGATCATTAACAAGATCCTTAATTTTCTCATAAAGAAATATAATGAGTTGTTCAAGCTTATTCATCAAAAACGATGTAAACGCCGCAAGAATGAAAGAGGACGGAACGGTAATAAAGTAGAAGGGAAGTCTGTCCACCATTACGGGAACGTTTTCCCTGAGAGCCTCATAGATCAGCTCGTCGTAAATAAACGACATAAGGTAAATACCGAGCGCGAGGTCGGAAACCTTCCACAGCGAGAATTTAACAGCGGGCTTCCAGTTATCGGACTTGATCCTGCTCAGCAGAGTAAATATGAGCGTTGAAAGCACATAAGGCTCAAAGCCGTACCAGTAAACGTAAATGCCCGACTTAAAACCGGAACCGTAGCTTCTGAACCAGTTAAACGCGCTGAACAGGAAAAGCGAAACGCAGAGCACACCGACCATCGAACGGGTTTTCAGCTTGATTCCGTATTCGCGGATATAACTGCCCGTAAAGTAGAAGGTGATGGGGTATAGGCTCATCCAGAACGCCGGAATAAGCTTTTGGAACGTGTCGTTCTCGGTAGGAGTAGCCCACCATGTAGCCGTATCAAAATTAAAGATATTGAAAACGGTAGGTATAGCGGTAAGAAAAATAAATGTTGCAAGCAAAACCTGCTTGTGCTTTTTTGATTCAAGCTTGTGGTAAGCAAGATTCAAAAACGGAGCCATCAAAAACAGTCCGATGTACATCTCGATGTACCACGAGTAGTTTGCGCCCGTGAAGTCGAAGATGCTCAGAATGTAGTCTTTAAGGCTGTACGCGCCGTCCTTGTGGATAGCCGAGAACATACTGCCGAAGTCAAATCGGTAAAATGCGGTTTTTGCGGCGGGATTTTCGTGAACGGCCTTGAACGCCATACACAAAAACGTGGCAATAACAAAGATTATCAGGGTTTTTCTAATTCCCTTGTAATAGCCCTTGCTGAGCCGCTTGTTAGACATCAGGTATCCCGTCAAAATAAGGAACATCGGAACGCAAATTGAAAACAGCGTTCGCATCGTGACCATGACGAACATAATAGGTCCGTGAAGCGCGGAGGGATCCTGCGTTGAAAAAAATTGAAAAATGCCTTCAATCGGACCAAATCCCTCAACCTTTTCACTGTAAAAGCCGTTGTGAAGGAAAAAGTGGACCGAAAGCACAGAGAAAACCGCAACAATTCGGATCAAATCCAGAGTTGAATTGCGGCGTTCCAGTTTTTTAACGTCCATTATTACTCTCCTCAGATTATAATATCTATTAAAGTATATCATAAAAATTTGTTATATACAACAAAATTCTAAAAAAATTCCCAAGGCAAAAAGCCTTGGGAATAATTTCATTAATCTTCAAGGAAGGTTTCAACGATAAAGCGCGGACGGCGTTTTGCTTCAAGGTAAATTTTGCCGATGTACTCACCGATGATTCCGATAGCAAGAAGCTGCAGACCGCCGAGCGCCCAGATTGAGCACAGCGTGCTTGCCCAGCCGCTTACCGTAGCGCCTACAAAGTGGCTGATGATTGAGTAAATAATCATAATAAGGCTGATCAGGAATATAATAAGACCGAGCCATGTAATAAGCCTGATAGGCTGAATGCTCAGCGAGGTAATACCCTCCCATGCAAGAGCGAGCATTTTCTTGAGCGGATATTTGCTCTCTCCGGCAAGACGTTCGCTTCTCTCGTAAGTAACGATGTCCGACTTATAGCCGATAAGCGGAACCATGCCGCGCAGGAAAATATTTGTTTCCTTGTAGTGTGAGAAAGCCTCAAGAGCTCGTCTGCTCATAAGACGGAAGTCAGCGTGGTTGAAAATAACCTTAGCGCCGAGCTTTTCAAGTATCTTGTAGAAAGCCTCGGCAGTGAAGCGCTTAAAGAACGTATCGGTCTCACGCTTTGAACGAACGCCGTAAACAACGTCGCAGCCTGCTTCGTACTTCTCAACCATCTCGTCGAATACATTGATATCGTCCTGGAGGTCTGCGTCAATTGAAATAACCGCGTCAGCCTTGTTTCTGAGCGTCATAAGACCGCAGAGAAGCGCGTTCTGATGACCTCTGTTTCTGCTGAGCTTAATGCCCTGAAAAACAGGATTCTCGCTGTGGAGCTGAGCAATAATTTCCCAGGTTCTGTCCTTTGAACCGTCGTCAATAAAAACAATCTTGCTGTCGGAAGAAATCTTGCCCGAATTCATCATGTCATTATATTTTTGAGCAAGCTTTGAGGCGGAATCCCTGAGCACCTCTTCTTCGTTGTAGCAAGGAATAGCCAGATATAACTTTGTCATAATCTTCTCCCTAAAATATTAATTTCATTTATTATAATAATACCTAAAACGGCAATTGTCAAGAAACAGAGATTTTTAAAAGATAATTTTGTAAGAAATTTGAATTAATTTAAAAATTCACTTGTAAATACCGCCTATTTGTATTATAATTAGAACGGAAAATAACTCTAACGGAGGTTTTTATATGGCACAGAAAGCAATTGCAGTATTAACCAGCGGCGGTGACGCTCCGGGCATGAACGCTGCTGTAAGAGCTGTTGTACGTTCGGGAATCAACAAAGGATTAAGAGTATTCGGCGTATACCGCGGCTACAACGGTCTTTTAAACGGCGAAATCAAGGAGATGAATCTTCGCAGCGTTTCCGAAATCATCGGCAACGGCGGCACAATGCTTTACACCGCCAGAAGCGAAGAATTCAAAAAGAAGGAAGCTCAGCTCAGAGCGGCTGAATTCTGCCGCAGCAATGATATCAGCGGCGTAGTAGTAATCGGCGGCGACGGTTCTTTCCAGGGTGCAAGAGCGCTCACAGAGGCAGGAATCAACTGCATCGGCGTTCCGGGTACAATCGATAACGATATCGCGTGCTCAGAGTACACCGTAGGTTACGACACCGCAATGAATACAGCTCTTGAGATGGTTGACCGCATCCGTGACACAGCTCAGTCACACGACCGCTGCTCAATCGTAGAGGTAATGGGCAGACGCTGCGGCGACATCGCTCTCCAGACAGGTATCGCAACAGGCGCAACCGCAATTCTCGTACCCGAGGTTGAGTTCAATATCGAAAGAGACGTAATCGCAAGAATCGTAAACACACAGAAAACAGGCAAAAAGCACTTTATTATCGTAGTAGCCGAGGGTGTAGGCAAGGTAAACGACCTCGCAAAATATATTGAGCAGAGGCTCGGAATCGAAGCAAGAGCAACGGTACTCGGTCATGTACAGCGCGGCGGTTCTCCCACACTCCGCGACAGAGTTGTTGCAAGTGAGATGGGTTACAGAGCTGTTGAGCTTCTCGCTCAGGATATCGGCAACCGCGTAGTTGTAATGCGCGACGGCAAAATCACAGACCTCGACATCACCGAGGCTCTCCAGATGGAGCGCGTATTTGACACCGAGCTTTACAAGATTGCAATGACAATTTCTATCTGATTAATATTACAAAGTTTAAATCAGGGCGGACAGTGTTCGCCCTTGATTTATATTTGATAGGGAATAACAACAAACTGTAATGTATATTTCCTGAAAGGAATTATATTTATGCGTTCGGATTTAAAAAAGATATCAAAGGACTTACTGATTTATTCCGCGCTTGTATCGGACTACGAGCCGCTCGACTTCAAAAACGACGCCCTTGCCGGAGTAAGAGCAAACTACTTCAACGCGGGAACAATGCCGCAGTCCGAAAAAACGGAGCTTGTGCTCGACTCAAAGCCGCTCAACCTTTCATATTCAATGAAAAACGGCGAGCCGCTTTCGTGGAAGGCTATTTATAATAACCAGCCCTACCAGACGGTCAAGCGCGAATCAAACGGAAAATACTGCGTTTTGTCATACAACGAGGACGGAATAGTATTTAAGCGCCAGTTTTTTGACTATGCGCATATATGGCTGCGCACCGAATACTACAGCGCGGAGGATATTACAACTCCAAAGGCGGCGCTGTATCCAAAGCTCAGCCGCGGAATAGTTCTGCTTGTCTACAAGGAGTACGGCGAAACAAAGAAGATCAACGTGCTGTTCCCGTCGCTCAAATCATCGGGTAAAAAGTGCGCCGCGCTTGTATACTCAAACTCCGGAATGATATGGTATGACGCGTCGTTTAAGCCCTCCGACTACAGCGAGGAGGTCAAGACCTCGCCGAAGGGCTTCAACTTCAAGGTTGAGGATTTCACCCACGACATCTACGCCAAGGTTCACTCAAAGCTTGACAACGCCCCGTATCTGACGGAGGACGATATCCCGTCGGTAAATCAAGCGGATGAAATACACGAAACTCCCGAAGAAGCCGAGGATAAGCCGTATTCAGCTTACGATAAAATTGAGAGCATACTTTTTGAGGCTCACAAAACAAATAAAAATATATTCGGCGAGCTTGCAAACGAAAGCAAGGCGTCAAAGCCAAAGCCCGAGCCTGTCGCTGAAAAAGCAGAGGAAGAAAAAGACTTTGAAAGTAATGTGGATACAATCGCCGAGGAAATGATTGAAGCGTTCGGCGGCAATCCCGATTACGTCCAACCCGAGCGGGAAGCCAAAAAAGCTCCCGAGTTCACTCACGCGGAGGAGGGCGCTGCCGATAAGGTGGTAAGCTCAAAGTCAGGCAATTACCTCTACTACGGCAAGCTTGACGAAAACAACAACAGAACGGGCAGGGGAAGGACCGTTTCCGAAAAGGGACTGACCTCCTACGAGGGTGAGTACTCCGACGATAAGCGCCAGGGCTTCGGCATCTGCTACTATAAAGAGGGCAGCGTTAACTACGTCGGCAACTGGAACGACGGCAACCGTGACGGCGCGGGAGTAGGCTACCGCCTCAGCGACGGCACAATGCACGCCGGCTGCTGGAGCAATAACGCCCCTAGCGGCTTCGGCGCGAGATTCGACAGGGACGGAGGTTTCCTCGACGTCTGCACCTATGTTGACGGCAAGCGCAACGGAAAAAGCGTGTCCTTTGATGAGGACGGCAACATCGTTGTAAGACTATGGAGCAACGGTGAAATGATTTCCGAAAAAATCATAGCCGACTGACAGGAGGGGCAGATGGACAATTTCAGCAAAAAGTTTAATGATTTTATCGGCACGATCGGCGAGAATCTGATTATCTTTGTTTTAGTGTTAGTTGCCGGACTGTTAGCGGTCAAGTTCATAATGATGTTTTCAAAAAAGGCAATTTTGAAAACAAAGCTCGACCACACCGTAAAGACGTTTTTGTATTCAATGCTCCGCGTTCTGCTTTACGCTATAGTAGTAGTCACCGCACTCAGCACAATCGGCGTAAACGTTAACTCGATCGTCACAGCTTTGGGTGCCGCGGCTGTAACCGCAGGTCTTGCGTTGCAGGACACCATCAAAAACTTTGTGAGCGGCATAATCATCATTTTCAGCAAGCCGTTCACCGCCGGTGATTTGATTGAGTTTGAGGGCATCGAGGGCTATGTTGAAAGCATCCGCGTTTTCTACACCACGATCACCACCTACGAAAACAAAAGCGTTAAAATTCCTAATTCAAAGCTGACCTCCAACAACGTGACAAACTGCTCGTCGGGCGAATACCGCAGGGTATCATTGAAATACACTGTTAGCTACGAGGATCAGATCACCAAGGTCAAGAGCGTAATCTACAGCGTGATTTCAAAAAACAGCAAGATTCTCGCGCAGCCCGAATCAAAGGTATATGTCAGCAAACACCTTGACAGCGGAGTGGAAATCTCAGTGTTTGTATGGGGACATCCCGACGACTATTTCCCTATATACTTTTACATGCAGGAGCAGGTCAAGCTTGCGTTTGACGAAAACGGAATCACAATTCCGTATCCGCACGTTGAATTACATGATAAAAAAATTAATAAATAAAAAAATTCTTCACATAATAATGGTGTCGGTTTTCGACGCCATTTTTATTTTATGAGGATGAAAAACAAATGAAAAAGATAATAGCACTTGCCGCGGCTTCAATAATGATTGCGGCGGCATTTTCAGGCTGCGGAGAAAACGCCGCCTCAACCGCTTCCCAGGTAGCCTCCGACGCCGTTTCCGGCGCGGGCAGAGTAGTTAACGACGTAGGCGACGGAGTGTCTCAGGCAGCCTCGGAAGCAAACAGCGCAATGGATGAAACAAAGAACAACGGCGAGGTAAGCGACGACAACGGAATCATCGGCGACGAAGAGGGAACAACCCAGCCCGATACCGAAGCTACCGTAACCGCGTCGGACGTAAACGAGTAAGAAAAAAGCGGTGGGATATCCCATCGCTTTTATTCTATATCAGAAATTTAAACCGCCTTTTCAAGCTCATCCCTGAGGTGGCTGATAATTTTCTTTTCAAGTCTTGAAATATACGACTGAGAAATCCCCAGCCTGTCTGCAACCTGTTTTTGGGTGTGCTCCTTTTTGCCGTTAAGCCCAAAGCGCAGCTCCATTATTTTACACTCGCGGCGGTTCAGCTTGCTGACCTCGCGCAGTACAAGATTCCTTTCAAGCTCGTTTTCAAGGTTGTCGTTTATCTCGCTCGGGTCGCTGCCCAAAATGTCGCAGAGCAAAAGCTCGTTGCCGTCCCAGTCGGTGTTCAGCGGCTCGTCAATGCTGACTTCGTTTTTAAGCTGAGAGGATTTCCTCAGAAACATCAATATTTCGTTCTCTATGCAGCGCGAAGCATAGGTGGCTAACTTTATATTTTTTTCCGGAGAAAACGTGTTTACAGCCTTAATAAGACCGATTGTGCCTATTGAAATCAAATCCTCGGTGCCCGCGCTCGGAGTTTCAAACTTCCTTGCTATGTAAACCACCAGCCGAAGATTGTGAACGATCAGCGGCTCGCGCGCGCCCTCGTCACCCTCTGAGATTCGCTGCATGATCTGCGCTTCCTCGGCTTTTGACAGCGGAGGCGGCAGAGTGTCGCTTCCGTTGATGTAGAAAACCTCGTTTTCGCTCATGAACAGCATTTTGATTTTAAGTAACAAATTCATATATACCTCACCTTTATTAGTTTTTTACCGCTTCAAACGGAATAATTGCCCTTACGTCTCCTTTGAGAACGTTTTCGCAAATTCCGACGTACAGACTTTGTTCGGCGGGTTTGCCGTCAATCATAATTTGCTCGGGCAAAAATCCCTTTATTATTCCTTTGCCTCCCAAGCTTTCAAAAGGGATAACCCTCATCGTGTTTTCCGGCGGTTCAAGCTCCTGCAAAAGCTCCTTTTCCGCTATTATTACATAATCACCCGAAAACGGCTCCCTGACGTGACAGCCCGAATCGACCAAAGCCTTGAACTCTGCTTGTTTTTCCCTGTCAAATACCCTGACGGTGCAGACGCTCTTGCCGATTTCCGAGCCTGAGAATCGCCCCCACAGCTTCATTGCGTAATAGCACACAAGGGTGAGAATAATCAGCAGAAAAGGGGATATATTAAAATATATAACGTCGTTATATATCTCCATGCTCTTTGGTTTGAACGAGGTGTATACAAAAATCATAATTCCGCAAAAGAAAAATGAGCAAAAAAAGTATACGATAAACCGCTTCAAAAAGAGCTTAAAGGAGCAGAATCCAAAGGAAACAAGAATAATTGGAACCGCAAGTGCGGCGTCAAAAATCAGGTTCAGCCCAAACGGAATACGCGGAAGCAGAGCCGCCAGACTGAAAACTCCGCCGAGCACCGCTCCGAAAATCAGCCGCGAAAGCTTTTGACTGATATGCAGCAGAGTTTTCGTGCATAAGATTAAAAAGAAGTCAATGAATATATTCACGGTAATCAAAACATCAATATAAACTGTTCCCACACAATCACCACGTTATTATTATCGCATAAGCTTGTAATAATAATTGTCAAAAAAGGACGGAGGTAAAATTTTATGCTGCTCGGACTAATAATCGGCATTTTCGCGGGCGCGTTTTTCGGCGTCAGTATGATGTGTCTGCTCTTTTACAGCAGGGACAGAAAATAGGGGATAAGAAAAAGAGGTCGGCTCCTCAGTGAACCGACCTCTTTGGTGTCTGTTATTAAATTATGCCTGACAGTTTCTGTCGCCGAGGAATACAACTGCGAGCATGCCCGAGCCGACATGTGAACCGATAACGGGGCCAACGTCGCAAATCTGGATTTCCTTGAACATACCCTTAATTGCTTTTCTAAGCTCCTTTGCGCCTTCCATATTGTCCGCTTGCGCAATGAAAGCAGTCTGTTTTTTGGAGTTTTTGTCGGCGTCTCTCTTAACATATTTGGCAAGAGTGGGTATAACGTTGCTTCTGCCTCTGATTTTGCTTACGCTTACAAGTCCGCCTGTTTCGTCAGCGCCGATAAGCGGCTTGATTTGCAGAGCCTTGCCGAATGTTGCGGTAAGAGAAGAAATTCTGCCGCCCTTCTTTAGCAGCTCAAGGTCGTCAACTACAAACCAGTGGCAAACCTTTTCTCTTGTTTCCTCAATATATTCCTTGAGCTCGTCGATTGTAGCGCCTTCACTGCGCTTCTTGCCCGCGAGATACATGAGGAATCCGAGACCTGCCGAATCACAGCGTGAATCTACAACATAGATTTTTCTGTCGGGATACTTCTCCTGAAGCTCGTTTACGGCAATAAGACAGGTATTGTATGTACCGCTCAATCCTGTAGCGATGCAGGCGTAAATAATATCCTTGCCCGCCTTGAGGTAGGGCTCAAAGTAGTTTTTAAAGCTGTCAAAATTGATCTGTGTGGTTTTGGGTACCGCGCCGTCCTTGATAGCCTTGTAGAACTCGTCAAGAGGCATCATCCGGCAGTCGGGATAGTGAAGATAATATTTATCCTCAATCTGGAACTCCATAGGGAGAACTTCAACGCCGATTTCATCAACCTGCTTTGCGGTGAGGTCGCAGGAAGCGTCAGTCATTAATACATAATCCATATATTCATCTCCAATGCGGTTACTGTATTTTTCATTAACTATCATACCAAATAAAAGATAAAAAGTCAATGAATATAAAAGGAAAGAGGGGCATATATTCTACTGAGAGGTGATTGTGTGAACTGCAGACTCAGCGACCTGAGACACAAGGAGGTAATCAGCGCGGCGGACGGCACGCGAATTGGTTACGTGGATGATATCATAGTGGATACAAAAACCGCTTGTATTGTAGCTTTTGTAATCTTTGGACGATTTTTCTTATTTGGAATATTCGGGAAACGTGAAGATTTCATAATTCCATGGGAGAAAATTACCCTCATAGGCGAGGACGCGATTATAATATCATGCAAAACACCGCGGCCCGAAAAAAAGCCCCAAAAACGGCTATTTTTCTGGAAAAATTGAATTTTTGGCGTTTTCTAACATTTCGGCACAATAAACTACACATAGGGGGTGATTTTGTGTAAAATACACAAGTTATTATTTCTTAAAGAAATTAAAAACCAACTTATTACAAAAACATTACAAAGGTTACAGCAGAACCGAAATGTTGTGACTTGCAATTTGACGAAAAGTGTGTTTTACTATAGTTGAAATTGTGTGTTTGATAAAATTTTAACGACTTAAAGACGTCGTGCTTCCGACGATAAAAGCCGTATATAAATCTTATATAGTATGCCTTGCGCGTACGATATACAATATATATGGTGTCGGCAGTACAGAAATCACAGGGAGGATAAATTTTTGAGAGCTACAAAACATCAGCACTATGAAAACGCTGCGGCGGATTCAAAGGTGCTCAATAAAGCTTCCAAGTCACGCAAATGCTTCAAGGCATTTTCACTCGCAATCGCGGTTACACTTTCCGCAGCTGCTCTTATCGTTCCGACAACTACACTTGCTCCGGGCGTTGACGCGTATTCCGACAGCAAAGTTGCTTCATATTCAGTAGGCGATATTGATAAGTTTTCTGCGGTTATCACAAATAACTGTGTTGAGGAAACAACAGTTCCCGTTACAGAGCCTTCAAAGAATGTAAAGGAAACACAGACAAGCAAAACAGCTAAGTCCGATAAGACAAGCGCTGCTTCAAAGGCAAAGACCGAGAAGAGCGAGGCAAAGAAGACCTCATCAACAGAGGAAACAAAGCCTAAGACAGAATCTTCACAGTCAAGCTCAGAAGGCAGCGAAAGCGAAAATACATATTACGGCGGCGCAGGTCCTCTTGTAACAGGCGCAAGCGTTGATCCGAGTTACACACCTTCTCACGTATCTCTCTCGGATTACGACAGAGCCAAGACAGAACGCCTTGTAATGGGCGAGGGCGGCACAATGGGTTATGAAGGCTGCGCGCTTATCGCACAGTCGATCCGTGACGCGATGGTACGCTCGGGCACAAGCTCAATCGACCAGATCATCAACGAGTACCAGTACTTCGGTTCAACCGATTTCGAGCCCAACCAGGACGCTAAGGACGCGGTTGCCTTCATCTTTGATCAGGACGGAATCGCGATCCAGCACAGAGTACTTTGCTTCTACATCGGATCAAGCGAGTGGCACGAAACTCAGACATATCTTTATCAGATTGGCGGAGTAAGATTCTTTGACTTGGTATCTGCTTAATCAAAACTAAAACTTAATATTAAAATTAATCAAGTGTTTTGAAAAAAGCACTTGATTTTTTTTATATTTATGGTATAATATTATAGCATTTCGCACGCTGATGTCTTTCGGCAGGGTGACAGCGCAGTTTTGCGCGGTTTATTGCGCCGGAAAATTTACGGACACAGCGGAGGTTTTAACCTAAGGAGGAAATAAAAATGGCAGTAGTTTCTATGAAACAGCTTCTGGAGGCAGGCGTACACTTCGGCCACCAGACAAGAAGATGGAACCCTAAGATGGCAGAGTACATCTTCACAGAACGTAACGGTATCTACATCATCGACCTTCAGAAGAGCGTTAAAAAGCTCGAAGAGGCTTACAACTTTGTTCGTGAGCTTTCAGCAGAAGGCAAGAACATCCTTTTCGTAGGTACAAAAAAGCAGGCTCAGGATTCCGTAAAGGAAGAGGCTGAGCGCGCAGGCGCGTTTTATGTAAACGCAAGATGGCTGGGCGGCATGCTCACAAACTTCTCAACGATCCGCAGAAGAATCGCCCGTTTAAAGCAGCTCCGCGCTATGCAGGAGGACGGCACATTCGATCTTCTTCCCAAGAAGGAAGTAATCAAGCTCAACCTTGAAATCGAGAAGCTCGAGAAGTTCATGGGCGGTATCAAGGACATGACAGAGATGCCCGGCGCACTCTTCATCGTTGACCCCAGAAAAGAAAGAATTGCCGTATCAGAGGCAAAGAAGCTCAACATCCCGATTGTAGCAATTGTTGATACAAACTGCGATCCCGATGAAATCGACTACGTTATCCCCGGCAACGACGACGCTATCCGTGCCGTAAAGCTTATCTCAGGCGCAATGGCTAACGCTGTTATCGAAGGTAAGGAAGGTCAGATGGGCGCAGCAGCAGCTGAGGAACCCGCAGCAGAAGAGGCTGAATAATTTAATACAATAAATAAAACTACACGAAAGGATGTTTTCATAATGGCAGCATTTACAGCTCAGGATGTAAAAGCACTCAGAGAAAAAACAGGCTGCGGCATGATGGACTGCAAAAAGGCACTCACTCAGGCTGACGGCGATATGGATAAAGCAATTGACTTTTTAAGAGAGCAGGGTCTTGCAAAGCAGGCTAAGAAGGCAAGCAGAATTGCGGCTGAAGGCGTTGCATACGCAACAACAACAGACGACTGCAGCGTTGGCGTAGTAATCGAGGTTAACGCCGAGACAGACTTTGTTGCAAAGAACGATTCCTTCATGGATTTCGTAAAGGCTTGCGCAAACACAGTAATCAAAGAGAACCCCGCAGACGTTGAGGCTCTCCTCACACTCAAAGCAGACGGCACAGAGCAGACTGTAGCAGAGCTTCTCCAGGAGAAGGTACTCACAATCGGCGAGAACATTCAGATCCGTCGTTTTGAGCGCATGGAAGGCGCTTGCGTAGCATATGTACACGCAGGCGGCAAGATCGGCGTTCTTGTAAACTTCAACACAGACGTTGCAGACAAGCCCGAGTTCGTAGCATACGGCAAGGACGTAGCAATGCAGATCGCGGCTCTAAACACACCTTACCTCACCAGAAACGACGTTCCCGCAGAGGTTATCGACCACGAGAAGGAAGTTATGCGTCAGCAGGTAATCAACGAGGGCAAGCCCGAAGCAATCGCTGATAAGATCGTTATGGGTAAGATCAACAAGTACTACAAGGAGAACTGCCTTGTAGACCAGGAGTTTGTTAAGGACAACAAGCTCACAGTTGCTCAGTACACCAAGAACACAGCCAAGGAGCTCGGCGGCAGCATCGACATCGTAAAATTCGTTCGTTTTGAAAAGGGCGAAGGAATTGAGAAGAGACAGGACGATTTCGCTGCAGAAGTTGCTTCAATGGTAAAATAATTTAATCTTCGGCTAATTTGTGCGGTAAAACCTACTGTTTGTCAGGTTTTATCGCACTTTTTCTGTTTTTCGGTTTACGCAGTTTTTGCAAAACGGTGTTATAAATAGGTGTAAATTATTATAGGTTTGTACGCAAATTTGCGTAACACTATTATTTAATAAAACTCTTCGAATCGCAATAAAAATGTGGTATAATAAACGCAGGAAAAATAATCTTGATTCAAAAGCGTAATTATTTCGTTTATTATACAATGATATAGTAAAAACAGTTTTTGCTGAAAACTGTGTTGCCGTTGTATTTGTAACAGCCGTCATTCTTGATCGTGTCTTGCCTGTTGAAAAGGACGCGGCGTAATATTAAAAAGAA
>OMXW01000105.1 GCA_900315085.1 uncultured Eubacteriales bacterium
TGAGAACATCTCGTCGGAGTTTGATGAAAGCGGAGCTCTTGCGGAAATAGTAAAGGTGTACAAGGTAAGTAACTGCACGCTGTACCACGACATAAATAAAGAAGAACTATTGATTACGCTGTAAATAACAAGGGTTGGTTCATCATCGAACCAACCCTCAGCTTTTCGAAAAAGTCAAAAAGTAAAATCAAGAGAACAAGATTTGACTATGAACAAAAAAGTCCTTCCCTTGAGGGAAGGTGGGCAATCCGCTTGCGGATTAGTCGGAAGGGTGACATTTACGAAACATTTCCTACATTATTTCTCTTCTGTAATATAGCTTCGCTTATGTCACCCCTCAGTCTTGCGTTTACGCAAGACATGATGTTTTTGGGAGGACAAAATCATTTTCCCTCTATTTGACTTGTATTTTGCAGTTTTTAGAGGGACTCAATTTATCCCGGAAAAATAAGCAACGCAAATACATTCAGGCTTGATGATTTGGAAAAAGAATTGAATTATGTGAAATCAATATCAAAACTAAGTCTGATTGAAGTAAAAAGCTCAATCGGAGCGCGTGCCGACCTTGGAAGGCCAACCACTGCCGCAATAGAAAATAAAGAGAGCTTTATGAATTATCTGCTCAAATCGGATAATAACCAATAAACATTGTTTGGGATTGTTTTTTTAAAGTTGAGAGTTTAGAGTTTCGGTCGGGAAGACAGGTCTGTTTGATAAAAACGCTGTGTTCCCGACCGTATTTATATGGACATCTTTATGCAGGGAACGACCCCCGTGTCGTTCCTGCGTTACCGATATTGCAGCCAAACGATAGGGATCACATTATAAGTCAGTGAACCAAAAACCAAACATAACCTCCCTTGCCCTCACAGCTTCCGATAGATTATGTATTCCCGCGAAACATAAAACGTCATCAAAATATAAACGTTCAGTACGCGACCCGAAAAACGCGACCTGAAAAACGCAACGGAGGGTTGCTTGTTTTTTGCGGTGGTTTGTATTAGAATTGGTAATAGGGAGGTGTTTTCATGGACACAAAAGATGTTATATATGAGCTTAGAACAAAAAACGGTATGTCGCAGGACGAGCTGGCAGAGAAGGTCTATGTAACCCGTCAGGCGGTATCAAGGTGGGAAAACGGAGATACCGTGCCGAATACCGATACGCTGAAGCTGCTTTCACGGCTGTTCAATGTTTCAATCAATACGCTGCTCGGAGCACCGCGACAGCTTATCTGTCAGTGCTGCGGAATGCCGCTTGACGATTCAATCATCGGCACGGACAAGGACGGCGCGCTCAATGAAGATTACTGCAAATGGTGCTACGCGGACGGAAACTACACATACAGCGATATGGACGAGCTGATCGAGGTCTGCGTAGGTCATATGGCAAATGAAAACTTTACCGAGGAGCAGGCGCGCGAATACATGAAGAAGATGCTTCCAAAGCTGGATTACTGGAAAAGGTATGAGGAGCTGAGCGACGACGGACAGTTTGAGGAGTTTAAAAAGCGGCTTATTGAGGAAATCAACGACCTTAATATCGAGGGAATGCCAAAGGTTGAAAAGCTGAACGCGCTTGTAGGAAGCTATGTAAATCTTGCGTATCCGCTTCCGAGCGGCATTAGCGCAAAATTCCTCGACGATAGCGCAACTTATCTGGGAAATCAGCTTGAATCGGAATTCGGCGGAGAGCGCTGCTTTGGGTTGCTCGCGAATATGGATTTTATTTTGGTGAGCACATATGAGGCTCAGGGAGCAAATCCCGAGCTTGTGCTATATAAAAAGAGATAAATTCTTGATTCGGATGTGTATTTGCAGGTAAAATAATAACGTTTATGGACTGCCCGGCAGGAAAACCCTGTCGGGCAGTTTTTTAGCTGTCATTTCGACCGAACAAAGTGAGCGGAGAAATCCCCTTCCGGCAGAAGTCGGTTTCTTTATTCTTTAACTTAAACGCCGGGCATAATCATTGCTCAAATTGGTTTATTTTATCTTGTCAGTTCACCTTAGCGGTGATATAATAGAAACATCAATAAAAATTGCAGAGGTATAATAATGAGTCAAATACTCAAATGGAAAAGACGAAGAAATATGACGTCGTTCCAGATAATTATTTTCAGCTTTTTTGCGCTGATTATGCTGGGCACGTTTCTGCTTATGCTGCCCATATCTTCCAACAAGCACACAATAACGCCCTTTGCCGACGCGCTGTTCACCGCAACGTCAGCCACCTGCGTAACGGGACTTATAGTAAAGGACACGGCTACATATTGGTCGCTGTTCGGCCAGGGTGTAATAATCACGCTTATCCAGATAGGCGGAATGGGCGTTATCACAATAGGACTTGCCGTAATGCGCGCGTCCGGCATGAAAATCGGACTGTGGCACAGAAGCACCATGCAGGAATCGGTCTCCGCGCCGCATGTAGGAGGCATGGTGCGGTATACAAGCTTCATCATAAAAACAACGGTGATAATTGAGCTTATCGGCGCGGCGCTGCTTTTTCCGGTATTTTGCAGTGATTTCGGCGTAGCCAAGGGTATTTGGTATTCGCTGTTCCATTCAATTTCCGCGTTCTGCAACGCGGGCTTTGACCTCATGGGAATACGCGGACAGTTTTCGTCGCTGACCTCATACGGCAGTCATATCTATCTCAACTGCGTTATCATGCTGCTGATAATCGCGGGCGGTATCGGCTTTCTTGTGTGGGGCGACTTCAAAACGCACAAGTACCACTTCAAGCGCTATTCGCTTCAAACAAAAATCGTACTGCTCACCACGCTTATGCTGATAGTGCTGCCTGCGCTGTATTTCTTTTTCTGCGAATACAGCCACATGAATCTTTCGGACAGAATAATCAGCTCGTTTTTCCAGTCCGTAACAACAAGAACGGCAGGCTTCAACAGTCAGGATTTAACTCAGCTGAGCGAATCGGGCATATCCGTTATGATAATTCTGATGATTATCGGCGGCTCTCCGGGCTCAACCGCAGGCGGTATGAAAACCGTGACCTTTGCTGTATTGTTCCTGTCGGCAATCACGGTATTCGGCAGGAAAAGGGATGTGCAAAGCTTCAAAAGAAGAATAGCCGACGACACGGTAAGAAACGCGGGCGCGGTATTGTTTATGTATCTTGCGCTGGCTTTTGTAAGCTGCGTAATAATCAGCAATACGGAACATCTGCCGTTTTTGACCACCCTCTTTGAAACAGGCTCCGCAGTCGGCACGGTCGGACTGACGCTCGGAATAACAACCAAGCTGGGGCTGCTGTCAAAGGCTATACTAATGGTGCTCATGTTCTTTGGAAGGGTAGGAGGACTGACGATGATTTATGCAGCCCTGCCTTCCTCCGGCAATAAAAATTCACGTTTGCCGCTCGGAACATTATCAATCGGATAGGAGAATAAAAAATGAAATCAATTTTGGTTATAGGCGCAGGACAATTCGGAACCCTTATCGCAAAGCGCATGGAACAGCTGCGCTGTGAGGTAATGGCGGTAGACATCAACGAGGACTGCATTAACGATATAATGCCGTACGTCACCAACGCAAAAATCGGAGACGGCACAAACGAGGAGTTCCTCCGCACGCTGGGGATAGACGATTACGACGTTTGCTTTGTAACCCTCGGCAGCCACTTCCAGACCTCGCTTGAAACGACCTCACTGTTAAGCGAGCTCGGCGCAAAGAAGGTAATATCGCGCGCTACAAATGACGTGCAGATGAAATTCCTGCTCAGAAACGGCGCGGACGAGGTAGTATATCCCGAAAAGCAAACCGCGCTGCGTCTCGCAACAAAATACGCGTCAGACAGTATTCTTGATTACTTCCACCTTGAAAAGGGATATTATATCTACGAATTAAAGGTGCCCAAGGCATGGTTCGGCAAATCGCTCATGCAGATTGACGCGCGCAAAAGACTGAATATAAATATCCTGACAATAAAGCGCGGCGACGAGGTGCTTATTCCTTCGGCGGACACGGTTATCCGTCCGGACGATATCGCATTCGTCCTCGGAGATACGCGCGATATACACAAGGTAATTAACTCCAGAAGATGACAGATTAAAAAAGGGGCTGCACACTAAGCCATAAATACCATGTCATTCCGAGCGCAGTCAATGAAACAAGCTTCTATATGTGCTGTCAGCAACTACTGCGACGACGTGTGGAAAATAATGAGAAATATCCGCGCAGCGTTTTATTAATATATGATATATTTACCTGTAGGGTACGGTCAAGACCGAACCCTACAATTAGATTATTT
>OMXW01000014.1 GCA_900315085.1 uncultured Eubacteriales bacterium
ACCGCTGAACCGATTACGCCTGCAACGTTCGGACCCATTGCGTGCATAAGAAGAAAGTTTCCGGGATTCTCCTGCTGACCTACCTTCTGAGAAACACGGGCAGCCATCGGAACCGCCGATACGCCCGCGGAGCCGATAAGCGGATTGACCTTGCCGCCTGTAAACTTGTACATCAGCTTTCCGAAGAGCACGCCGAAGGCTGTACCCATTGAGAACGCGATAAGTCCGAGCACGATGATTTTGATTGTGCTCAGCGACAGGAAGTTCTGTCCCGAGGCAGTTGCGCCTACAGTTGTGCCGAGGAAGATCGTGATGATATTCATAAGCTCGTTCTGAGCCGCCTTTGCGATTCTGTCAACTACGCCGGACTCCTTGAAGAGGTTGCCGAGCATGAGCATTCCGACCAGCGGAGCCGCGTCGGGAAGAAGAATTGCGATGAGGATCACAACAATGATTGGGAACATTATCTTCTCGAGCTTTGATACGGGGCGAAGCTGCTCCATAACAACCATACGCTCTTTTTTGGTGGTGAGCGCCTTCATGATTGGAGGCTGGATGATGGGAACGAGCGCCATGTATGAATAAGCCGCGATCGCGATTGAACCTAAGAGATGAGGCGCGAGCTTTGTTGTTACATAAATCGCGGTAGGACCGTCGGCACCGCCGATGATACCGATAGCGCCTGCCTCAGGCTCAGAGAATCCGAGGAAAATAGCGCCTGTTCTGTCATGCAGCCGATGCCGAGGAAGATGAGCGGCGGATAGATTCCGAGCTTAACACCCTGATAGAGATAGTAGAGCAGTCCGCCGTAGGTGGGGTTTTCATAATAGGTCACGCCGTCTATCACCCGTTTGGCGTGCCCGGCTATTTCGACGTGCTGAGCGGCGCATTGGTCGGCGGTCAGCAATTGAACTGAGGGCGGATTCATGATCGCGGGATAGAGGTTTACAAGAAGCATACCGAATGCTATCGGCAGCAGCAGCAGAGGCTCATACTGCTTCTTGATTGCGAGGTAGAGCAGGACGATTGAAATTGCAATCATCACATAGTTCTGCCAGTTGAGCGTGGCTATGCCCGACTCTTTAAATATACCGGTTATGGCCTTTAGAAAGCCTTCAAATATTTCCATTGATGCGTTCCTTTCTTAAAACGGGCGTGTATTGTCGAGGATACCTGCGTTTGCCCACGCGGAACGTCCGCCCGATTTCTTTATTGATTTTATTCTTGCTTTGCCCTTTGAGCCGTACGTTGCCGCTACCGCAGCCGCGATCACCGCAACGATTTCTTCGTCAATGCCGTCGGAAACAACGGGTTCGTTGGCATCTGACTTTCGGGCAGGAATAATGGAAGGCTTTTTCAGTGAATCGTCAGGCTGCGCAATCTTTTCTTTTTTCTGATTTCTAACGTTTTTTCTGACGTTATTTTTGTTTTGAACAGCTTGTACGATCGTACTGTAGATTTTTATTATGCCGATAAGCAGAAACAGCACGGCAAATACTACGGCAAATCCCGTGAGAATAACCTTTGCCGATGATATCCATTTTTCATATAATGATAATTCGGCTGCTATCCCACCGGCGTTTGCCAAATAGGAAAGATACATATAAAGACCTCCGTGTAAAAAAGATTTGCATACATATGATATTATACTTTATTTCGGCATTATTTTCAATATCAAAAAATCAGTCCGAATTTTTTCGTTGTTTTTTACAATTAGTTTTTGTGAATGAAATAATTTTTGTAAAATTAAAAGATTACTGCTGTAACCACAAAAACAGTTCTGTTCTTTTACACAAAAACAAAGGGCTTGGTCAAAGCCAAACCCCATAGTTATTATTCAATTAAAGAATTATGCAAATCAGGCCGTTGCAGCCGTCGTTGATGATTTTTTGTATTGTCTCCCCTATTTTACGGCGGGCGTCGGAGGGCATGCGGTAGAGCTTGTTGTGAAGTCCCTCGTTTACAAGCTCATGCACGGACTTGCCGAAAATGTTGCTCTCCCAGATTTTCTCGGGATTTTCCTCAAACTCCTTGAGAAGATAGTTTACAAGCTCCTCGGACTGCTGTTCGCTGCCGACTATAGGAGTTACCTCGGTCTGGGTTTCTATCTTCATCATGTGGATAGAGGGCGCGCTTGCGCGTAGCTTTATTCCGTATTTTCCGCTTTGCTTGATTATCTGCGGTTCGTCGAGGGTGAGCTGGTCGATTGTGGGCATAACGATTCCGTAGCCTGTTTCCTTAACCTGCTCGTAGGCGCGCGCGATTTTGTCGAACTCCTTCTGCTTTTCGGAAAGGCTGTTTATACTGTCCATCAGCGCGCATTCGTCGGAAATTTCAAGCCCTGTCTGCTCGGAAAGCACCTTGTAGAACAGCTCGGGGCTGACCGTGAGATTGATCCCGGCGTTTCCCCTGCCGAGGTCAAGCCCCGAGATATCGGCGCTTTCGATGTACTCACATTCGGAAAGAGATTTGACCGTGTCCTGGATTTCTCGGATTTTCACGATATCCTTTGCCGCGTTTTTGATTGCGCCCATCACGGACGATTTTAGCCAGTGCTCCTTGTCGAGCCTTACGATCCACTTTGGCATATCAACCTTGATTTCGCGGACAGGGAACTCAAAGAGAAGCTGTGCCAATATGCGCTTGATTTCGTTGTCGTCAAGCTCCATGCAGCTGACGGGCAGCGCGGGCACGGAGTATTTTTGCGACAGCTCGGAGGCGAGCGACTGCGCCTGAGGCGACTGCGGCTGGGCGGAGTTTAGCAGGATGATAAACGGCTTGTCGATTGCCTTAAGCTCCGCTATCACCCTTGTTTCGCTATCGAGATAGTCCTCGCGCGGGATTTCTCCGAAGCTTCCGTCGGTGGTGATTACAAGTCCGATTGACGAATGGTCGGTGATTACCTTTTTTGTGCCGATTTCCGCCGCGTCGTCAAAGGGGATCTCTTCCTCCGACCACGGAGTTTTTACCATTCTCGGGCCGCCGTCCTCGCTGTGACCGAGGGCGGAATCAACGATATATCCTACACAGTCAATCATTCTGACGTGGAAGCTGATGTTGTCGCCGAGTGAGACCTCAACCGATTCCTCGGGGATGAACTTGGGCTCGGTCGTCATTATCGTTTTGCCTGCCGAGGACTGGGGCAGCTCGTCAACGGTTCTGCGGTAGATGTCCTCGTCGCCGATATTCGGCAGGACTACGGTATCCATGAATCGCTTTATGAATGTCGATTTGCCTGTTCTGACAGGTCCCACAACTCCTATATATACATCGCCGTCGGTTCGGCGCGAGATGTCGCGGTATACGTTGCGCTCTTCCATAAACTAACCTCCTATATTTTCGGTATCAGCAGCATTTGAGGTCTTTCGACCGTGCTTTCTTCAAGCTCGTTTTCCGCGAGAAGCAGGTCAAGCCCGGTTTTGTGCGACTTTGCTATGTCCCAAAGACTTTCTCCCCCGGCGGCGTAATACAAGGTGAGCGCGCAGTCGTCGGTTTCAAGCGGCTGATCCTCGTTTACCTCTACGCCGCTGACGGCACGGTAGCTCTCATTGTTGACCGCTCCGCCCGAAAGCTTCATTTCACAGCGTAGCTCTACACTGTTGTCGTCGGCAAGGCGGTAGCTTACGCTCGACATTCTGACAGACGGAAAAATCATGGCGTTACAGTCGGCGGCGGAAATCGGGTGGGAATATTCAAAGGAACGCTCTATAAATACGGGAAATTCATCCTCGTTGAGCGCGACTATGCACATATTGATTTTGCCGCACGCCTTGATTCCGTCGTCTGTGGGCGAGGTGTCGAGGGTGATGTGCCCGGGATAGATATCGAGAAGCTTTGAGATTTGGCAGTTGTCGATTTTGGCGGTGATTTTTTCGATAAAGCTCTCCGAAACCGGAACCGTGTCAGCTATCACCTTTACGTTTTCAAACGACGGAACCGAGCAGTACTTTGTGGAATAAGCGTCGGTTATCAGGTATTCGTCGCGCGGAAGGAAGCCCTCCTGGGTGACGCAGATTTTCGCGTCGAGGGCTATCATCGGCTTTTCGGACAGAACGTCGTTTTTCAGCCTGATTTCATAGGAGAGCACCTCACAGTCGAGCACACAGCGGTTTTCATCCTCCGCTCCCTCGCAGTCGATTACCTGGCTGAACGGAATGATGTACTCGGTTTTCGCGGTTTGTCCCGACTCAATGTCCGTCAGGTAGAACATTTTGAGGTTTATCTCTCCGTTCACCATAAGCTTGCCCGTGACCGACTTGCACTCGGTTACAGCCGCGGTCACAGAGGAATACAGCAGTGATTCCACCGCCGGTTTGTCTGCCGACGAGATTTCCTCGCTGACAGTGAACTGCTCCTGACACAAAGATTTTAAATCAGCGCAGCGTATCTGCATTTTTCTGGTTTCAAGGGTGGGGTCGTCGGAAGTGTAAAGCGTGTTTGTTTTTGCGGCGATCACCTTTGCATAAAGCGAAAAAGCCCCGTGAATAACAAGTCTGCGCGGACTGAGGGCGCGGCAGTTTATGTATTCGGACTTTGTTTTGGTTAGGATTACATAGTTTTCGGGGGTGTCCCTGACCGAAAAGCTCTGCGAGAAGTTTACGTTCTGCTCACAGCAGCGGATCGTCTTTTTTTCACCGTCAACGTACAGCACGGTTATGACGCAAAAGCCCTCCACCTGAAGCTGACCGCCTGATAAGGTTCTGGTCTGGATTTTTGGGGTTAAGGTGCATTTTAAGATTTTTTCGATATTCGGGCAATAATCGGGCAGGGTTATGTCGGCGTCCGCAAGCTGCTCGGCTACCGAGTCGGCGATTACCTGAGGCGTGCGGAAGGTTCGTGTATCCTGATTAAGCTCCATGTTTCTCTCTCCTTTAATTTTGGTCTGTTATAGTTTATTCACAGCCGTGAGCGATTATGACACGGACGGAGAGATTATATTGGAAGAAAAAACCGACGCAGAGGAATGACATCTAAAGGAAACGTTAAAGGCGCACACACGGGTGCGCCCCGGCTCGTAGAAAGGCCGTGTTTTCTGTTTTAATGATTGTTAAATATTGAGATGACGGTAACCAAGGCTCCTTTTTTAAAGGAGCTGTCAATCACGCAAGTGATTGACTGAGGATTTAATTACGCTGACATTTCCGTTCTATCAAAGGTTTTTGATGATATATAGCATCATCTGATAAATCCTCCGTCACGCCGCAAGCGGCGCGCCACCTCCTTTATAAAAGGAGGCTTTTTGAGCTCATTGTCAAATGACGTTCTATCTGAGGCGCACACACAGGTGCGCCCCTACGTTGCTGAGGAAATCATTCTGCATAACGTAACCTCCATTGCCCTCACAGCTTCCGATATTTCTATTCTGTCTTGCGAAACGCCTGACGTTACCATCCTATCAAACGTTAAGTACGCGACGCAAAAAACACTCCCGAAAAAATCGGGAGTGTCGGATTGATTATTCTGTTTATCAGATGATGCCTGCGAGTTTTCTCTGGATTTCGGTTGCGTCCATGATAGTTACTTTTCCGTCGCCGTTTGTGTCCGCAATCTGGATCTGGAGTTCATTGAGCTGTGTTGAAGCGTCTGTTGAAAGGTATCTCTGAATTACGGTTGCGTCCATGATTGAAAGCTTGCCGTCAAGGTTTACGTCGCCCCATACATAGGAGTCGCTTGTGATTGTTGTTGCGGTGCTGTAGGTTTCGCTGCTGAATCCTGCCTGACTTGTTACGTCGTATACCTTGCCGTCGTCAACTATGTACGCCTCTACCGCGTCGTTTGAATCCTTGTACGCGATACCGAGAATTCTTACGTCGAGATTTACGTTTGCTGTTCCTGTGCCGATCACGTCAAAGGTAGCTGTTACAAAATCCTTGCCCTTAGAGAAGTTCTGGAGGTTGATGTTTGTGAAGTTACCCTTGATTGTATCTGATGAATATCTGTTGGGTGTGAAGTTTGATACGTTCGGCATCAGGCTGTCAAGGTCTGAGCTGAGCGAAAGCTTTGATGAATCGTAGGTGAGTATCCACTGCGAGTTGATAAGCTTCATTGATGATGTAAGCTTATAGGTTACGGTTACCTTCTTTGCGTTTGCGCCTACCTTTGTTGAAGCGGACTTGAAGAAGTTGGAATCCGCGTTGACTGTGAGGCTTTCCTCAGCGCTGATTCCGCCGTTTACAAGCTTTGATGTTCCGCTGAGTGAGTTTGAGCTAAAGCCCGATACTCCGCTGAGGTTCTGAGTAACGCTGTTCTTGACTGCGTTTCTGTAGTTGAGCACGCCGCCGCTGAGATAGCCTACCGAAAGCTCCTCTACGTCAAGATTTACGCTTGTTGAGCCTGCGGAGAGCACTTCAAATTCAGCCTGTGCAAGGATACCTGTTGATGTGAAGTCAACAAGGTTCTGAACCTCGGAGAAGTTGCCGTATACATGTCCGTCGTCGGAATATACTGTGCCGCCTGTCTTGGGTGCCATTGCGGTGCCCGAAGATTTGAGTCTGAGCTTTGTGCTGTCATATGTAAGCGTCCACTGAGCGTTGCATACCTTCATTGCCGATTTGAGGTTGTACTTTACGGAAATCGTGTCGCCCACCTTTGCCTCATAGCTTGATGATGAAAGGATGTTTGAGGACGCGCTTACATTTAAGTTTGAACCCGTGACGGGAGTTGTGGGTGTTGTGGGATTTGTTGGTGTTGTGGGTGTTGTGGGATTTGTGGGAGGATTGTAGGGTGTGTTTCCGCCGCCCTTACCGATTCTTGCGTAAGCTGCGGTGATGTTATCCTCGTCGCTCTTCTCGAAGCTGTTGTTGGGGTTACTCTGAGTGTCTTCCTTGTCGGCGTTGTCGCTCATTGAGAGGTCGTAGGGCAGGCTGTCCATACCTGATTTACCGTATGTTGCCACTACCATTGCGCCGATACCGTTTGATGTGATGTCGTTCTTTGTGATGCCGAGCTTGTCCAGCGGAATTGACATCTCATAGTGGAAGTCAAGGCCCTTTGAGTCAAGGCTGAGGGTGTTGAAGTCTACCCATGCGGCTGAATCGCTGCATACGTCGCCGGGTACACGGTTGTTGTGGGTTCCGTGTCCCTTGTTGATTCCGTATACATTGTTGCCTATGATGCCCTCGCCCCATTTGAATGTAACGCCGGCGTTGGCGGGCTTGTAGATTTCGGTCAGGTTAAGACCTGAGGAATCTCCGCCGTAGATGAACGGACCGTTTGAACCGTTTGTTGAGATTGCAATAAGTCTGTTGAAGCTGTTCTGGAACGAAATGCCTGAATCCCAGATCGTCTTGCCTGCCGAGGATTTACCTCTGTTGCCGATAGCGTCGGACTTGCCTGTATCGATTGCGATAAAGAACGGAAGGTTTTCTGTCTGATAAAGGTGACCCTGCGCAAGAGGATAGTTGTCGAGCGGTGATACAACATCCTGTACGTTGGTCATTTCCCACATCAGGTAAAGGTTGTTGTCGTCATACGCCGCAAAAAGCGCGTAAAGGTCGATCGGGTTCTCATACATTGAGTTTGGACGGTATACGCGGGGGTCGTCGTTGGCGGTGCCCTGAGCAATCAGCATTGAGCTGTCCCAGTCTGAAATCGAGCCGTCAACGGTGATGGTTTTCTGTACGCCCACCTTACCGTCGGGGTTGGTTGCATAGTAGCTGCTGAGCGTTCCTGCAGCTGAAGCGGGGATTGCCGTTACCAGCATGGTGACAAGCAGCGCCGCTATCAGCGTTAAGCTCATCAGTTTTTTTGAGTTTCTCATCGTTAATTACCTCCTAAATAAAATTACCTCTAAATACGGGCAATATAAAATTACCACTTTTATTATATAAAATTTTCAAAAAAAGACAATACAAAAATAAGATGTGCAAAGTTTTTGTCACAATGCACATCTTGACGGTTTGTATATTGGTTATAGTGCCTAACGGCTTTGTATTAAATATCCTGCTTTACTTTTTTTATTCCGTAAATTTTTCGCAAAATTGACGAGATGATTTTTGGATTTTCGATAAGTACTACCTTCATAGCTTTACCTCCGTACACAACATAAGCTTACTATTACAAGTGCAGCGGCTGCTACAATTAGCACCCACTTTGTCGGCAGCGCGGTCGCGACAAGCATTCCAAGCCCAAAGCATACCGCGGATTTTACCCTGTGTTTGTAGCATCTCACTGTATCACCCTCTACCATAATATACCCTGACTGAAAAAATGTGCTTGCATTTTTTTGTGGTTTCGTATACTATGATTATACGAGGTGCATCAGATGAGAACTCTTACCATTCAGAAAAACGACTGCAATCAGCGGCTCGACAAGTTCTTGCAAAAGCGGTTCAGGACTATGCCGAAATCGCTGATGTACAAGTATATCAGAAAAAAGTGTATTAAGCTCAACGGCAAAAAATGCGATATTGACGCAATGCTCAGTGAGGGCGACGTGCTGACCTTTTATATAAAAGACGAGTTTTTTGAGGCAGCCGAGGAAAAGCACTACGACTTTTTGAAGGCTCCCGGGAAGCTTGATATAGTTTATGAGGACGAGAACATAATATTGATAGACAAAAAGCCCGGGGTCATCGTTCACCCGGACAAGCAGTACCACTTTGACTCGCTGGTGAGCAGGGTTCTGCACTATCTTTACGACAAGGGCGAGTACGACCCCGAGCGCGACAAGGCTTTTACTCCCGCGCTGGTCAACAGGATCGACCGCAACACGGGCGGTATTGTGATTGCGGCAAAGAACGCCGAGAGCCTGCGCATCATGAACGCAAAGATGAAAAGCCGCGAGCTTGAAAAATATTATCTTTGTCTTGTTCACGGAACGCCTAAGAAGAGCGAGGATATTCTTAACGGCTACATTACCAAAAACGAGAGCAAAAATACGGTCAGAGTACACAAAACTCAGGTTGAAGGCTCAAAGGAGATAAAAACAAAGTACAAAGTGCTTAAAAGCGGCAGGGGCATGAGCCTTGTTGAGGTTGAACTGCTGACGGGCAGAACTCACCAGATAAGAGCGCACATGGCGTCTATCGGTCATCCGCTTGTGGGCGACTCAAAGTACGGCAAAAACAAAAAATCGCCCGACGGCTTCCGCTATCAGGCGCTTTACAGCTACAAGCTGATATTCAATTTTTCAACTGACGCTGGGATTCTCGATTACCTTAACGGCAGAGAGTTCCGCGTTAAAGAGGTTTGGTTTTCCAAGGAGGTATAATTATGGATAACTATCAGTTCACAGGCTATATTACACCGAATAACCCCACGGGTCTGCCCGTTAAAAAGACTAAGCACCCCGCGCTTATTGCAGGTCTTGTTGGCGCGGGCTACATACTTTTTACGATTGGCTGTCTGGTCTTTACTTTCTTTATTATTTTCAACGTTGCAAAGACGATCAGCGCGCAGGAAATTTCTTATAAAGCAAAATACTCTTTCATTATTGATGAAGCCAAAAATCAGATGTCAAAGCATGACATGGTTACAAATACATTTTACCCCGTAAGCAAATTTGAAGAAATAAACGAGGTTTACGACGACTACCTTTCAAAGGGCGACAGCACTATCATTTTGGGCTACTACTGGCTTTTGGGCAAGGACGAAACCGAAAAGGTGCTGCAGGCAAACGGCTATCTTGGCTGGAACGACTACTTAATAAGATGCGGCGCTACAACGATAAAGGGAAAACCGAGCTTTTCAATCTGGAAGGGTTACATGTTCAAAGAGCTTGACTTAAGACACGGCGACAAAGCCGTTTCCGAAACCACGGTACCGCTGTTCGATTAGGAAGGAACGCTATGAAAAACAACTATCAGTACACAGGCTATATTACGCCGAACAACCCGACGGGACTGCCCGTTAAACAGACCAAGAACCCGGCGCTGATCGCGATTCTTTCCGGAACAGGCACATTAGTTGCCTGTTTTGTTATAACGATTCTGTTTTTTGTTTTTCTTTTTGGCTTTATTTTCAGTCTGACAGGCAAAAACACGGAATATGAGAAAAAATATCCGTTCATCAGATACGCCGCCCGGGAGCAGATGGAAAAGCACAATATCGATCCCATAAAAGACCACGAGGTAGCGGATTACGCCAAAATCAACGAGATTTATGACGATTATGTTTCAAAGGGCGACTACACCATATTTTTGGGTTACTGCTGGGTGATGGGCGACAAAGAAACCGAAAAGGTTATTCAGGCTAACGGATACGAAAACTGGGCGGATTTTTTGTACAGTCAGGGCTTTGATCGCAACAACTCAAGCAATAACGTGTTCAGATGGAAGCTGAAAATGTATGACGAGCTTGACAAAAGACATTCCGACAAGGCCGTTGAGCCCGAAACAGAAAGTCCGAAAAAATATGATTTCTATATTGAATACTAAGCCTTTATACACATAAACGCGCTCATTGTTCCCCTGTCTCCCTTTGTTGCGCGGTGGCTCCATAATAGGTCGCTGTTGCAGTTGGTGCAGAGGTCTGAGAGCGTGATGTTTTCGGGCTTAACCCCCGCGCTTATGAGTATCCGGCGGTTGCACTCGAGCAGGTTGAGCATGAATTTTTCGCCGCCCTTCGGGAATACGAATTTGTCTGTTTCAAGGTCGGTCATTGCAAGGAAGCGCTCGGCGCAGGGAGTATCGACCTCATAACAGCAGACGGAGATAGCGGGGCCGATCGCCGCTACTATATCGGCGGGATCTGTTCCGTAGAGAGCGGTCATTTTTTCAACGACCTTCTCCCCTATTCTTCCGACAGTTCCGCGCCAGCCCGCGTGAGCAAGTCCGATTGCCTTTTTATTTACATCAACAAAAAACAGCGGCGTGCAATCTGCGTAGTAGGTTACAAGGGTCACGCCGCTTTCGTTTGTGATAAGCGCGTCAACGCTCTCCATGTCGCGCGGCTTGTATATTCCAACTCCCCTGTCCGCCTTTGTTACGGCGCGCACATAGGTGTGGTGATCCTGAGCCGAGGCGGTGAGGCTCTCAAATTCAAAGCCGGCGCTGTTACAGATTCTTTTGTAGTTCTCTGATACACGGTCGGGATCGTCTCCGCGGTTGAACGCCATGTTCATTGAGCTGAAAATGCCCTCGGACACTCCTCCCAGACGGGTTGAAAACGCGTGATTTATGAATTTTATTTCTGATAAAGAATTATATGTCAGGTATGGTACTGTGTCGGCGTTGTTAAGGCGCATTGTGTTTGATGAAAATTGCATTTGTTATCCTCCAAAATTTTACTTGTAACTGCTTTGCGGTTATGGTACAATAGAGTTGTACGAGGTGATTACTATGAAAAATAAGCTTTTCGGAAATAATATCAGTCCCGACTGCAGTTATTGCGCTAACGCGTTTTTTGAAAACGGCATTGTTGCGTGTCGGAAATCTAAGCATATCAGCGACGGCAAATGCCGCTCGTTTTCCTATGATCCGCTTATGCGCGTACCCAGAACGGTTACTCTGAGAGGTACATACACAGCGGAAGATTTCAAGCTTTAATTTTTTGCGGTACGGTTTAGCCGTGCCGCTTTTATTTTACATTAACGGAGGGTCAATTGCAACCCTCTGTTTTTAATATAAAAAATATCCGCGCCCATAATCTGAACGCGGAAGATTAATATCAGGTTTTTGCTATTGCGATTTCGGCGTTTTTGAGGCGGAGATAGGTTGTGTCCCCCTCCTTGTAGGTCTCAAAAACTCCGCCTACGGTTATCGGTGTATTGACCGTGGGGAAATCGTCGGGGTAGGTCATCTTTGCCTTGGGCGAGAACTCGATTCCGCTTTTGCAGCACGCCGTGGCGTCCTGAACTATGCAGGAATAGTAAAACGTCTTTGTTTTAATGTCTGTGTATACGTCAAAGGTGCCGTTTATCTTAATGCGCTTGCCCATGTAATTTGACGGCGTTTTTATCATGTTGCTGACCTCAGAGTACACCATGGTACTGCTCATTGTTGTTAGGTCGAGGTCGGCTTCATATTCAAGTTCGGGATAGGTAAGCTTTGACGGGTCTACCTGAGTGGCAATAGGAGGCACGTTGTCGGTGGCGTCCTGCTGAGAGGACTGCGCCTGAGACAACACGTCGCTGACCGTTTTGCCCTTTGAGGACTGGGCGGCTTTATCCGCTGCCGAGCCTGAGCTGCCGCAGCCTGCCGCCAAAAGCGCGATTACCGTGCAGAGCGCAAGTGAAACAAGCTTTTTCATCTTCTTATTCCTCCCTTTACAAGTCCGATTATCCAGAATACAAAGAACGCGGCTATGTCTACGGCTACTATTGTTGAGCCAACGGGCGTTCCGTCAATGATTGAGATTATGATTCCGAGCGACGCGCAGAATACAGACAAACACGCCGCGCATATCGTTACCGACTTGAAGCTTTTGAACACGCGCATCGCTGAGAGCGCCGGAAAAATTACGAGCGCGGAAATAAGCAGCGAGCCGACTACGTTCATGGCGAGCACGATGATCACCGCGATGATGATTGCGATGATAAGGTTGTAAAGTCCTGCCTTTGTGCCTGTGGCGCGCGCAAAATTTTCGTCAAAGGTGACCGCGAACAGCTTGTTATAGAACAGTATGAACGCTATTACAACCGCAACCGACAGCGAAACGGTAATTAATACGTCTGTCGGGGTGAGGCTCAGAATCGAGGTTGAGCCGAACAGCGTTGAGCATACGTCGCCCGATACGTTGTTGGTGGTCGGGAATTTATTCATCAGCAGGTAGCCTATAGCAAGCGCGCCTACGGATATCATGGCGACCGAAGCGTCTCCCCTGATTTTCGCGTTTTTGCCCGTTGCAAGCAGCAGAACCGCGCTGATTACCGTGACGGGCATTACAATCAGCATGTTGTCGGTCACTCCAACAACAGCCGCCACAGCCATTGCGCCGAACGCAACGTGCGAAAGTCCGTCGCCGATAAACGAGAATCTTTTGAGTACGAGCGTTACGCCCAAAAGCGAGGCGCAGAGCGCGATGAATATTCCTACTATGAACGCGTAGCGGACGGTGGGAACGTTCTGGAAATAATAGACGAGCTTGTCAAATACCTCAGCCACGGCGCTCACCTCCGTTAATAAGCGAACGGTCGTTGAGGAACATTCCGCGCTTGAATTCTTCCTTTGTGCCGAAAAACGCGTCGCCGCCTATGTGAAGTATGTGGGTGGCGTAGCGCATTGCGGCTTCTATGTCGTGCGATATCATAATGATGGTTATGCCTTCCTTGTGAAGTCCGTTAATAAGGCTGTACATCTCGGCGGTCACCTTGGGGTCGAGGCCGGCTACGGGTTCGTCGAGCAGTAGCATCTTTTTGGTGGCGCAGAGCGCGCGCGCAAGAAGCACTCGCTGCTGCTGTCCGCCGGAAAGCTCGCGGTAACAGCGTTTTTGCAGGTCGTCTATTCTCATTTTCTTCATGTTTTCAAGAGCCTCGCGCTTTTCCGCCTTTGTGTAGAACGGACGGATTCCGCATTTGCCCTGAAAGCCAGATATTACTATCTCGCGCACCGAAGCCGGAAAGTCCTTCTGCACCAGCGTTTGCTGCGGAAGATAGCCGATTTCGGTCTGAGAAAGTCCCTCGCCCGTTATTATTTTGCCCTTCATGGGGCTGTGAAGTCCGAGTATTGTTTTCATCAGGGTCGATTTTCCCGAGCCGTTTTCGCCGACTATGCAAAGATAGTCGCCCTGATTGACCGAGAAGCTGAGCCCCGAAAGTATTTCCTTGCCCTCATATCCGAGGGTAAGATCGTCACAAGTAAGCTGTGCCATTTTTTCTCCCTATACTATTTATATGTTAATTAAGCGCCTTTTTGAGCACTTCAAGATTGTCCTTCATTACCTTTATATAGTCGTTGCCTTTTTCAATATCATCGTGTTTCATTGACTGCATTGAGTTGATTGTGAGGATCTCCGCGTTCTTGATTTCGGAGGTATCTCTGACGGTCTTTGCGATTTTTTGGTCGGAGCCGTCTATTGTCATCAGCGCGGGCAGCTTGAGCTCTGTAAGCTTGTCGGCAAGGAATTTTACCGTCTTGAAGCTTGCCTCGGTTTCCGCCGAGCAGCCTACGAACGCCGCGTAATACTTGAGCTTGTAATCATCCGTCATGTAGCGGAACGGAAAACGGTCGGCAAATATCAGAGTGTTGTTATGAGCGTTCCTGACCGAGTTTTCGTATTCTCCGTCCAGCTTTTTGAGCTTTTCGGAATACGATTTTTGGTTCTTTTCGTAGACGTCCTTGTTTTTGCTGTCCTTCTCGGAAAGCTTTTCGGTGATTTTTTCACAGATATAGTCGGCGTTTTTGAGCGAGAGCCAGATGTGCTCATCGTACTCCTTGCCGCCTTCCTCTTCTTCCTCTTCCTCAGCCTGCATGCCCTCTACGGTTTCCTCCTCCTTGGCTTTGTCGCCGAGAAGCTCCATGAGGTTGATTGCAAGTACCTTTTCGTTATTTTTCAGAGCGTTGTCGACCCATTTGTCGGAATTGCCGCCCGTGTATACAAATACGTCGCAGGATGATACCTGATATATATCGTCGGTTGACGGCTGAAAGCTGTGCAAATCTGCGCCTGTGTCAAGCAGCATGTTAAGCTCGACGTCCTTCGCCCCGTCCGTTAAGTTTTTGAGCCAGTCGTACTGCGGCGCGATTGTGGTAAGTATTTTAAGCTTGCCCTTGTCCTTGTCCGACTTTCCCGAGCATCCGGCGAATACCGAGAGCGCAAGCGCGGCGGCTAAAATAATTGATACGATTTTTTTCATTGCTTATCCCTCTTATCACTGTTTTTTACATTCTTTGCAAACACCGTAAAGCACGGTAGCGGATTTGTCAATTGCGAACTCGTCGTTTTGCGCGAGAGCGGCTACAAGTCGGTCGGCGTCGGGCATATTCATATGATAGGTCCTTCCGCATTTTTCACACGAAAGATGCAGGCAGTTCTTGCAGGCAGTGCAGTCGGTGTACTGATAGAACACCTCGCGGCTTCCGTTTTTGGAAACCCTGCGGATTTTGCCCTCCTGCTCGAGCGCGGATAAATTTCGGTACACCGCGCTGATGCTTATTCCCTCGCCGCTGAGCGTTTGAGCTATCTGACGCGCAGAAAGCTCCTCGTCCGCGTGAGCCGATAAAAAGGAAAGCAGGGCTTTTCTTTGCTTGGTCATGTATTTTGGCATAAAGCCGCCTCCAATTTGCGAATGTTTCGCAAATTATTATATCACCGCGCAAATTAATTGTCAATAGATTTGCGAATGTTTCGCAAATTTTCAAAAACCTATGAAAATTATAGTTTTTAACGGGTAATACTTCACAAAGTCGAAGCCTTGTTTTAGTTCACATTAAACAAATTTTTCAATTTTAGTAATATTTTAATAAAAAAGTGTGGATTTTTTAAAAATTTGTGCTATTATATAATTACACAGAGGAATTATAAGTACATATGTTTTATTTATTATTTCTCTGATTTCGCGAATACAGAGGTGTTATTTATGAGCTGCAACAAAATTATTACTATTACAAGACAGTACGGTTCAGGCGGTCATGAAATAGGCAAAGCTTTATCCGAAAAGCTGGGCATCGGTTTTTATGACAAGGAACTCATTTCTATTGCAGCCAAAGAGAGCGGTATTTCACCCGAATTGTTCGCGAAGGCAGATGAAAAACCTGCAAACAGCTTGCTTTATTCGCTTTCAACGGGCCTTTATAACTACGGCAACAATTTCTCTACCGGCGGTATGGGCGATTTGCCCCTGAATGACAAGCTTTATCTTTTACAGCACAAAATCATTAAGGAAAAAGCGGAAAAGGAATTTTTTGTAGTGGTCGGAAGGTGTGCCGACTATATCCTGCGTTACTATGACAACGTTGTAAAGATATTTATTTACGCAGATATCGACGCCAGAGTTAAAAGAGCGCTTGAGAGAAATGAGATTCACCCGTCCCGTGCCAAACAGGCGGTATTGAAGGCGGACAAAAACAGAGCAAATTACTACAGTTTTTATTCAGGACAGAAGTGGGGATCACCCGAAAACTACGATTTGTGTATCAACAGCACCAAGCTGAGCACAGATCAGGCGGTCTCCGCAATTGAAGCCTACCTTGATATTTTAGGATAATATCATATTTCGGCTTTCTCCTGAATATACTGTTAATGTTTATTTAGGAGGTGTTAATTATGAAATTTGTCGTTATGGACATCGATGATTTTATCTTCGGCAACGAGGAATGGCATGAGAGCGAAAGATAAGCTTACATTATGAAATTTTTAAGTGCGGTTAGATAAAAATATCAGAGCTTATGCTCTTTGAATAGAAAAATTTGGGATTGGCGTTTGCCAATCCCTTTGTGTTTGATGTTTTTTGCCATGCAACAGAATATATATGTCATTCCGACCAACGCGGAGGAATCCCCCAAACTTGAAAACAGAGTTTGTTTGATTGGGGGATCCTTCGACTAAATCGCTTTGCGATTTTGCCTTCGGCACCGCTCAGGATGACACTTCACATTAATAAAAAACGGCGCGTACAGGCAAACTGCCTTGATACGCGCCGCGCGCCCCTGAACGGTTCGAGGGCTTGCATTACTATTATATTACTCTGCTGTAAGAATTATTCTCCGCCCATGAAATTGAGCGGGTCGGCGTTTTTGCCTTCGACCTTTAGGCTGACGTGAATGTGGTTTTCATCGCCTGCCTCGCAGGGCACCGCTCCCGAGGTGGCGATCACGTCTCCCCTTTCAACGCTGTCGCCCTGCTTCACCTTGATATCTCCGAGTCCGCTGTAGCTAAGCACCGCTACGCCCGACGAGATCTCAACCGTTTTTCCGAACATTTTGTCGTTGCTTATTTTTGTGACCTTTCCGCTTACCATAGCCTTTACATCGTCGCCCAAATCGCAGGAGAAGTCAACTCCCGTGTGCGGCTTCCAGACGTTTATCGTTTTAAAATACACGCTGTCCTTGGTGTATTCGCGGAGCACCTTGCCTGTCTTTGTGGGAGCGGTAAGACTTAAATCTACCGAAAGCAAGGTCTGCATTGCGTCGTCCATGTCGCCGCCTGATGTGGTCGGCTGAGTTGATTGGTCGGCTGTGACGGTGGGCACGGTTAAGTCGGCGGCACCGTTTGCCGGCGGAGTGTCGATTTTCGGCTCAGGCACGGTCACTCCCGTGACCGGCTGTGCAACAAGCTGTGAATCGGTTGCGGGCTGGGTTACGGTCTTCACGGCGGATTTGCGCGATACTGTGTTATATGTTGAGTAAACTGCCATTGCTACGGCTATAAGACAGATTGAAAACGCCGTGTAGAATCCTATTCTTTCTCTCAGGCTTTTTCTGCTGTGTCTGCCTGATCTGTAATATCTGCTCATTAAAAAGCACCTCCGATGTTAGTATTGACGGAGGCGCTTTGTTTATTCTTATTTTTTACAATTTTTTATAATACCTTGTAGCCGGCTTCTTCTACCGCCGCTTTAAGGGTTTCTACGGGTACGTCAGCGCTGAGTTTTACCTTTGCTTCGCCTTTTTTGTGGCTTACTTCCGCGGATTCTACGCCGCTGACCGCTTCAAGCGCGGATTTTACCCTTGCCTCGCAGTGCGGACACATCATGCCCTCGATTGTGATTTTTGTTTTCATGTCGTCGTTCTCCTTTTCTTCGGTTTGTATTTCAGGCTCAGTCGGCGCGGACTCAGCCGTTTTATGCTTTGGTTTGAGGTTTACAAGGTTCAGTCTGAGCGCGTTTGTAACTACGCAGAAGCTTGACAGGCTCATTGCCGCCGCGCCGAACATCGGGTTCATCTGCCGGCCGAGCAGTGAGATAAACGCTCCCGCGGCAAGCGGTATTCCGATGATGTTGTAGATGAACGCCCAGAACAGGTTTTCGTATATATTTTTCAAGGTTGCCTTGCCGAGCTTTATTGCGGCAGGAACGTCGCTCAGGCGGCTTTTTATCAAAACTACGTCGGCGGCTTCGATTGCCACGTCCGCGCCTGCGCCGATCGCTATTCCGACGTCGGCTGTTGTCAGGGCGGGCGCGTCGTTTATTCCGTCGCCCACCATTGCGGTTTTGCCTCTCTCTTTCAGGCGGCGGATCACGCTCTCCTTGCCGTCGGGCAGGACTTCCGCTATCACCTCGTCAACTCCTGCCTGCGCGCCGATAGCTCTTGCGGTCTTTTCATTGTCGCCCGTGAGCATTACAACATGGATTCCCATTCTTTTCAGCTCCGCCACAGCCTCTCGGCTTTCGGGCTTGATTACGTCCGCTACCGCGATTACGCCCAAAAAATTATTTCCTTTAGAGAAATATAGCGGCGTTTTTCCCTGATTTGCAAGCTCCCCGGCTTTTTGATTAATTTGATCAGGGATATCGCAGAACCGTGAAATATAGCTCAGGTTTCCTCCGCTGACCGTTTCTCCTTTGAGCGTCGCGGTCAGTCCCTTGCCCGATACGGCGGAGAAATGCTCGGTTTCGGAAATTATTATCTTCCTGTTTTCGGCTTCCTCGATTATCGCCTGCGCCAACGGATGTTCGCTCTTTTTCTCGAGCGACGCCGCAGCTTGGAGCAGTTCTTGTTCTCTGACTTCATACGGCACTATATCGGTGACTACGGGCTTGCCCTGTGTTATTGTTCCCGTTTTATCGAGGGCTGCCACCTTGATTTTGCCTGTTTCCTCAAGCGATACCGCCGTTTTGAACAGTATGCCGCTGCGCGCGCCTACTCCGCTGCCGACCATTATCGCTACAGGTGTGGCAAGTCCGAGCGCGCACGGACAGCTAATTACGAGCACCGATATTGCGCGGGCTGTTGCTGTGCCGATTGGCGCGCCGATTATCAGCCAGATAATAAACGTCACTACAGCGATTGAAATAACCGTCGGCACGAATATTCCCGAAACCTTATCTGCGATTTTTGCGATTGGAGCCTTTGTTGCCGCCGCGTCGCTGACCATTTTTATTATCTGAGAAAGGGTGGTGTCCTCTCCTACCCTTGTCGCCTCACAGCGGATGAAACCCGAGCGGTTGATCGTTGCGGCTGAAACCGCGCTGCCTGCGGATTTATCTACAGGCACGCTCTCGCCTGTGAGCATTGACTCGTCAACCGCCGTTTCTCCCTCCAGCACTACTCCGTCAACCGGTATGCTGTCGCCGGGACGGACAACAAACACGTCGCCTTTTTTAACCGCCTCAATATTGACCTCGGTTTCTATCCCTTCTCTCAGAACCGTCGCTTTTTTCGGCGAAAGGTTCATCAGGCTTTTGAGTGCGTTGGTTGTTCGTCCCTTTGACTTTGCTTCCAGCAGCTTTCCGACAGTGATCAGCGTCAAAATCATTGCCGCCGACTCAAAGTAGAACTCGTGCATCAGCGCGTGAGCCGCTTCGCTGTTGCCGTTCATTACCTCCGCCGTCATCAAAAACAGCGCGGCTGTGCTGTATACAAACGCCGTGCCCGAGCCGAGCGCGACGAGCGTATCCATATTAGGGGCCTTATGAAGCAGACCTTTGAATCCGCTTATGAAAAACTTCTGGTTTATTATCATGACCGTTGCGGCAAGCAAAAGCTGTACAAGTCCGAGCGCGACATGGTTGCCGCTGAAAAACTCGGGGAGCGGAAGTCCGAGCATTGAGTGACCCATTGAAAAATACATGAGCACCAGCAGGAATCCGAGCGAGGCAATTAACCTTTTTAAAATTTTCGGCGACTCGGTATCTTTGAGCGAATCTGCTTTGGCTTCCGTCTGCTTATCTTTTCCCTTAACCGAGGCGGTATAGCCCGCGTTTTCTACTGCGGCAATTATTTCCTGCGGCTTTGCGCTGCCCTCAACTCCCATTGAGTTAGTCAGCAGACTGACCGAGCAGGAGGTTACGCCGTCGAGCTGTGAAACCGCCTTTTCAACCCTTGCGCTGCATGCGGCGCAGCTCATTCCGCCAACATTATACTGTTCCAAACAATCACCTACTTCATCAGCTTTTTGAGCGTATCAACAAGCTCGTCTATTGTTTCATCCTTGCCCTCACGGATATCACGCGCCACGCAGGTATGGATATGATTTGAGAGCAGCTCTTTATTAAATGAATTCAGCGCGGCATTGACTGCGGCTACCTGAATTAAAATATCGGTACAATACGCGTCGTTTTCCACCATACGGCGGATTCCGCGGATTTGCCCTTCTATTCGGCTAAGGCGGTTAATGAGCTTTTTATATTCATCATCTCCGCGTTTTTTTGTTTTATGACACTGACATTCGTTTGGCACATTATCACTCCGTTGCCTTATGCTAACCTCATTATATACCCCCATGGGGTATTTGTCAAGGATAAAAATACGGCTGACTCAAAATGAGCCAGCCAAAAATACTTATGCTTTTTATGCTTCTGCTATTACCTCTACCTCAACAAGAACATTCTTGGGGAGAGATTTTACAGCCACGCATGAACGCGCGGGCTTTTCTGTGAAGTACTTACCGTAAACCTCATTGAACGCGGCGAAGTCGCCCATATCTGCGAGGAAGCATACTGTTTTTACCGCCTTTTCAAGGCTGCTGCCTGCCGCTTCGAGCACGTTTTTGAGGTTTGTGCAAACCTGCTCGGTCTGAGCTTCAATTGTTTCAGCCTCTACCTGACCGCTTGCGGGATTGATTGCTATCTGTCCCGATGTGAAAACAAGGCCGTTTGCCTTTATCGCCTGTGAATAGGGGCCGATTGCGTCGGGAGCATTTTTTGTGTAAACCTTTTCCATAATAATCGTCATAGCCTTTCTGCCCACAAAAAGAAATTAAAGATTACCTTACGCTCTCACTGTGGGCAGATAAGGCGTAAATGGCGATTTAGCCATCGCTCGTTGCCGCTTGCGGCAAACTGAGCGGGCAATTAAATTTTTAAATAGTGTGAACATTTTCACACTATACCACCTTTTTTATTATACCAGTTTAAAGCCTGCCGCCTTGAGTGAGTCGGAAATCTGCTTTACATGGTCAAAGTTTCTGGTTTCAATTACTATTCTCAGGTATGCCGCGGTTACGTCGGTACCCTCGCCCGCTCTTTCGTGGTGGACGGAGATCACATTTCCGCCGCTCTCTGCGATAATCTTAGACACAGCCACAAGCTGACCGGGCTTATCCTGAAGCTCGATGCACAGAGTTTGCTGTCTGCCGCTCATGATAAGTCCGCGCTTGATTACGCGGTTGAGTATCGTTACGTCGATATTACCTCCCGATACGATGCAGACAACCTTTTTGCCCTTGATCGGGAGCTTATTATACATAACAGCCGCAAGCGGAGCCGCGCCCGCGCCCTCGGCAATCATCTTCTGTGTTTCAATCAGCTTGAGAATAGCGGATGCGATTTCGTCGTCGGATACCGTTACGATTTCGTCAACATATTTCTGGATATATTCAAATGTATGCTCACCCGGTTCCTTGACCTGGATACCGTCGGCAATTGTTGAAACCTTATCGAGCGATACGGGCTTGCCCTGCTTAATTGACTCATACATCGAGGGTGCGCCCTCAGCCTGAACGCCGTACACCTTGATATTGGGGTTGAGGTTCTTTATTGCGCAGGCTACTCCCGAAAGAAGTCCGCCGCCGCCGATTGCCGCGATTACCGCGTCAACGTCGGGCATTTCATTGAGGATCTCAATTCCGATAGTACCCTGTCCCGCGATTACGTTTTCGTCGTCAAAGGGATGGATGAACGTATAGTTCTTCTCATCTCTCAGCTCAAGCGCCTTATTGTACGCGTCGTCGTAAACGCCGGGTACCATGCAGACCTCCGCGCCGTAGCCCTTTGTCGCCTCTACCTTTGAGATTGGAGCGCCGTCGGGCAGACAAATCAGGCTCTTTATTCCGTATTTTGTAGCGGCAAGCGCTACGCCCTGAGCGTGGTTGCCGGCGGAGCACGCAATTACGCCTCTCGCCTTTTCCTCGTCAGAGAGCTGTGAAATCTTATAGCCCGAGCCTCTTACCTTAAACGAACCCGTGATTTGCAGGTTCTCGGGTTTGAGGTAGACGTGGCAGTCGTTTGAGAGCGCCTCTGCCTTTACGATATGTGTGGGACGGATCACGTCCTTGAGCACATATGAAGCGTGGTAAATTTTATCAAGTGTTAACATTCTGTACACTTCCTTTTATTATCCATAAATTACACTTTCCCTATTTTACTACTTTATTTCAATAAAATCAAGTATTTTATTTCGCGTTCTTGATGTCGGCTTGATTGATGATGTCGGTGTTTCGCGAGA
>OMXW01000021.1 GCA_900315085.1 uncultured Eubacteriales bacterium
AGCACGGGCGACAGCGACGAAATATTGCCGAACAGCGCGCCGGAAATATCCGACAGCAGCCCCGTACCCGACACGGCGGTCATGAGAATACTCACCGAGCCCATGGCAAGAACCAGATCCCAGTTTACTCCGCTGCTGAATTTTTTCATATCAAGCAAATCAAAGCACGGTAAGAACATTACCGAAAGCCCGAGCAGCGCAACTATTGTTGGACTGATTACGGGGAGGAAGCTCGTTAGGAACCAGCCGACTATTACAGCCGAAACGATAACGAGCGTTTTTATATCAGCCGGGGAAAATTTCACCTCGGAGTACACGACGGGATTTAAGTCTTTTTCGGGCTTGAACACGAGCATTACGCTGAGCGCGAACAGCAGAGCGGCAGGTATTCCGACCGGGAAGCCGACCGCGCACCATTTTAGGAAGGTTACCTCTATCCCCTGCTGTTTTAGCAGGTCGATCACAAGAATATTTGCGGGAGTTCCCGCAGGCGACATAAAACCGCCGATACCCGCGCACGCGGGAACCGTCAGCATAAGAGCCTTGCCGAGATTTGTCTGCCCCGCCCTGATCCCCGAGGATTTGAGCGCGGATACAATAAGCGCGGTGAACAGCGCGCAGGTCGCAAGGCTTGAAACGAACGCCGAGAACACCGTAACAAGCAAGGCTGTGCCGAGAATAAGGAGCCTTGGCTTTCCGCCGAATTTTTTCATCATCAGATTTGTGAGAAATTTTGGTATCGCGCCGTCCGACAGCGCGATTGTTATCCCCGAGGACGCCATGATAAACAGCGCGGTATTTACGCCGAAGTTTGAGAGCGCGTCGTTAAAGCTCATCAGTCCGAGAAACGGCAGCAGGCAAATCATCATCAGCGACGACAGGGAAATCGGCATAGCCTCGGATATCCAGAGAATAAGGCACGCGCCCAAAACGCCCACAGCGCGGAGCTGCAGGCTGTATTCGGTTATGAAAAACGAAAGTATTACCGCTCCCAAAAGCGCGGCGGCTGCCGCAGGAAAGGCGATTGCTTTTTTGGTCATGCAGAACCTCCGCGGTTAAAGATATTTTTGAACGAACGGCAGCATTTTATCAAGAAATTCCTTTGTGATATTGTGCCCCGCGCCGTCAAAGTAGAAAAACGAGATATCCTTGTTTCCGCCCTTTGAGAGCTTCTTTTCAAGAGCTTCGCTGCCCTTGTACGAAACTATTTCATCGTCAAGGCTGTTGCCCGACAAAACGGGCGTTTTAAGCAGCTTTTCCCAGTGATTTATGGGATTGTATTTATTTACGAATTCCTTTATCTTGGAATCGCTCCATGTCTGCTTTGTAAGCTCGCCGCCCGATATGCAGGTGTTGTCGCGCGGATAGTTGAAATCGGGAGAGGTGCTTCCGACAATAAGCGCGCTCGGAGTTGATTCTCCGTAGGCGGAGTACCAGTACGCCGTACTTCCGCCCTGAGAAAAGCCTATAAGCGCGAATTTCTTTGACTCCGCGGCTTTGCATAAGCTGTAGTAATCGAGAAGCAGGTCGATATCGGACGAGGTGTTTTTGGTGATTTCAAGAGCCATCAACGGCTCGTCGGTCACCCGCTCGCCGTGTCCCTGCAAGTCGAGCGCAACGCAGAAGTAGCCCGCGTCGGCAAAGGCGGTCATATCGCCTAAATTTTCCTCCTTGCGCGAAAGCTGTCCGTGCATGAAAAGCACAACGGGAGCGTTCTGTCTGTCCTCGCGGTACATCTCGTAAACAGGCACGTTGTCAATGAATTTATGGCTGAGCTTAATTTCACCGCTCAGCTCTTTTTTTATTTCCTCGGCGGTGTTTCCGAGCGAATATATTGTTGCGGTGTGCTCGCTGTTGTCCTTGCCGCTCTTCCATTTTTCGGTTTTAAGAGCCGCAGCCTCTCCCTCGTCGGGCTTGGAGCTTTCCGCCGAGCTTTGGGGCTTGCCCTCCGCTTTTGACTTTTGCCCTGATGAGCATGATACAGTGCATACCGCGGCAAAAGCAAGCAGCATAATAAGCGTGATTTTTTTCATAAAGCTTTCCTTTATTGTGTTTTAACTGCGCTGAATATCTCGGTCAGCGTCGATTTTGAAGCGAAACCGTCGGCGGTTATTCCGTGCGCCTTTTGGTACTTTGTTACCGCGTCCTTTGTTGTTTGGTCGTAAATCATCGTCACGTTTTCAGCCTTCATGAAGCCGAGCTTTACAAGCTGTCTTTGCAGACGCTTTACAGCCTGTCTGTCGGTATGATTTACCGCGAACTGCTTTGTCAGCCATTTGCGGATTATTTTTAGCTGTCTGTCGGAGATTGCCTGACCTTTGTTTGCCGAGGATGAATCGTTGGGAGCCGCGGGGGCGTATTCTTTTGGGCATGACGCCGCCTTTGAGTTAAACAGCGAGCTAAGGGTTTTTGAATCTCCCGCGCCCGAAGTATTCAGGTTATTTAGCTGCTGATAGAGCTTGAGCGCGGTTTCGGTTTTTGTATCAAAGCAGGGATTTACCGAGCCTGCAAGGTAGCCGAGCTTTTTGAGCCTTTCGTTAAGCTTTGTCGCGGCAGGACAGCAGTCGCCCTTGTTAAGCTCAATAAGTCCGCTGTATTCGGCGGTGCTTTTGTCAAACAAAAGCTTTTGCAGGTCTGCTTTTATTACGCCGCCGTCGTAGTCGAGCGAATTCGCCTTTGAAAACAGAGCAAGCGCGGTTTCGGTGGGCTTGTCAACTTTGCCCGTTACGGCGTCCTTCATATAGCCGAGCGTTCTCAGCCTTGCCTGCATATCGCGTACTCTTATTCCCTTGCTCGTTGAGGACAGCGCACGGTAGCCTGCGCGCTTTTCAAGCTTTTCCTTGCTGAGCGTCAGCTGCAGCTCGGGGGTGGCTATTCCGCTTTCGTCAAGTCCGAGGTCGGACTGTACATACTGAACCGCCGCTGCAGTGTCAACGTCGAATATTCCCGACGGGACCGAGCTCAGATATCCCGCCTCAAACAGCTTTTGCTGCAGGTCTGATACCTCCTCGCCTACCGACGCCATTTCAAGCGTTGAGAAGCCCGAAAGTTCGCCTGATTTGCTGTCAACAAATTCCGTGTGCTTTTTTTCAAGCTGTGAAGCCTCCTCCTTGCTTGGGCTTTTGGTTGCGTCAAGCGAGTAGCAGTAGGAGCTTCCTGCCTCTTTTGAGAGGTCGTATACCATGAGGCGGTAGTCAAACATTGAAATCATAGGATTTTTTACGCCGTCCTTTATCTGACAGAACGGTGAGAACTGATTGTTGTCAAGGAGCAGTCTGTATACGATGTTGCCGTCGTCAATCACAAACGCGTAGTCCGCGCTTACCGTAAGCTGAGGAAGAATATTTTCGGGCAGCTTTGCAAGCTCCTTGTTCTGCTCCTCCGATACAAAGTACGCGCACAGCGACATTCCGTCCTCGTTTTTTTGGATATAAAGTATTTCGTTGTCCTGATAGCCGCAGGGCACAACAACATGCTCCGCAACCTTTGTCGCCTCGTTTGAGCCCATCCATCTGTAGCTCAGCTCACCCTCGGGGGTGAGGATGAGGTCGTACTGCTCGCAGACGATCAGCCGCGAGCCCTGACAGTCGTAGTTTGGATTTGTCAGCTGCTTTGAGAGCGGAATATACAAAAGCTCCTTACCCGAAACGGTCGTGGCAAGCAGTCCGTCGCTCGATATCCGCAGCCCCGTTATTTCCTCCTCAAACTCAGCCGCGTTCTCGGTGGTGGAGGTGAGCGGCTCAAAGGTGCAAAGCTGCTTTTTGTTGTCGTCCTTGATAAAGTATACCACCTCGTCGTTTGACGACCAGCAGGGGTCAATTGTCACCGTTGCTATTGTGTTGAGGGTGTTTTCCTTTTCGCCTATCTGCAATTCCTGGATAACCGATTCCCTGCCGTTGCGCGCGCCGTCGGTTTCTGCGGGAGCGGTGTATATCACCGTGTCGTCAGAGGCGTACAGCAGCTCGTCGGCAGGCTGCTCAATGAGCGGCTTTGACTCATCGTCGAGGTTGTACAGATAGCCGTCCTTTCCGATATACGCGAACATCAGCTCGCCGCAGCTGCAAAAGCTTTTCGGAGTAATGAGCGCAGGGGTTTTGGCTGCGCCCGACTCAGCGGCGGAATCGGGAGTGCCGTCGGGCGACTCGTCGATTTCACGCTGAGAGTACATTATCAGGAAGATACATCCCACGACCGTTGCCGCAACAGCGGACAGCGCGATTATCATTCGTTTAAGGGTAACATGTTTTTTCATAAGAAGTTCCTCGAATAAGTCAAATGGAGATAAACGACAGTATCGGCACTCGCCTGAAAACCGAGCCGAGAGCAAGTGCGCAAGCCGCGGCGATAAACGCTGTAAGCGGAATATAGAGCGCGAGCGGAACAGACTGCGCGGAAATGAGCTTGCTCAAAGCGCCCGAGAACACCGCAAAAAGCGGAACGAAAACATAGGAGCACCGGGCGCAGCTTTCAAGGAAAAATCCGCTGCTTTTCAGTCCTAACCTTTTTGCGGCGGCTGAAATCAGCAAAATCACCGCGGCGGTCTGAATGACCGTAAACGGAGAAGCCTCCGTAATATATGTTTTGTCCATGCCCTTTTCCTGTGAGTAGTTCCAGAAAGTGAGCGAATACATGGCGACGGTAGAGAGCACGCCCGCGCAGTAAACTACAACGCGGAAATGCCATTCAAGCTCAATACGCGAAAGGAAAATACCGAGGAAAAGGTAAAGTCCGAATTCGGTAAAGAATCCCCAGTTGAGCTGGGAAAGAAACATGTAGCCGTAGCTGAGGTAGGGTATGTGCTTCATCACGGGCACCACCGCGGAAAATACCGCAAAAACGATCACGGCGTAGCCCGTCAGCTTTTTGTCGTCGGCAATTCTTTTCAGCAGCGGATAAAACGCGAAGAATATTACAACGAGCTGCAAAAACCGAGCGTAATACGGAGCGTTGAGCGCCTTTGACATTGCTTCAAAGAAGGTGTCCGTATCTATTTCATTTTTATTTGAATATTTCATCAGCGTAAGCGCCGACACAAGCCACCACACCGCGCAGCCCAACAGCGCGCGCGGCAGGAGTTTTTTGAGAACAAAGCCCGTTGAATAGCTTTGAGAGTTTGCAAGGTATTTGCAGCCCGTTGCCGCAACCAGCAGCGGAAAGCCCCACGCGGATATTACGGAATACGCGCCCGAGATATCCCACACGGAATTTACGGGGGCGGATTTGCTCCAGATAGGCAGCGCTATGCCGCGCACCGCCATAGCCGCAACTGCAAGCAGCAGCATTATATCTGTGTAATTTTTTCGGTTTGACACAAAAGCGCCTCCTTTCCGCCGTTATTCAACCCTGAATTCGGCTATTTTATAAACGTTTTCCCTGTACTCCTTAGCCATTGCCATAGGCAGGAGCCTGCCGCCTTTTTCGGCGCGTATCGTGAGCGTGTAGTCCATGTCGTCGTCAAAGTTCTCCTTTTTGACGGAGAGCTTAAACGTTCCGTTTTTGCCGGGGATAACCTCGCGCAGGTCAATGTCCGCCTCGGGCGACGTCCAAACACTGTTGCCGTCGGAGTCGAATATTTCAAGCTTTACAGGGTATTTTTCATAAATCGGAGCTATGCCGTCGTTTGTGAGTGTGCACTCAATATTGAAGCTTTCGCTGTCCGCAAAGTTTAGCTTTACGTTGTCCACGCTGTAGCGGTAGCCGATCGTTTTTAGTATTTCGTTAAACTGGTAATTGTAGTTTTTGTCGTCCTCGTCTATGATGATTTTTGGGCCGATGAACGACTGGTGAGTCATGCGGATTGCCTCGAGCGTCATTTCAAACTCCGAGCGCATAAAGTAGTCGTTTTGGTGCGTCTGGGCAAATTCTCCGCCAACGGGCTGAGTTTTCCAGCTTTCACTGCAGTCCGCCTGCTCCTTTAGTCCCGTCTGCTCCCAAACGCTGTCGGTCATTTGATTTACCCAGTAGAGCGTTTCGTCATAGTCGCCCGTCAGGTCGTTGTACAGTCCCGTTTTGTACTGCTTTGCGTCGATGAGCGGATATCTCAGCAGGAATTTAGCGTGAGGAAACGCGCTCAGATACGGCTTTACATACCGTTCGCGCACGGAAAATTCGGGTATAGGATTAAGTCCTTCGTCGTAGTCGGTGTGCCATTCGCCCCAGTGACCGAGGCTTCCGAGCTCAACATACACAAAGAAATCGTCGCCGCCGAACGCCTCTCCGAGCTTTGCCACAGCCTCGGCGTGCTCCTCAATAAACAGCTCGTTTTCATAATTTGGAGAATAGCCGCTGCCGTAGGATATTTTGTATTCCTCGCCGTCATGTGTTTTGTCGTAGAGCCACTTCGGGATGTCCATGTGCGCCGTCTTTGCGGGCTCGTCACAGATAAAGCGGAACACCACCTGCCGTCCCTCATTGCGGTAGCGTTCAAGCTTGAAGTGGCTGTTTACATAGTCAACGTCAAATTTATCGTCCTCGGGCTCCCAGTTTGACCATTTAAGCTCAACGTACACAAGCGAGGTTTTCATTGAGGGGGTTTCGTCGCTGTCCGCCCACGGAGCAAGTCCCATTCCGGGACAGAGCAGGACTTTTTCGGATTTATCGGGCGTAAAGGTAATTATATTTGACTGATATACCGCGTCGCCAATCATCCAGCCCGACGAGCCCAGCGCGGCCGCCGCGGCTGTGCAGGCTGCCGCAGAAAGCTGTTTTATCCTCGATTTATTAACCGTCTTTGACTTAGGCTTGTCCTCCTTAAGAAGATAGTCGTTGTACCGGGTTTTGCACAAAAGGTAGAACTCAAGCTTTTTAAGCCGCGCAACAAGTCCGCCTGCCGCCAAAAGTGTAAGCACCGCTCCCGACGCGGCAAACGCGGCTCCGGTATACTGCGGAAAGAAAACTATTCCGAGGTATGTTCCGCCGAACGTTCCGAGCGCAAAAACAAGCGCGTCAAATACCGCCCTGCGCTCGTCCGAGAACCAGAGCCTTAAAAGAATCAGCGTGCTGCCGATATAGTAGAGCGAATAGCCCACGCAGAAAATCCTGAATGTTCCGAGCATGCTCTCCGTCATGCCGATATTCATAACGCCGAGCAGCTTTGAGCCTGCGGTAATGAAGGCAACGCAGGAGGCTGTCTGAATCAAAAACAGCGTTCTGAGCTTTTTGCGCAGGGTTATTACAAGGCTTTCCTTTGCGCTCTCGATTTCGGAAGCGCCGCCGAATTTCAGCGCGGCAAAATACCGCTGATACTTATCGCTGAAATCGGTTTCGAATATGGTAATAAAATAGATTGCCGAGGGTATAGTTGAGAAGTACGCCGCGATCGCCGGGAAATCGTACTTAGAGTTAAATCTGAAAAACAGTGAAATTGTTGTTGAGCTGTCGGACAAAAACCAGGTAAGCCAGAAGTGCCCCAACATTCCTGCCGCCATAAGAAAGCCGACGAGCATCAGGCACGGATTATGCCTTAGCTCATGCCTGAACGCAAACAGGCTTTGGTCGTGCTTTGAGAAAGTGAGGCATACTGCCCTGAACAGCAGTATATCCACCGTTGCGAACGCGGCGAGCAGAATGAGAACCATTGAGGGAACAGACAGCTCGGTTGTAAAATACAGCAGCGCAAGCAGCGCCACAGCCACACCAAACGCCGCGGAATACGCAAAAACTATCCGCTTGTACTCGCGGATAAGCGTGATATACGTCATCAAAAGCCAGCAGGCGCACAGCGAAATAAACAGCAAAAACAGCGGTATTGCCGATTCGGGCTCGGTTCCGGAGAACAAAAGCTGCAGAAAAAACAGCAGTCCGCCAGCAGCCGATACCGAAGCCGCTCCGCCAATGAGCGACGGCAGCACCTTTTGGGATTTGCCCAGGTAAACCGCGTTTGAAACGTACCGCGACAATACCGTTGACAGCAGCGAGCAAATCAAAATTGACAGGAACATTGCGTTGGTGATGTAGCACATAAAGCGGTCGTTTACCGCCTGAGGAGCGTGCTGAGCCTTTGCCGCTGCCTGGATAACGGCGAAGATTGTGATTGCGATAATCATTGAGCCGCTGCTGCTGAAAGCCGCGCCGAAAAAGCCCGATGTTTTTTCGGTACGGTTTTCGCTTGTTACAGCTTTTCGTAATTCAAATCCCACTCCTGCCATTGTTACAGTACCTCTCCGTATATCCTAAGATAACCGTCGTTCATCTTTTTGTATGTATAATTTGCGAGCACTCTTTTTTTGCCGTTTTCGCCGAGCCTTACGCGCAAATCATAATCGACGCAGAGCTTTTCCATTGCGTCGGATATTGCCTTGATATCCATCGGATTGCAGCAGATCCCCGCCTCGCCCAAGCCGTCGGTCGGTCTTTGCAAAAGGCAGGCGCAGTTGCCCACGTTTGTTGCAATGCACGGTCTGCCCGCCGCGAGTGATTCAAGGATAGCAAGCGGCTGTCCCTCGGATATGCTCGTCATCACGGTGAAGTCCATCTTCTCCATGTACTCGACCGCGTCAATGTAGCCCAAAATATGAATACTGTCCGCGTTCAGCCTTTGAGCAAGCTCCACGCACTCGGCGCGGTAGGTTTCGTCGTCGGTGCCGCCCATTATGTAAAGCTCTGCCGAATCAGCCCTGCTTTGCAGGTTGTAAAAGGCGTAAATCAGCGTTTTTATGTCCTTTATTGGAGCGTAGCGCACAAACGCCCCGATATTGATTTTATCCGATTTTCCCCTGACCGGGATGTTCTCAAATTTTTCGCAGTGTATTCCGTTTGAAACCACCGAACACTTTTCGGGCGCGCAGCCGATTTCGATCTGCTTTTCAACAGCGTCCTCAAAAAGCGCGGTCACCCTGTCCGCAAAGCTGTAGGCGCATTTTGAGAGGTTGTAAAAAGAGCGTATCCAGACATCTCTCATCGAGGGAGCAACCCAGTCAGCCTGAATAAGCTCCTCCTCGCGCTCGCGCGGATAGATTCCGTGCTCGGTCAATACAAACGGTCTGCCCGTTTTATGCTTTGCCAGCGCGCCGAGTATTCCGCCGTAGCCTGCCACCGCGCTGTGGTAGAGGTCAGCCCTCGGAACGTCCTGACCGAGCATAAACAGCAGGGGCATGAATATAGATTTGAGTCCGTGGTACGCGTCCGAAAGTCCCGTGCCCGTTTCAAGCGAAAATTTACGCGCGAAGGCGTAGAACTCCTCCGACTCAACAAAGTTGTCGGCTGAAATTTCCCCCGAGCAGTTTTCAAGCAGTGAGCCGAAGTCCGCGCCGTCTTTGCCGAGTATCATTTTAAGGCTGTCAATATACGCGCCGTAGTTTTTTGAGCTGCCCCTGCCGCCTGATTTGAGCGCGTCCTCAAGGTAGATCTCGCGGCACTCAACCACGTTTTCGGGCAGTTTATAGAGCGGCTCTCCCGTATATTTCCGCGCGGCATGAATCGTCCACAGAACGAACTCTATCTGCGGATTTGAAGTCATATATTCATGCGCCCACGCGGAAACTCCGCCTCTTATATAGGGGTAGCAGCCCTCAAGTATGAAACAAACTCTCATTATTTATCCACCGTCTTAATCGTCACCGCGGGAGACTCCGCTTTTAAAATGTAAACGTCGCCGCCGCATTCTTTTACGCTGCCGCCCTCAACCGAGGATATATTCTTTCCGTTTGTGCGTATCATCATGTATGCGGTGTCAATAAGCCCCTCGATATTAAGCTTAAGCTCGGAACCGTCAAAGGTCTGGGTGTAGTTGAGGTTGCAGTATCTCTGAACCGCTCCGCCGCACTCCGAAATAGTTGTGTTGCGCAGTCCCATGCTGCGGTTCCACTCAATCATCTTTGTATAGCCCGAAATCATCTGGTTAAAATCACCGCCGTCGCTTCTCTGCTCGTCGAGGATATCGTCGGGGTGAATGAAGTTTGACTCAACGTAGTGGTAGTTCAGCTCGTTTATCTGCGTCCACCACTCGCTGTCCTCCATCTGCATATCGGCGGTAAGGCGCGGACAGAATACAACTCCGTTGTCGAGCACCTTGTATTCCTGAATGAACTGGTCGCGCGTTCCCGTGTAAACTCCAGCGTAAACCCTGATGTTTTCAACCTGACTGAGCATTTCGCTGAGCGCTTCCTTGCTTATTACATTGCTCGGCGCGACATAGGCGTTTACATAAAGCTCGTCAGACAGCGACTCGGTGTATTTTACCGCCGCTTTTACCGAGTTGAGCATAGACATGACGTTTGGCCAGGTTTTGTAGCCCGCGTTTTCCTTGTCGAACTTAAAATCGTCGGGACAGAGCGGCTGATGATTGTAGCCGTGGATACCTACCTCTCCGCCCATGTTAAGAATTAGCCCTGCGTAGTAGGAGGCGGTGTCGCGGTTGTCGGTGTTGTCAAATTTTCCGTCGGTGTTGTCGTCGTAGGACTGGATCGCGAAGGTTGAATATTTTATTCCGTAGTCCTCCGAAATTCTCTGCATCGCAGGCATCCACACGTTTGAGTAGAAATCGCCTACGGTGTAGCCGTACTGCGATACAACGTTCTTTTCAAAGCCCGCGGGGATCGGCGACGGGCAGTCGTCTATGCAGTATACGCAGGCGTTTATTACCGGGTAGGCGTACACGGGATAGAAGCGGCAGTAAACCGCGGAAATAAGTCCCCTGTCGCTCTTGGACTCCATTAAGTCCGAGTTGCACACAACAGCCGTGCCCTTGTCAACGCTGTGCTCCCACAAAAGCGGAACGGCGTTTCCGTCGGCGGTTGAAAGATGGACCGTGCAGTCGTCCCTTACCGCGAGGTTCAGAACCTCTCCCGAAATAACATCGTCCGAAAACGTGCGTCCCTGAGCGCCGGCGAGGAGCTCCGTGTTGATTTTAAGCGATTCGGCAACTGCGGGAGCAGGCTTTTTCTCTGTATCCGCACCGAGGATATCCGCCCACTTTGCAAGGTTTACCTTTTCGTCAATGCCGCCGGCAAAAAGCAGGTGGCCGCCGTTTTTAAGCCATGCGCTGATTTTTGCTATTTCAGGCTCAAACACCGAGAAGTCGGAGAAGCAGAACGCTATTTCATCGTAATTTCCGTAGTTTATCGGCGTGTCGGCTTTTTCGTATGTGATCTGCTTGTTTTTATCGAACTCACTCGGGAACTCGGCTTTTTCAGGAGATTTTGCCGAATCCGAGTTCTTTTTCTTGTTCTTTGTTTTATCCGAATCGTCGGCTTCACCCGGCAGTACAACGTCTTTGACCGTCACCCTGACGTTCAGCGAGCTGAGCGTGAAGGAGATGTTGTCCGAGAGATTTTTGTCGGAATAGTCGCGGCTGTTCCTGAGCACAAGGCACCTCGGCGCGTTTGAAGCCACCTTGCCTGCCGAGGCGTTTTTGGCTTCGTTCCACTCGTCCTCCTCAAGCAGACCGCTTTCCGTGGTGTTCGGAACGGCGTGGTAGCCCCTTTTCTCCAACAGCACAACCGCGCCCAGCAGAGCGAAAATAAGCACAAAAACCGCGATATCCGTATATAGTTTTTTCAGATTGCTCCGCTTACGCATTTTCAATCCCTTTCCTCAGTGTACCACTGCCTGATTTGGTCAGGCTCCCATTCTCCGAGCACGGCTTCGGCTTCATTCCTCAGCGCGGCGCGCTCAGCCTCCGCGCCCGACTTTGCGAGGAGCTTATCGTTTTTGCTCCACAGCTCAAAGCCGCCGTGCTTCTTTCTTGCGCGCTCACACAGCGCCAAGGCTTCGTCCGTTCTGCCCTGCGCCCAAAGATTGTCTATATACATTATTGTTCCGTCATGATCGTCGGGCAGCGACTTGAACAGCTTTTGCAGAAGCTTCTCCTGCAAGGTCAGAAGCTCTTTTGCGGCTTCGCCGCGAAGCAGTCCCGATTTATAGTAGGCTCCCACAGCCGCAGTGTATTCCCTGAGCGTTTCCATATTGTTCTCAAAGCGCAGGTGTTCGTCCCTGAGCGCGGATATTTTATTTTCGTGCTCTCTTTGGAGCTTCATTACCGTTGCCGCGGAAATATGCGCCGTTTCAATATCGTCCGACTCAACTCCGCGGAAAAGTATTTCAACAAGGTTTGAAGGCTTTGCCTCAATCGCCCTCAACAGCGTTTCCCGGCTTACGGGCACGGAATATTCCATCTCGCCTTCGGCATGATTTTCCTTTGGGGCGGTTTGGTACTTAAACAGCTTTTGCGGCTCAAATGAAGCCGAGGTCCTTCCGAACTCCGAGGCGAGCAGACACAGCTCACCTGCAAACGGCACCGCCGCCGCGAACAGCAGATGGATATATGAATGGCGTGATATTTTTAGTTCAATTGCGATTGCGTACAAAAGGACAAAAAGTATATGCAAGCTTATCAGGAGTATAAAGAGCATAATACCCTCCCAAATTTTTATTTCCTGCCGCGCGATATCATTTTTTCACGGTAGATTCCCAAAAGGATAGCGGCGATAAAGTAGACCGCAATGGGTATCCAGTTATCGACGTTGTAGAACAGCACGTACCAGCGGTAGCCGCCTGCAAGGCTCTGGATTATACTTGCTGTGCCGCAGAACAGCGCCGCCAAAAATCCGTAACGCTTTCCGAACATCAAACTTGCCGCCACAACGAGAATAAGCCGCATGTCAACAAACTGCAGGTCGGACGACACGGAAATAAACTGCGTATACATTTCTTCAAGCGCGAACGCCGCCGTAACCGTTCCGATTTTAAGCGCGGCATTCAGCGCGAGATTTCTCCTGTTTTTTCTGAGGTCGGACCTGTTTTCTTCAAGCTCGTCAAGCAGCGACGGCAGGTCGCTTATAAAGCTGTGTTCGGGCGACCAGTCATTCGATTTATACCCTTCACAGCCGCGTTCCTCAAAGCTTTCCTCATAGTCCTCAACGCACGCCTGGCTGTACCTCTTTGCAACGCCGTCAATGAACGCCGACAGTCTGAACGGATACGCGCTCTGCAGCTCAACGGTATCAAAGCCGTCCCCAGCTTCGCTTCCTATTACGCTTTCAACAGCGGCGCAGAAGTCGTCGGTGTGCAGGCAGTCGCAGTATTCGTCAGCCGCGCCGCCGGGGGTAAGTCTGCGCGAGCGTTCGATCTGCGCAGTGATATTTTCAAGATATTCGGGAATCAGATTTTCCGAATACAGGTATGAGGTTCTAACATACAGAGTATTTACCCCGTAATTTTTTGCCAGTCCGCCGCACATAAGCTCGGCGGCGTCGGCTTTTTGGGCTCTGCGCCTGAAAAACGGCTGCTCTTTGATATACACAAGGCGGCAGCCCTTGTTTTCCGCAGCACAGCGCGCAAGCTTTTCAACCTCGTCAACACGCGCACCTCGGGGTTCAAGATATATTATCGCTTCAATTTCCTTTTCGCGGACGAGCGAGTATATATCGCTGTCATGATAAAAAACCTCACATTCGATTTCATACACGGATTTTTCCGCAAAAACAGCCGTGACGGTATTTTTGAGCGAGAGCAGATTAACCAGCTTTGCGCCTGCTTCTCCGCCCTCACCTATATATAAAATGTTCATACAGTTCCTCCATCACACAATATATCTGCCGAGCAGGGGGATTTTCCCGACCAGAAAGCTGAGGAAAAAGCTCATCGGCAGCACAAACAGAATAAGCATGGGAATCATGTAGACCGCGGGATAAGTGAGCGGCGAGAATCCGAACTTATCGAGCAGCGCAAGCAGTACGACGTGGATCATGTACACCCCGAAGGTCAGCTTTGAAATATCAAGGATAAGCTTTTGATGTTCCTCTTTGAATTCGGTGTTTCTGAGCCTTTGTTTTGCGAATACAAACACCGCTACGCCCTGGAGCGCGGTAAATAAATTGTTGTCGCCCTGCATATCCTCGTTGTGAGCGCCGTCCCTGACGGTCAGCAGATATGTTCCGGCGAACACGACGACCGTTGAAATAATGCCTGTGATATATACAGCCCGTCTTACCGCGGGCGGGATTTCGATGTTATGCAGCAGGTAGCCCGTAAAAAAGAAACAGACATACGCCGAGAAAAATCCGAAGTTGTTTTTACCCGTTATAAGCGTTGTGTCAAGGAACCAGCCCATATCCTGCAAAAACGGGATTATTACTCCCGTAACGGCGGTTACGGCGGTGATTGCAAGCGTTGCGGCGCGGTTTTTGGTGACGGTTCTCAGCAGGGGAGTGATGATATACATTCCCATTATCATCGGCAGGAACCACAGGTGAAAATGTCCCTTGAACACCATATCCGCAAAGCCCTCTTTAAGCTCCTGACCTGAAAACGTATTGTAGACGGCGTAAAATACCGCCCAGAAGAAAAACGCACAGAGCATTCGGAAAATATTTCTTTTGTAAAGTCTGTCTATAGTTACGTTGCGCGCGGGATCAAGAAAACTCGCGCCGCTTATCATCATGAATACGGGCACCATCCACGCGGAAAGCGAGCCGTACACGTTGCACACCCACCAGTCGGTTTCAAGCGTGGGCACAAATTCAAACGTGGCGGTCGCGCTGTGGCGGACAACAAGGAACACCATTGCGGCGATTCTCAGGATGTCCCAGTACCATATCCTCTTTTTTGCTTTTTGTACCATCTCATAATCTCCTGATACCAAGATTACTCGGAATATCTTAAATCCTCAACTCTTTTTGCCTTTCCCGTGTACCTTTGCAGGGTTTCGGGGTTTACAAGCCTTGTGTTGATTTTTACAATAACGATTTCCCTAAGATTTCTTTGGAGCTGTTCCTCAATTGCGGCAAGCTCCGCGTCGGAAAGCAAATCCTTTGGCGTATCAAGCTCAACAAACAATGTTGCGCTGTCGCTGTAGCCGTGCCTTTCAAGCCTGATGTGGTAGTGAGGACTGAGCCCCTTAACAGCGTCTATTGCACATTCGATCTGCGACGGAAATACATTTACTCCCTTGAACACAAACATATCGTCGGTTCGCGCAAACGGAGCGCGCATGCGTACGCTCGTTCTGCCGCAGGCGCATTTTTCGCGGTTGAGCGAGGTAATATCCTTTGTGCGGTAGCGCAGAAGCGGCATACCCTCGCGCAGAAGCGAGGTGAACACAAGCTCTCCTTTTTCGCCGTCGGGCAGGACTCTGCCTGTTTCGGGGTCGATTATCTCGGGGTAGAAGATGTCCTCGCTGATGTGCATTCCCGCGTGACAGTAACATTCTCCTGCCACCCCGGGGCCGAAGCACTCGGTAAGTCCGTAGTTGTCGGCGGTGACTACGCCTAAGTTTTTCTCTATTGTTTCACGCATCCTCGCCGTGCATCTTTCCGCGCCGAGCAGCACCTTTTTAAGACGGAACTCGCTTCGAGGGATCTGCGAGCCGGCCACCAAATCCGAAAGGTAGGTGGCGTATGAGGGAGTTGCCATGAGCGCGGTCACTCCCACGTCGTGCATCATAACTATCTGCTTGCGCGTGTTTCCCGTTGAGGCAGGTACTATTGTGCAGCCTATTTTCTCGGCTCCCTGATGAAATCCCAGCGCGCCCGTAAACAGCCCGTAGCCTACCGAAATCTGCATTATGTCGCTTTCCTCGATTCCGTTGAGCTTTAATACTCTGGCGGCTGCCTGCGCCCAGATCTCCATGTCATACTTTGTATAGTAGCCTATTGTGGGCTTTCCCGTTGTGCCCGACGAAGCGTGGATACGCGCGATCTTATCGTAAGGCACCGCAAGCAGTCCGTCGGGGTAGTTTTCCCTTAAATCGTCCTTGGTTGTAAACGGAAGCTTTTGGATATCCTCAAGCGTCCTGATATCCTCAGATGATGTAACGCCCGCGCTTTTGAGCTTTTCCCTGTAAAACGGTACGTTATTTATGCAGTAGTCCACCATCCTGACAAGACGGCTGAGCTGCAGCCTTGAGAGCTTTTCTCTCGGCATTGTTTCAATCTCGGCATTAAAGTAACTCATCCTGTATCCCTCATAATAGTCCGTTCAAAGAGGTCATTCGGCAAAATCCGCGTTTGTTTTTACAAAAAATGACCATATTTATTAAGATTATATTACAAATTCTATAAACTTGTCAATAATAATATTGTCAAATGCTCTAAAAAGTTGCTTGCTTTTTTGTGTGCACTAAAGGCAGGATAAAAAGTTTTTAAGAATATTCGTAGCGGCGCACCCATGTGTGCGCCATTCCGCTCCACGGCAACAGCATTTACTTTTTATTAAAATGTCATTCTGAGCGGTGCCCGAAGGGCAAAATCGCGGCAGCGATTTAGTCGAAGAATCCCATTCGGCGACTAACCTTTGTGTCATACCAAGGGGATCCTTCGACTATTTGCTTTGCAAATTCGCCTTCGGCGACCGCTCAGGATGACAGCTTAGAAAAAAGCCAAAGCAGATACTGATGCCTTGCATTCCCGTCAATATCCGCTTGACTTTTGGCGGTGTGTATGATAAAATGCATAGTGATTATGGGAAAGTGTTACTTTGTTATATATTTCGGGGTCAGCGTAACCAATATCCCGAATATTTTCGCTTTCGCATTTTCCGCTTGTTAAATGAGTATCTATATAAAATAGCCTTGACTGAAAGGAGCAACTCAGGACTATTAGCGCCGGGACCGGAAGGTTGACGAGGTTTGGCGGTTATCGAAAGATTCGGCGGATGCTGCCACGGCTGTATGTGAGTCGTAAGAGGGAAAAATAAAAAGCAGAATCAAAACTGTAACAAAGGTTTCCCCCGTCACTGAAAAACTAAATTTGAAATTTTCAAGGAGTATTTGAAATATGAGAGTTGTAATTCAGGATAACTATGACAATATGTGCAAATGGGCGGCAAACTATATCGCTCAGAAAATAAAGAACCACAAAGAGGACCGTCCCTTTGTTTTGGGACTTCCCACAGGCTCATCGCCCATCGGCGTATACAAGGAGCTTTACAAGATGAATCAGGCGGGCGAGCTTTCATTCGCGAACGTTGTTACCTTCAACATGGACGAATACCTCGGACTCCCCCACGAGCATGACCAGAGCTACTGGTACTTCATGCACGACAATTTCTTTGATCACCTTGTTGACATGAAGCCCGAGAACATCAACATTCTCAACGGCATGACCGACGATCCCGAGGGCGAGTGTCAGAGATACGAGGAGAAGATCGCATCCTACGGCGGAATCGACCTCTTCATGGGCGGCATCGGCGTTGACGGCCACATCGCATTCAACGAGCCCTTCACAAGCCTTGCTTCACGCACAGGCGTAAGAAACCTCACAACCGATACAAGAATCGTAAACTCACGCTTCTTCGGCAACGATCCCGAAGCAGTTCCCGCTCAGGCGCTTTCAGTAGGCGTTGGCACAGTAACCGACTCAAAGGAAGTTCTTATTCTTATCAACGGCCACAACAAGGCTAAGGCTCTTGCGGAGACCGTTGAGGGTTCAGTAAGCCACAAGTGGACCTGCTCGGCACTGCAGATGCACAACGGCGCTATCATCGCATGCGACGAGGCTGCCTGCGACGAGCTTACCGTTGGCGCGTACAAATACTTCCTTGACATCGAAAAGAAGGAGAGACTTTAATGTATACAATAAAAGATCTTTACGATCTCGACCACACCCTCGCAAAAGACTACCTCTCACAGTTCACATATCCGTGGGAGGCGCTCAAGGGCATCAAGGACTTTATTCTTGAGCTTGGTCCCACTCTCGGCGACGACTACGAGCAGAGAGCACAGGGCGTTTGGGTCCATAAAACCGCAACCGTATTCCCCTCGGCGTATCTCGGCTCACCGTGTATCATCGGTCCCGAAACCGAGGTAAGACACGGCGCGTTCATCAGAGGCTCGGCGCTTGTCGGCGCAAACTGCGTAGTAGGCAACTCTGTTGAGCTCAAGAACGTTATCCTTTTTGACCACGTTCAGACTCCCCACTACAACTATGTAGGCGACTCGATTTTGGGTTACTTCTCACACATGGGCGCGGGTTCAATCACATCAAACGTTAAGTCCGACAAAAGACTTGTTGTTGTTCACAACGGCACAGAGAATATTGAAACAGGTATCAAGAAGTTCGGCGCAATGCTGGGCGACCATGTTGAGGTTGGCTGCAACGCGGTATGCAACCCCGGTACCGTTATCGGCAGAAATTCAAGCGTATATCCCACATCCTGCGTTCGCGGCGTAGTTCCCGAGAACTGCATCTTCAAGAACAGCGGCGAAGTAATTGAAAGGAAGGCTGACTGATGGGCAAATATTTCGGAACAGACGGCTTCAGAGGCGAAGCCAACAACAATCTTACCTTTGAGCACGCTGTAAAAATCGGCCGTTTCCTGGGCTGGTACTTCGGCGCAAAGGAAGGCAAAAAGGCAAAGGTAGTTATCGGCAAGGACACACGCCGTTCCTCATACATGTTTGAGTACGCGCTCTGCACAGGTCTTATGGCAAGCGGCGCTGACGCATACATCATGCACGTTACAACAACTCCTTCGGTTGCTTACATCACAAGAATCGACGACTTTGACTGCGGTATCATGATTTCCGCTTCTCACAACCCCTACTACGA
>OMXW01000078.1 GCA_900315085.1 uncultured Eubacteriales bacterium
GAGCTTGCCGCTCCCATGGTAATGTATCCGCAGGTTCTCAAGAACGTAAAGGTTAAGTCAAAGCCCGACGCAAAGAACGATCCCGACGTTCAGAACGAGGTAAGCAAGGTATCGGAGGCTCTCGGCGAGAACGGCAGGATCCTTCTCAGAGAATCAGGCACAGAGCCTGTTATCCGCGTAATGGTAGAGGCAGGCAGCACCGAAGAGTGCGAGAAATACGTTGACCGGGTTATCGACGTAATCCGCGCAAAAGGCCATATTATTTAAGTCGCGTTTTTCAAGTCGCGTACTGAACGTTTGAATTATCGGTAACGTTACTGTTTCGCGAGACAGAATAGAAATACCGGAAGCTGTGAGGGCAATAACGGTTACGTTTATTGCAGTGGTTTCCTAAATAACAATGGGGTCGGCTCAACTCTTAATAAGAGTTTTGAGCCAACCCCTTTTTTGTGTTAATGTACGGGTGTTGAACATGATGTTTATGTCATTGAAAAAAGCCTTCTTTGTTAAAGGAGCCCCGTTTGTTGAAAAACCGTGGTTCCGGGTTTAACAATTGTCAATTGTTGAGATGATTACTTAATGTGCTCCCATTGAGGGGAGCTGTCTTGCGTAAACGCAAGACTGAGGGGTGACATAAGCGAAGCTATATTACAGAAGAGTAATAATGTAGGAAATGTTTCGTAAATGTCACCCTTCCGACCAATCCGCAAGCGGATTGCCCACCTTCCCTCAAGGGAAGGACTTTTTTGTTCATAGCCAAATCTTGTTCTCTTGATTTTAATTTTTGACTATTTCTACAGTCGTAGCTCCTTTAAAAAAGGAGCCTTTCTAACCATTGCTCAATATTTGACAATCATTATAACAGATAAAAAAGTTTTTCAACAAGCAGCGGGACTGTCGCATTAAGCCAAAATTACCATGTCATTCCGAGCGTAGTCGAGGAATCCCCCTAATAGGAAGCAAATTGTTATTGCATTAGGGGATTTCTCCACGCGCTTCGCTTGGTCGAAATGACATTTTCAGGTAATAATCGACGATCATCCTTCATCAAACCGCTACAGCACAAACTCCGCGATTGTTTTGCCTATTTCCGTAATATTGCTTCCGCCGGTGAACTCAAACGCGACCTTGCCCAGTCCGCTGAACCACAGCTCAAGCTCGCTGTCGATATCCATCACGCCCGAGGTTTCAACCGAGAACGCCGTGACCTTTGAGTACGGCAGGCTTGTGTAGTCGCGCTTTTTGCCCGTCACGCCCTGTACGTTTACGGAAATAACGCGCTTATTTGTGAACAATACGCAGTCGCGCACGCTCTTGAACGCGGAAATTACCGTTTCGCCGTCAATCAAAAGCGGAGCGGCAAGCTTTTCGCCGTCCTGAACCTTAACCTGTCTGAGCTTCATGTAAGAGCTGTTTTTAAAGTCAATCATAATTAATCTCCTCTCATGTTATTTTATATCTTATTTATTTTAAGTTTACTATTTATCCAAACCGCCGTCAAGCGGTTTTTCTTTTTTATGAGCGATTTTTGATAATGTTCACAAACCGATTGTACTCTAAAAAGCACAAAAAAGTTCTGACAATTTTTTGCCGAAAACGGGCATAATATTGTTCGATTCGACCTTATTTAAGTAAATATTTATAAATGTATGTTGACATGAGCCGATATTTTTGTAAAATATATTAATACAGACATTGTGGAGTATTATATCTTTTTGATATTTTTGTTCGTTTTAGAACATCCGTTTTATTAGTGAGGATCATATGAAAAAAAGCGTTGTTTTTATCGGCGGCATTTTATTGGCAATAAGCGGTATGCTCGCCTATATTTCACCAGATAAGCTGTCACTCGCGGTAGTTTCAATCATGGGCGTAATAGTTATGCTCGGCTTTGTGTTCGGAATCATACCGCTTTTGCAGTATATCGGAGCCTTTAAGCAGGGCACTGAAAATCTGGAAGGTCTGAAAAAAATCAATTCAGACAACCTTTGGGTTCCGCTGGCGCGAATTGAGCCGTTTTTCGGTCAGAAGAAGATTGACGACATGTTTTCGGAATACATTGAAAAGGCGGCTGAACAGCGCGAGCAGGGCGTTGTTATCAGCGACATCGAAAACGTTATCAACGACGATTCGATTTCGGTAAGAAGCTGGCGCGGCGTTGTTCTGCAAATTGCCGGAACGCTGACGGCTTTGGGACTGCTGGGAACATTCTTAGGTCTTGCAACCGGTATCAGCGGCGTAAAATACGGTTCGCTTGAGGACACCGTGGCGGGCGTTGAAACAATGCTCCGCGGTATCACAACCGCTTTCTACACCTCGATCGCGGGCGTAATTCTATCGATTATTTTCAACGCGGTTTACCGCATCGTGTGGAACATGACGCTCAGACAGCTTCAGTTATTTATTGAGCGGTTCCATATAATCGTTCACCCCGAAGCGAACGAATTTATCAAGGCAAAGCAGTATTTGAATTCGGAGCAGATGGTTGGCTATTTGTCGCGTATGCACGACATGGGCGCAAAGCTGCTGAACATGACTAACGGCACCGAGTCGCAGGAGCAGCGCATTATGCTGGAGGTGCTGACAAGCGTAAGAAAGAACGAATTCACCTTCTCGCTTGAGCCTGTATGCAGGCTTTCCGACCGCTCAATAATAGAGGCGGCGGTGAATCTGAGATGGGAGCACGACCAGCTCGGCGTGATTTCCCCCGAAAGATACATGGCTGTTGTTGAGATGAACGGATACATTGTAAAGCTTGCCTGCACAATGTGGGAGCAGGCGTGCGAGGCTCAGAAATCATGGTACGAAAAAGGACTTAATCCCGTGCCGCTGATATTTAAAATTTCAAAAACCGAGATACTTTCCATGGACATAGCCTCTCACATGGCTCAGCTTATCGAAAAGCACGGACTTGCTCCCAGAGATTTGGAGCTTGCCGTTGACGCTCTGGCGTACCTTGTATGCTCCGACGAAGCAAAGGAGCTTGAGGGACAGCTGATTCAAAAGGGCTTCAAGGTATCTATTTACGGCTTTAACGGAGATTTCCTGGGCTTCCCCGAAAGCCGCGCCGATGAAGTCAGGCTCGATTTGAACGCGCTTGAGAGCGATGAAAATATCCCTGACGTATTTGACCACGCCGCCTCACGCCGTATCAATCTGACCGCATGCGAAATCGACTCCGCAAAACAGCTTGCGCTCGTCAGAAAAGCGGGCTGCGAGTACGGTCAGGGCAAGCACCTGTATGAAGAACTTACCCTCAGCGCATACGAAAAACTGATGAAGTACAGCTGAAAAAATTAAATTAGGACACTGGGTAAAAAGATATGAAATTCAGAAACAAGCACAATAACAACGAGGAAAACTTTTGGTTGTCTGCCACAGACCTGATGGCGGGCATACTGATTACTGTCCTTTTGATGTTGGTGCTTTTTCTTTTGCACCTTAATTTATCACAGGACGAGGTTTTCACAACAAAGGTTGCAAGCCCCGATTCGGCGCAGCACAACACCAACAGAAACAATTACGAAAGCCATCCCGCAAATTACGTAACGCTGCCCAGCACATATCCGGAACGGAACCATAACAACTCAAACCAGGGCGGCACAGAGCCTCAGACAGAGCCTCACACCGAGCCCACCACCACCGACACGGGCGATGAAAACTCCGACAAAGCAGCGGTATTTGTAACCGTAGTAGACGCGGATTCGGGCAACACAATCAAAAAGAGCGGAATAGGCTTTGAGCTGCACGCCTACAAAAACGGCATAGGCGGCTTGCAGACCTTATACACGTATTATCAGGAAAAAACAGAATACAAGAAGTTTGAAACGGGAGACAACGGAACGTTCTACCTCCCCGAAAAAATAACAAAGGGAACCTATTCCCTGCACAATATCTCGGCTCCCTCGGGATATTACATAGACAAAAAACAGATTTTACAATCAAGAAAACCTGGGACTGGCCCGAGCCGTACATGGTAACGGTCAAGATGAAGCCTATCAAGAGAACGATCCGCATATCGGCAGAGGACGCCGAGTCAGCAAAGGCTGTAAAGGACGTTAAGCTTGAAATCGTGGCAGCCGAGGACATAAAGGCAGCCGACGGAACGGTACGCTATCCGTCGGGCAAGGTGGTAGAAAAGCTCACCACAAACGACAAGGGCAGCGCCGAAAGCAAGGAGCTGTACATAGGCAAATACTCGGTAAAACAGGCGTCGGCTCCAAAGTACTACGCGGTAGATCCAAAGGCGGTGGCGGCTTCCGTAACGGAGGATTCGGGAACCGACAAGGGACTGATAAAGATCGACTGCGTCAAGACCAAGGTCACCGTCACCCTGACCGACGAGCGAACCGAAAAGCCGATCAAGGGCGCGGTTTACGAGCTGGAAGGCAAAGACGAGCTTACCACGGACTCAAACGGTCAGATAACAATAACCGACCTGAACAAGTCTACGGGATACAAGCTGAACGTAAAATCCGTTCCAAAGGGATACCACAAAAAGAGCAAAGAGCTCAGCTTCAAGGTTGACGGCAAGGGCTTGGTCAAAGACGAGGTTTCACACGAACTGAACGACACAGCCTACACAATAAGCCTTGACGTCCGTGTAAGGGACTACTTCTTCGGAAGGAAGGCAAAGGGCGTTGACCTGCAGCTCCTTGACGAAAATAAAAACGTGATAGACGAATGGACAACCAACAATACAGAGCATATTATTACAGGCTTGTCCGAAGGAAAATATTTTGTTCAGCGCCTTAACGACGAAGGCTCGCAGATAACCGTGAATATCAGGGATACCTCCGAGCTGCAGAGAACCGAAATGAAGGTCTGGGACACAATCGATTTGTTCGCGGTGCTGATGGCAGGCGGACTGGTAATTGCCGCGGGACTTGTTTTCGGACTGTTGATAAAGCGCAGAGAAAAGGTGAGACGCACGAATGAAAAATGATGAACAGGTTTTTCGCGTAAGTAATTTATTTTATTACATACTGCGCGGCAGAAGACTGATAATAATATTTGCAATAATCGGATTTATAGCGGGAATCATCCTTTCGGGCGTGGCATATCTCAGAGGCGAAATGTCAAAGGAGTACCAGATAACCTCGTCAATCGCGATAATCGCTCAGACAAGAAGCGGAAACTACGCTTCAAACGGCAGCAATCCGGGCTCTGACGATGTAAAGCTGGCTCAGGAAATCACCGACTCGGCAATATACATCCTGCGAAGCGACCGAACCCTGCGCGCTGCCATTGAAGCGGCGGGGCTGACAGGCGTTTCCGTTGCCGACATCAAAAAGAACCTGCAGCTCAGTCAGTACAATGAAACGCAGATCATTGAAATAACGCTATACTGGCGAAGCAACACCGAGGGCATACGCGTTTTGGAGGCAATAAATCAGGTTTCGGGCGAGGTTTTGCTTGAAACGCTGAAAATCGGTAACGTGTCGGTTGTAAACACCCCCGACGCTCACTACATCGTAGGCGGAAGCGTCAGCATGTCAACATGGATTTTGGGTGCGTTTGGCGGCGCGGCTATCGCAATGGGTATATGCATTTTGAAGCTCTTCCTCGCTCCCGTTCTCACCCACGTCAAGGATGTTGAGCGGTTCTACACAATGAAGGTGCTCGGAACCATCCCCTACGACAAAAAGTTCCCCGAAAGCATTCCCTTTGCCGCGGACGGTACAAAAGCCCAAAAGGCGAATATTTCGCTGGCGCATATACTGTCCAGCCGAATGGAGGCGGCTGAGCGCAACAAGGTTATTGTTACCTCCTCAATTCACAACGAGGGCAGAACCACCCTGAGCGCGAACATTGCGCGTCATATTGCCGAATCGGGCGTAAAGACGCTTTTGGTTGACTGCGACTTTAAAAATCCGCGTCTGAGCACCATGTTCGACGGACAGATCCCGTATGAGAACACGCTAAACGCGGTATACTTTGGCGACGCGGACGAAACCGACGCTATCCGCCACGTTACGGGCTGTCTTGACTTGCTGCCGGCTATCATATCCGACGAGCCGATCTCGCTCAACGACGCTATGCTTGACGTAATCAATAAAATATCGGAAAACTACGGTTTTGTAATTCTTGACTGCGCGCCTATAGGAATGGACGCGGAGGTAGTCAAGCTGAAAAGGGTTACGGACACCGTTCTGCTCACGCTAAAATTCGACTACACCGAGCTTGAAAATGTTGACGAAACAACAAAGCTTATGTGGGAGTCGGGCTTCAAGACAATCGGCTGCGCGGTCACCTCAGTAAAGACCTTCCGCGATATATTGCTTGAAGCGCAGAAGATTTCACTCTTTATCAAGAATCCGCTAAAGAGAGCCGAAAAAGAGGCAAAGAAAGCAAACAAAAAAGCGGGTAAAAAAGACAAAAAAGCCAAAAAGAGCAAAAGAAAATCTAAAAAAGACAGAACGTCCGAGGCTGAATAAACCTTAGGACTGATGAGTAGGATAAATTTGGAGGGATAACAAATGAAAATAGCATTTATAGGACATAAGCGAATTCCCTCTAACGAGGGCGGAGTTGAAAAGGTTGTTGAACAGCAGGCGGTAAGAATGGCTGAGCGCGGCCACAAGGTCACGGCGTATAACCGCGGAGGTCACAACGTTTTCGGAAAGGAATTTGACAACAAAAAGCTAAAGGAATACAAGGGCGTACGCATTGTCACCGTCCCCACAACAAAGGGTTCGTCGAGCGTGCCGATTTATTCGTTCTTCGCAACGCTCCGCGCGATCTTCAAGCGGTACGACTGCATAAGCTACAACGCCTCCGGCTCCTGCGCTATGATCCCGCTGGCAAAGCTTTTCAGACTTAGAACCGTGGCTCTGCTCCACGGCATTGACAGCCAGCGCGACAAATGGGGCGGATTTGCTTCAAAGTACCTTTCGTTCGGAGAAAAGCAGGCGGCAAAGCGCGCCGACGTTTGTCTGGTGCTCTCCGAAAACATGAAGCAGTATATCAAGGACACCTTCGGCACCGAGGCAATAACCTTTGTGCTGTCCACGCGCTACGAGGGATTTCCGAACGTTCTGCGCGAGGCAATGTACGCGGGACTGCCCTGCATTTCATCCGACTGCGAATTCGGCCCGTCGGAGCTGATTGACGACGGAAAGAACGGATATCTGTTCCCGATAGGCGACGCTGACGCTCTGTATGAAAAGCTGACGGATTTGATGTCCGACGAAAATAAGCGCGACAAAATGGGAAAGCTTGCCAAGGAGAGCGTTGAGTTTATTGAATCGTCAAAGATTTACGCGCAGTGGAACGAGCTTATTTTAAATGAGGGGAAATAAGCCGAAATACGGCTGCACCCCAAACAAAGGGTGTTTGATTTGAAAAAGAAAGTACTGTTTTTAATGAGCAGTCTGCGGCAGGGCGGAGCCGAAAGAAGCCTTGTAAACCTTTTGCAGGCGCTCAATTACGATAAATATGAGGTGGATTTGCTGCTGTTCCAAAACGAGGGAGCGTTTTTGTCGCTTGTACCGCCGCAGGTTCACATAATTGAGGACGAGGACAAGCTTAGCTGTCTGTACGCAATCAGAAAAAAAGATATGTTCTGTCCGCGTCACCCTGTTCTGAGCGCGGAGCATATTCTGTTCACCTACATCTCCCGAAAGCACACCCGCTCTTTGGAGGACAGCAGGCAGTACAGATGGGTAAAGTATTACAAAAAACGTATTCGAGCAGCTTTATTATCTTGTTGACAAGGTTAAGGCAAAGCGCAAGCTGTCGTGGATACACACCGACTATTCAAAGGTAATAACCGACCGCAAAATCGACCTTGAGTATTTCAAGCAGGTTGACGGGATAGTGAGCATATCCGACGAATGCGTAAACATTCTCAAAGAACTGTTCCCCGACGTTGCGGAAAAGTGCATTATGCTGCCAAACATCAACTCCTCAAAGGTAATAAAAAAGCTTTCCGCGGAATTTTATCCCGAGGAATACAAACAAAACAACGGCGCGCTGACGCTTGTTTCGGTGGGACGCGTTGTACAGCTAAAGGGCTTTGACATGGCGGTTGAGGCTGCGGCACTTCTCAAAAAGCGCAAAGTAAACTTCAAGTGGTTCATCATAGGCGACGGCGGCCTGAGAAATGAACTGCAGCTTTCCGCAAAGGAGCAGGGACTTGATGACTGCTTAATATTTGCGGGACTAAAAAGCAATCCTTGAGGAATTGGGCGTTGACCAACTGTTTATTGATGAAGCGCATTTGTTCAAAAACCTTTTTATCTATACAAAAATGACGAATGTTGCGGGCGTCGGCTCAGGCTCGGAGAGCGGACGCGCTTCTGATTTATACGGCAAA
>OMXW01000034.1 GCA_900315085.1 uncultured Eubacteriales bacterium
AATATCATCAAGCATTTCTTTTTCTGAATATGGTTCTCTTTTTTGATTGGTAATTTTATAATACATTTCAACGAATTGACCATAAGGCTCTTCTCGCTTTTTTGCAAGATACTCGCGTCTGCTTTTCTTATAGTCAATTGTTTTCGAAACTATTGAACTGATAATTACACTAATTAATGAAACTGTACCCGTAATAAGAGCTACTACAACAACTGCATCTAACTTTGATTTTATTGTCGCTAATAAGTCAATAAACATGCCAGCTATGATTCTTATTCCAATAAATAAAAAATATAGAATTGCGCCACATATTGCTAACAATAAAAGCAAAACTAAAAAGCTAAACAATAGATTCAATTTTGGATGTCTTTCTTTAAATGGTACTTTTTGTTTCATACATATCTCCTTTATAAATCCTTTATGCCACCAATTCAATATTCATCTCATGCAAGATTTCTTCGTAACTGTCGCCGAACACCTCATAAAACCTGCCCAAGCCGCCTTTGCGGTCGAAGGGATTCAGCTCCAGATCGTCCGGCTCTATGCTGAGGGACGAAATGATGTGGTCTTTGATCAGGCGCAGCCATTCCATTTGCTCGTCGGTAAAATGCACCGCACCGGCGTTGCGGCTCAGCGTCCACTGCATGAAGTTGTAATTCACCCTGTCGGCAAACGGCGCGAGGTTGTCCGTGTAGCCCATTTCAAAGCGCACCATCGCCACCAGATCGGTGAGCTGCGCCATGGCGCCGCGCTTGACCTTTTCAGGTTGTTTGATCGCGTAGCAATCCCACAGGCGCTCCACGGTGACGCCCTTGGTTTTCAGCTTTTCATACAGCTTTTTCAAGCCGTCGATCAGCATGGGACGGTCTTTGTACTGCTCGTTATAGATAATGCGCAGGGCAATGATCTCGTCTTTAGCCGGCAAACAGCACCGTATCTATATTGACATTATCAATGATCTGGTCGTGACTGCGGCGCACATTCTCGATAAACTCACGCGCTTCGGGATTTTGGAACGGCGCAACTGCTTGCGCGATCAGCTCCGTCTTTGCCTGCTGCCGCTGTTCGTCGGTGGGGATATACACCTTGTTATCCGACTGCGCTTTTGCGCGTATTACATCCTCATCAAAGGCGTTCAACAGATTTTCGGCGACTTGTCCGGCGTTGGCGCCGACTGTTTGGGCAAACCGGCGGCGTTCGGCGTTGGTCATCTGACTGTTCAGACGGATAACGCGGTTGGCAAGCGAGGTCAGCGTGTCCTCGTCCTTTCTTCCGCAGGCGACATTGAACATCAGCTCGCGCATCGAAACAGAGGGCTTGCGCTCCAAGGTGCGTGTTTCCGACTTCTTCGATTTGGTAACGCCCACGGCGTCTACGATCACGAAATGGTCTTTGTTTTCCGTTGCAGACGGGCTGACCTTTTGCATATCCACTGTGACGGCAATGCGCGGATTGTAGTCATTGCGGAACTTGCTGAGAACAGACTCGGGGTTCTCGGCGTTATAGGTGATCTTTCTGCAAAAGTCGTTGCCCTCGCCGAACTCCTCGCGCACGATTTGAATAATATCGTCCGCGTGACTGTCGGTTTTGGCAAAAATCAAGGTCTTGGGAACCTCTTTTCTGCGTGGGAAAAGAACCGTGAACAAACTTTCTTTGAAGGTACGGATCACGGTGCGTATCTGGCTCGGGTTGACGATATCGCGGTCAAGCTGCGGCGCCTTGTAATCCAGATCCTCGTCAAGCTGCTCCCAACGCTGCTCGCGTGAAAGGCGGTTGCGCTTTTCGATCATCTGTCTCATGATGTGAGCGCCGTTCTTGGTGACCTCGGTATCGATCAGGAAAACATCTTCGCCGACATTAACGCCGTCCACGATCGCCTGCTCGCGCGAATATTCGCTGACAACATTCTGGTTAAAATAAGCAAAGGTGCGTTTGTCGGGCGTAGCGGTAAGACCGATAATGAAGGAATCGAAATAGGACAGCACTTGGCTCCATACATTATAAATGGAGCGATGGCACTCGTCCACGATGATACAGTCGAAAAACTCAGGCGGATATTTTGCGTTATATACAACCTCTTTTCGCGGTTGTTTGTCGGCGGTTTTCAGCTCCGCAAAATTGACTTCCTCGGCGCTTTCGTCCAATTCCTCTCCGCGCAAAATCGAATACATACGCTGAATGGTGCTGATACAAATCTGCACATCACCCGGGATATAAGAGCTTTTGAGACGGCGAACGCCGTATAATTGAGAGAATGAGCGCGCGTCGTCATTCGGTGTGTAGGCAAGGAACTCACGCTCCGCCTGCTCACCGAGACTTTTTGTATCAACCAAAAACAGAATCCTTCTCATTCTGCCGTATTTGAGCATACGGTATGCCGCTGTGATAGGTAAAGGTTTTTCCCGCGCCGGTCGCCATCTGCACCAGCGCCCTTGGGCGATTGTCCGCAAGAGATCGGTCAAGGTTTTTTATGGCGGTGATTTGACACTTGCGAAAGCCGGTTTCATCAAGCGGAGGAAACTGCTTCATATAATTGCGGATGGTATCGGGCTGAGAAAGATAGTACCGTAACGTTTCGGGACGGTGAAAAGAATAAATTTTGCGTGAACGGAATTTGATATCATCATAGTCGGTAAAACGAATCAGCTTGTCCGTCGCTTCATAGGCAAAGCGAATTTGATAATCCGAACCGACATATTTCAGGGTGCTGTGAGCGTAACGCGAGGATTGCTCCTCAACGGTTGTGAGGTTTTCACCGGAATCCGTTTTCTTGGCTTCCAGTACACCGACAGGACGCCCATCTACAAAAAGTGCATAGTCAACAGGTCCGGTGCTTGTAGGGAATTCGCGCACAGCAACGCCAACACCTGCCGAGAGATTGATCTGCCGCAAGTCTTGGATGAGCCAACCGGATTGAATCAACTTTTTGTCAATAATCTGACGGGCTTTCGCTTCGGGAGTCATGTCGTTCACCTCACGTTAAGAAGATCTATATGAATATATTGTAACATTTTGTCAGATAAAATTCAATCCTTTGTGAGAATTAGAAAATGATAAAAGCAGAGCTATTTTGAAACAACAGCTCTGCTTTTTTATTTTAATAGAAACGATAGACCACCGATAGTTTTTCTTCATTTTCCTGCTGTTGGAATCAAATTGACAGCAGTTTATGGGCTTATTCTCTTATATTTGTCGATAAAACCTGCCATTCTGACAGCAAACCTGACTGCAAATGGTTGTAAAAATGACGGCATTTTATCCTGCTTCACGCTTACCGAAAGAAATCCAACTTGATTATGAGAGTTATCAAAACCTCAGTATTCAAGCCATTTTCGGGCATTTTCGGAAATTATGGCATGAGAAAAGGGACAGTTCGGATAACTGTCCCTTTGGTGCAGGTAACAGGACTTGAACCTGCATGAAATTGCTTTCACATGGACCTGAACCATGCGCGTCTGCCAATTCCGCCATACCTGCATATGCTCTCTACTTTTACACGGCGAGAGTAGCCGAGGTGGAGCAATTTGCTTAACCCACAAATATTATTATATCAGATAAAACCTTGTTTGTCAATAATAACCGATGAATTAATTATTCAGCTCGTCGTATTTTCCGATATCACACCACAAAATCTCATGGCAACCGAGTCTTGTGCTGAGCGGCGCAAGCTCCATATAATCTCCGTAAAGGAAAGTGAGGTATTCGTCGTAGCGCTTTGGAACAGGGAGCTGATAACCTTCGAAATCGGTGTAAATCACTTCGTCAAGAATCGACGCGTCAAAGCTGCCGTTATAGACGTTCCTGCCCATTCCGTCATAAAGATATTTAGCCTTCTTTTTTCTTTTAAAGAAACTAATTGTATGATTCATAAGAAAATAGCTGAACCGGAGAGGGAAGAGCATTACAAAGAAATTCGTAACCGCGCTTTGAAGTCTGCTGCCGTTATCAACCTTGCGTTTGTTCCATTTGTTTAGAACAAGCGCGCGTGTGAAGATGGTAAGCGCAAGATGGATCTTCCTGCCGAGCCGCGAATTTGCGGTTTTAAAACAGTGTTTTCAACCCTGAGTTTATTGAACTCATAGAAGCAGTTTTTATCGGTTTTGCCTGACTGAAACGTCATATTCGCGGGAAGCTCTGTTTCGGCAATCTTAGCGAATTTATCGTAATCCTCACGCAGCATCATTATGTCGGAATCGTCGTCCCAGGGAATAAATCCCTTGTGTCTGATTGCTCCGAGCAGAGTACCGCCGCCGAGAAAATATTTAATGTTGTGTTTGCGGCATATTCTGTCAACCTCAAGCAGATATGCAAGCTGCATTTTCTGAATAGCGTCAAGTCTGCCGTCGTGTGTGTTGGGCAGCTTTAAATCCGAAAGGTCGGTCATATAGCTCATGACGCACAACTCAAGCGCGGTTTCAAGTTTAATAGCTGCGGGGCAGCCAAAGGTCTTGATTTTGCTCGGACTGATCGCGCAGCAGTTCGGCTCAACTCCGTCTGTCAGAGTAAGTCGGCATTTTTCGCCGTAAACGTCGCGCAGAATCGCCGCAATAGCAGCGGTTGACGCGGTTGAGTCAATGCCCGTAATGTTGTATACTCCGCTGTCAAGTTTATTTATAGAGTAAACAATCGCGCGGAACACGTCTGTGATATATACAAACGAATATTTTCTGTCTGTGTTGATAAGCTCAAATTCTTTGCCGTTAGCTACAGCATCCAGAGCGCCGTCAATAAATGTATTTATGCCTGTGCATGCGCCGAGCACAATACCGGTTCTCAGCGTGGTGAGGGAGAGGGCGTTCGCCTTTGCCTCACAGTTAAAGTAATTCTCAACGGCGCGCACAAGCTGGTTTTCCTGAAAGCTCAGGTCGGAGTTATCGATATCGGCGTACTCGTTTTCAGCGTATACTCTGCCGCGTTTTGCGTTGCCGTACACTCTGCTGTCGCTGAGCAAAATAACCTTTGCGTTATTGTTTTTTGCCGCCTCGCATACAGCCTTTGCTGCCTGAATCTCACTCTTTAAAGCTTCGGAAAAGCTTTCGATGTTTTCACAGCAAACGCCTGTGTGAATAACAACGTCAACCTTGGAAATCTCATTTTTTAATTCTGATAAAGAATCATAACTTCCGCAGGTAATATCTCTGCGGTCGCTCAGAAAGAATCTGCGCTCAAGGCTCAGGTAATCGTCGCCGCAGAAAATAAGAGTGTTATTTAGCTTTTTGGCGTCGTTTAAATAAAGCAGAGCAATGCAAAGACAGCGGGCAATGCCTTGTCCGCTGATAAGTATAGTCTTATTTTTGAGCTTTGCAAGCTCCTCTTTTTCCACCTGGGGCATCGCCGCCCAGTCGGCTTCAAATTGGTTGAGCTTATTTTTAATCATATTATTTCTTCTTTTTAGCCTTCTGGCTTTCCTTGTACTCCTGATAAACCTTCAGGGTATCCTCTGTGGTGCCGTCGTAAATAACGGTGCCCTTTCTGAGGTAAATTGAGCGCGGACAAATCTCTCTTACTGAATCTGCGCTGTGGCTAACGTAAAGAACCGTTGTGCCGTTGCCCATGATTTCCTTGATTTTGTCCTTACATTTTCTTTTAAAGCTTGCGTCGCCGACAGCCAGAGCCTCGTCAACAACAAGAACGTCAGGTTCGATATTTACGTTGATCGCAAAGCCGAGACGCATTTTCATACCGCTTGAATATGTTCTTACAGGCTGGTCGATGTAGTCGCCGAGCTGCGCGAACTCAATGATATTTTCCTCAATTTCCTTGATATAATCGTCCTCAAGACCGAGGATGTAGCCTTTGAGATATATATTCTCTCTGCCTGTCATCTCCAGCGAGAAGCCGGCGGTAAGCTCAAGCAGAGCGGCAACCTTGCCGTCAACAATGATTTCGCCCTCGTCGGGGAAGGCAACGCCCGTAATCATTTTGAGCAGGGTAGATTTACCCGCGCCGTTGTCGCCTACGATACCAACGGATTCGCCTCTTTTGATCTCAAACGAAACGTTGTTGAGCGCCTTGTTTGTTTTGGGGTTGCGCGGCTTGATAAACAGCGCCTTAAAGCGAGCCTGGTCGTTTTTATAAAGAATGTATGTTTTGCTTACATTTTTAAAGGTAATAATTGTATCTGACATTTAATTACCTCCCAAATTAAAGCACGTCAGGAAGCTTTTTCCTGAGTCTGTTGTAATTATAAATACCGAGGAAGAACACAACCACGAACTCAGCGAGGAAGATGACAAGCTCGGTTTTATAGGTGAAGAACGGACGGTGATAGAGGAAGCAGTTGCGGTATCCGTTTGCGAAGAAGTTGATGGGGTTGAGCAGCATAGCAAATTTAAGTCCGCCGCTGAAGCTGTAAGAGTCGTACATAATACCCGACAGCCAGAAAACACCCGACATAACGGATACGATAAGGCTTTCAAAGTCCTTACTGAATGCCGACATAGGCGCTGTTGACCACGAAAGCGCCAGGAAGAAAATGAACATCAGCGGACAGTACAGGAAGAACTGCAGGTTATACCACGAGAATCCTATTCTGAAAATAACGTAGATGTACATGATTGCGACCAGGAAAAGGTGAACAAACAGTCTTGAAAGTCCCGTATATGTAAGAATTGTTGAAACGGGGAATTTGACCTTTGTAATGAACTGCCTGTTATTCCTCAGCGTCTTTGCGCCCTGAACGATCTGATCCTGAATAAAGAACCACGGAACGATACCGATAAACATAAAGGTGAAGAAGTCAATCGAGAACGCCGCGTGCTCAAGACCGTTGAGGTGAACCTTAACAGCCTTCAAAGCCTTGATTCCCACCGAAAAGGCGAACCAGTAAACAAAAATAGTGAACGCGGGCTTAACAACCGACCACAGCGGACCGATAACGGCGCCCTTGTAGGTCTTGATAAGTTCGTTTTTAGCCAGCAGGACAATCTGCTTACCAAAGCCCTTGTGCTCCTGAAAAATTGATGTAAACAACAAAACACATCCTGTCTATAAAAATATGTATATATAAAATGTGATTGAAATGGGTTCAGAAAAGCGCAAATAATGCTGTGATTTTTACGCAAAAATCCATATTAACGCTCATAACTACATTATATAACATTTAAAATATTTGTCAATTATGCAAAGAGAAAATAATGACCTTACAAATAAAAATAAAATTGTAAAAATTGGTTGACATTTCGATGATTAGCCGTTATAATATTATCTGTTGCACTGTGTGCAGTGCGGCAATCCTTGCGGCAGAAGCCGCCATAATGTCCAGAAGGAGGTGCAAAGAAATGGCAGTAACAGCAAATTACGAGACCGTAATGATTATCTCAATGAAGAAGGGCGAGGAAGGCATCCAGGCTCTTGTTGAGAAGTTCAAGACTCTCATTGAGAAGCATGCCACTCTTAAAAATGTTGACGAATGGGGCAAGAGAAAGCTTGCATACCTCATCAACAAGGAAAGCGAAGGCTATTACGTTCTCTTTGATTTTGAGAGCACAGCCGAGTTCCCCGCGGAGCTTGACCGCCGCTACAGAATTACAGAAGGCGTTATACGTTCATTGATCATCAAAAAGGAAGACGAATAATCACATTGTAGGGCAACGCCCGAATAACGAAAGGAAAAAGCTATGTTAAATCGAGTAATATTAATGGGTCGACTGGTATCGGATCCCGAGTTAAAGACAACACCGTCGGGTGTGAGTGTAACAACCTTCCGCATTGCGGTAGACCGCAACTATGTAAAGAGCGGAGAGGAACGCAAGGCAGACTTTTTTGATATCGTCTGCTGGAGACAGACAGCAGAGTTTGTATGCCGTTATTTCGGCAAAGGCTCGCTTATTGCCGTTGAAGGTCAGCTTCAGAGCCGCACCTATCAGGCAAAGGACGGTTCCAACCGCTATGTAGTAGAGGTTGTAGCCGATAACGTATCGTTTACGGGCGAGCGCAGAGACAACTCAAACTCAGGCTATTCAAACCAGGGCTACAATCAGGGATACCAGAATCAGAACTACGGCGGAAACCAGAGCTACGGTAATCAAAGCTACGGCGGAAGCCAGGTATATCAGGAGCCTGCTCAGCAGACTTCATATCAGAGCGGTTCAAACGCCGATTTCCAGGATATGCCCCTTGACGACGACCTGCCGTTTTAACTTTAAGCTAACTACTTAAAAAATAACTACTTTTATAATTCTCACCGAAAGGAGAACTTAAAATGGCTGACAGACCTAATCGCGGCAGAAAGTCACGCAAGAAAGTTTGCGGATTCTGCGTAGATAAAGTAGAGCATATCGATTACAAGGATATCGCTCGTCTCCGCCGTTATATGTCCGAGAGAGGAAAGATTCTTCCCCGTCGTGTAACAGGCACATGCGCAAGACATCAGCGCGAGCTCACAACAGCAATCAAGCGCGCTCGTCACCTTGCTCTGCTTCCTTATACAGCAGACTAATATTTATAAGTTTACAGAGGAACCGTTTGGCTCCTCTGTTTTTTTTATTAAATTAGGGTTTGGTAAAAACACCAAACCCTATATTTGTTAATATTCAATTTTAATCTTTTCTCTTTGAGCTGATTTTATACAGCGCAATATTCAGAACCGCGAAAACCGCGATAATTATGAATGAATAGGTAAGCATAAAGCCCGTGTCGACCTCAGTGCCGAAGATTTTCAGCTTTAGCGCGAACATTTCTCTTGCGTTCTCCGCAAACTGTCCCTTGTCAATTCCGTCAAGCGTCTTGTCAATGTTGTCGATCGCGGGACCAACCAGTATGTTGCGCATCATAGCCGCAATCTGTGAACCGGGTACAAGGTTAACAATTGTCTGAACGTTTTCGCTGAACTGTGAAACGGGAACATACGCGCCGACAATGAATCCGATTGAAGCCGAAACCATTACGCCGAATGAGCTGAGAGTCGCGCTCTTCTTGAAGAAGCTGATAAACAGCATCAGAACCAAAGTTCCCGAAACCGAGCCCAAAAGTGTGAGTGCATATACAAGGAGCTGCTGCGGTATGTCAAGGCAAAATGTTCCTGTGCACGCCAAAAAGATGTAACCCGCGCTGAGAAGAATTGAGCTGATGATGAATGTGCTTGCAACAGCGCCCGAGAAGTAGGACATTACAACCGTGCTGCCCTTAACCGATGACGCGCGGTAGTCGCTGTCAATTTTGTCCTCCTTGTCCTTAACCATGAGGTTGAGCGTGTTCAAAGCGACTGTGACAACCGAAGTGCCGATTACGCCGGAAATAAGCCATGAATTGACAAGTCCCTCAATATCGGCTTTTGAAACCAAATCCTTAAAGCCCTCAAGACCGTTGTTGATAATGTCAACATAGTTTGATTTAAGGAACATAAGGTAAAGTCCGAGCACAATGATCTGCGTCAGCAGTGAAAGCAGAATAGCCATTTTATCCTTTGCGTAAACCTTTATGTTTCTGATTGTCATGCCCCTGTAGGAGCGGAAGTTTCTTTTAATATCAGTCATTTTAGTCACCCAGCCTTTTTCCGGTTACATTCAGGAATACATCGTCCATGTTGCCTTTAATAAACTCAAAATCCTCGATTTCGCTGTGCTGCTTCAACAGCTCAGCAGCGATTTTGCTGTCTTTGATCTTAATGCGGTAGCAGTCTGTTTCATATTCAAAGTTAAGCCCTTTTCCGCCGAGAAGCTTGTCGTGTGCTTCTGTCTGCTCAGTGTACCAGTAGAGATGATTGCTTGCGTATTCCTGCTTTAAATTGTGCGGAGTTCCAACCGCTGCGATTTTTCCGCTGTCAATAATAACAACCTTGTCGCACTGTGCGGTTTCCTCCATGTAGTGGGTTGTTAGGAACACAGTAAGTCCCGTCTCACGTCTTAGCTTGTGGATAGTCTCCCAAACCTTAACTCTCGTCATCGGATCAAGTCCCGTGGTAGGCTCGTCAAGGAACAGTATCTTCGGGCGGTTGATCAGCGCCCTTGCAATATCCACACGGCGTTTCTGACCGCCGCTGAGCTTTTCGTAACGTCTGTTCAGTATGTCGTCAAGCTTAAAGCAGCGTACAACCTCGTTGATTCTTTCCTTGCGCTCGGCTTTGTCAAAGCCGTAGTAGCTTGCGCGTGAAATCAGGTTCTCTTTAACCGTGAGCTGCTTGTCAAGCACGGTTCCCTGGAATACGATTCCTATTTGTTCCTTGATTTTGTCCGCCTGCTTATCCAAATCATAGCCGCCGATTTTTACCGTGCCGCTTGTCTTGTCAAGCACCGTGCACAGAATATTGATAGTTGTGCTTTTGCCTGCACCGTTTATTCCGAGAAAGGCAAAGAATGAACCTTCCTCAACCGAAAAGCTAATGTCGCGAACCGCGTTTACGTTTTTGTAGTTTTTAATCAGGTTTTCAACCTCAATAATGTTTTTCATTTTCTCTCCTCCTGACACGCAAATAATAACACACCTTTGAAAAAAATAAAAGGCATCTTACACCAAGCTGCAAAAAACAGGGTGTAAGATGCAAAAATCGCAGGTAAACGTATTATTCTTCGTCGTTGTTAAAGCTTTTAAGAGCCTCATTGATATTCTTTGCGGTACTTTTTTCCACGATAATAGAGAAAAACCACACCGCGATATATACAACGAGCACCATTGCGGCTATAATAAGCGCGAGCTGTATGTTTTTGTACCATCCGAGAATATAACCCTCGGCGAGCACGACCGCCTCAATGCAGAGAAAGTGAATTACAACTCTGCGGTAAAACTGAGCTTTTGTGGGCTCTTTATTAAATCTAAGAAACATCGACAGGGGAGCGGTGAGCAGTCCCGTAAGCATCATTGTCCACGGAAACGACGCGTCTATCTGATAATCAAAGCCGACAAACAATAAATTTGCAAGCGAAATAATAAACATAACGCAAACCGTAATAATAAAGAATTCTATAATAGCAAATCTGATTGCTTCTTTAGTATTTTCGTTCATGACCGCACCTCACATTCCGAGTATTTTCTTCAATGTTCCAACGTACTGACGGCTGATAATTACCTTTTCGCCGTTTATAAGGCTTGCTTCAAGACGGCTGTTGACCGAGGGAGACACCGAGCGGATCTTTGCAATATTCAGAATCATAGACTTTGAACATCTGAAAAGCTTTGTACCCTTCAGCTTTTCCTCAAGCTCATACAGCTTCAGCTTAGTTTCAAATACATCTTTTTGAAGGTAAATATATGTTTTGTTGTCAACCGATTCTATATAAAATATATCCTTGACATTGATTTGAAACGTCTTGCCGTCCTTTATGCCGAGCAAAATCGAATCTCCGTTTTTAAGCTTTTCAACAATGCTGACAACCTCGCCGTTGATGTCGTGGCAGCGCACCACAACTTCCTGCTCCTCACGCTTGTCAATCTGCGTGATTGTGACCTTGAACATTACTTTGCCTCCCGAAAACTTTTCCGATTACTATAATAACACACAATATTAATTTTTGTAAACTGTTTTTTGACAAGATGCCGATTTTATCAGGTTTTATGCGGCGCAAGCAACTCTTGCTTTACAAATTCGGCTGCTTGTGATAATATTTAGACAACAGGAAAACAAAAGACATCAAGGAGGCAGTTTATGGGCTGGTTATGGATTGTATTTTTTATAGTCATTATTATCCTCGGTTTGGGAATAGTAAGAGTTAACAAAACGAATTACCGTACAGGTTCCGGCATGTTCAAAAACAGTGAATATAATCTGGATGAAAAAGATGATTTTTCTGATAAAGAATATTATGACTCGGACGGTCTGTTCAAATAAACTAACATAAAACGTCAAACGGTTGGGAAATCCCGGCCGTTTTCTTTTTATATTCACTCCAGCGGCAAACCTGAATAATATAAAGCGTAAAGATTATTTTGGTTGGTGTTGATATGAACGTATTAAAATCCGTAAAGACCTTTGCGGTAATAGGCGGCGACAAGCGGCAGCTTTTTTTGGCGGACGCTCTGACGCGCGACGGCTACAGCGTAATACTGGGCGGCTTTGACAACCTTGTGAGCATAGGAGCAATAACGCTTGCGGACATTTCAACCGCAATAAGCTACGGCGACGCGGTGATATTTCCACTGCCGAGCGTAAGGGCTGACGGAAGCCTGAACACGCCCTTTGCCGATGAAAAATACTACCTGAGCGACCGCGAACAGGAAATTTTAAGCAGGAAATCGGTGCTTGCGGGCATGGCTGACAAGCTGCTGAGGACTTATCCGAGCCTGCAAAACGGAACCGTATACGACTACGCAAAAAGAAACGACTTTGCAATTCTGAACGCGGTTCCTACCGCCGAGGGAGCAATAGCGCGCGCTATGACAGAGTACGAGGGAACGATCGCGGGCAGCAGAACTATGGTTGTAGGATTCGGCAGAATAGGCAAGGTGCTTGCAAGGCTGCTAAAGTCGCTCAACTCCGATGTAACCGTCTGCGCCAGAAGCGCCGCCGATAGCGCGTATATTAACGCTCTCGGCTACAAATTCCAAAACACCGAAAAGCTCGACGGAGTAAAAAATACGGATATCATATTCAATACGGTGCCGTCGCTTATTTTCAGCGAAGAAGTACTGAAAAACACCGACCGCAATACTCTTATCATAGACCTCGCGTCTCTCCCGGGAGGAGTTGACTTTGAGGCCGCTAACGCCCTCGGAATCGACGCCTGCCGAGCCTTGTCGCTGCCGGGCAAGTGTTCACCGAAGGCGGCGGGTGAAATAATAAAAAACACTGTATATACAATACTATCCTGAAAGACCTGAAAGAAAAGGAGGTGAACGGGTGAAAAAGGCAACCATAGGATTTGCAATGTGCGGTTCCTTTTGCACCTTTTCAAAAGCCTTTGAGCAAATGCAAAAGCTTGCGGACAGCGGCTTTGATATAATTCCGATAATGTCGGGCAACGCAAGCTCAACCGACACTCGCTTCGGCAAAGCGGAGGATATGGTAAAAACCGCCGAGAAAATATCCGGAAAAAAGGTGCTGACCACCGTCACCGAAACCGAGCCCATAGGTCCCAAAAACATGTGCGACCTGCTTGTAATAGCGCCATGTACCGGCAACACCCTCGCAAAGCTTGCAAACGGAGTAACGGACACCTCCGTAACAATGGCGGCAAAATCTCATCTCAGAGTATTAAAGCCCGTGCTGCTCTGCGCCGCAACAAACGACGCGCTCGGAGCTTCCGCGCAGAACATCGGCAGACTTCTGAACACAAAGAACATCTACTTTGTTCCGCTCAGTCAGGACGATCCTCAAAAGAAACCAAACTCGCTTGTGGCAAATTTCGGAAAGCTTGAAGAATGTGTAATCAACGCGCTTGGAGGCAGGCAAACTCAGCCTGTTTTTGAATAAAAATCATCTTATTTTGCGGCGGGTATTGCTCCCGCCGTTTTTTTGTGATAAAATGGGATAAAAAGAAAATAAGTAAACGGAGAAAAAGATGAAATTCTGTAAAAAATGCAAGCGAACCTACGAAGATACGCAGGAGTTTTGCACCAACTGTAAAAATAGAAAGCCACTGACCGAAATCACGGACAGCAACACGCCGGTATATCTAATTTCCGCCGACGGCTTTGAGCGCGAGAGAATCCAAACAGCGCTGACCGACAACGGAATACCTAATGACAGCGTAATAAAGGAAGAAGATATCATGCCCGAGGCAGTAAAAGGCTGCAGTACCTCATGGCGCGATATCCTGGTTCCGTATTCAGCCTATGAAAAGGCATACGATATCTGCGTCGGAATCGGCGCGATAAAGCCCGACGGCGAGATAGAAGTGATTGACGAAGAACCTCAGCAGGAGGAGTTTGAGGAAATGGCTCCGGCAAAGCGAGCTACCGTAAAGGTAGTGTCTGCGATTCTGTTTGTAATCGTCGCCGCGCTCGTAATCTTCGGTACAGACGCGATCACAGGCTTTATAAAAGGCTTGTTCCAATAATAAATTTTTCTTGAAAGGAATTAAAATAAATGAGAATTGAAACAAAATGCCTTCACGAAGGCTATGAACCCGAAAACGGAGAAGCAAGACAGCTTCCTATTTATCAGAGCACAACATGGAAATACGCTTCAAGCGACGCAATGGGCAGGCTGTTTGACCTTGAGGACAGCGGATATTTCTATACACGTCTGCAGAACCCCACAAACGATATGACAGCGGCAAAAATCGCGGCTCTTGAGGGCGGCGTGGCAGGCATGCTCACATCAAGCGGACAGGCGGCAAACTTCTTTGCGCTGTTCAATATCTGCGAGACAGGAAGCCATATCATCGCTTCATCCGCAATTTACGGCGGAACCTACAATCTTCTCGGCGTAACAATGAAGAAGATGGGAATCAACGTAACTTTTATCGATCAGGATATGCCCGAGGAGGAGCTTGACAAGCTCTTTAAGGATAACACACGCGCCGTATTCGGTGAAACAATCACAAACCCCACCGTTTCGGTATTTGATATCGAGAAATTCGCGCGCCTTGCCCACAAGCACGGCGTACCGCTCATCGTAGACAACACCTTTGCAACTCCCGTAAACTGCCGCCCGATTGAGTGGGGCGCGGATATCGTAACGCACTCAACCACAAAGTACATGGACGGCCACGCGGTAAGCGTAGGCGGCGCAATTGTAGACAGCGGCAACTTTGACTGGATGGCTCACGCCGACAAATTTCCGGGACTTACAACTCCCGACGAAAGCTACCACGGACTTGTATATGCGGAGAAGTTCGGAAAGTTCGCGTACATCACCAAAGCGACCTCGCAGCTTATGCGTGACCTCGGCTCAATTCAGTCACCACAGAACGCATTCTATCTCAACAACGGTCTGGAGTCGCTCCATGTCCGCATGAACAGACATTGCGAGAACGCGCTTAAAATCGCAAAGTTCCTCAGCACTCACGAAAAAGTTGCGTGGATCGATTATCCTGATTTGGAGGATAACAAGTATCATGAGCTTGCCAAAAAATATTTGCCCAACGGCTCATGCGGCGTAATGGCTTTCGCTGTAAAGGGCGGCAGAGATAAGGCAATCGAATTTATGGACGCGCTGAAGCTTGCCACGATCGCAACTCACGTTGCGGACGCGCGCACCTGTCTGCTTCATCCCGCAAGCCATACTCACCGTCAGCTCAGCGACGAGCAGCTCCGTGAGGCAGGCGTAGCTCCTGACCTTATCCGTCTGTCTGTCGGACTTGAAAACGCTGACGACCTCATTGAGGACTTAACACAGGCACTCGCAAAGATTTAACAATATAATAAAATACAATGTCGGGGAGGAAGAACAATGTCGAACCTTGTATCAGCAATCATCGTCGCCGCAGGAAGCTCAACGCGTATGGGGACAGGCGACAGCAAGCAGTTTATTCCGCTTTTGGGAAAACCCGCTATTGAATACACGCTCAGAGCGTTTCAGGACAGCAAAACGGTAAGCGAGATCATCGTAGTGTGCCGCGAGCAGGATTCGCTCAGAATCAGGGAGCTTGCCGATAAAATCGGCATAACAAAGCTTTCGCAGCTTGTAAAAGGCGGCGAAAGCAGGGCACAGAGCGTTCAAAACGGCATTAGCGCAGTCAGCGCGGAGGCAAAATACCTTGCTATCCACGACGGTGCGCGTCCGCTTATTTCCTCAGAAGAAATAAACAGAGTTCTCGAAAGAGCGTTTGAAACAGGCGCGGCAACGCTTGGAACTCCCGTAACCGACACAATAAAGGTTGTAAACGACGATAACCTGATCGTCAGCACACCCGTGCGCTCAACGCTCAGGGCGGTACAGACTCCGCAGGTATTTGACCGTGAGATGTACGAATTCGCGCTTGACAAGGCAGGTGACGAGCTTGACAGTTTTACGGACGACTGCTCGCTTATCGAAAACTTAGGCGTGGAAATTGAAGTAGTAGAGGGCAGCGCTGAAAATATCAAGCTTACAACACCGATTGATATTATCATAGCAGAGGCAATCTTGAACCGCAGAAAGCAGGAACAGCAATGAGGATCGGACACGGATATGACGTACATAAATTTGCCGAAAACAGAAAGCTTATTCTCGGCGGAGTAGAAATACCGTACGAGTTTGGCCTGCTCGGTCATTCCGACGCGGACGTATTGCTCCACGCAATTTCCGACGCGCTTCTCGGGGCTGCTGCGCTCGGCGATATCGGTCAGCATTTTCCCGATACCGACAACCGCTTCAAGGGAGCAGACAGTCTTGTGCTGCTGAGCGAGGTTTGTAATATTCTTTTAAGGAATAATTATAAAATTGTGAACATAGATTCAACGGTTATCGCTCAAAAGCCAAAGCTCATGATACATATTCCAAAAATGCGTGAGAATATCGCAAAAGCCTGTAATATTGACGTTTCCTGCGTAAGCGTCAAGGCGACCACCGAGGAAAAGCTCGGCTTCACGGGCAGACTTGAGGGAATATCCGCGCACGCGGTTTGTCTTATAGAATAACATAATATTTGCACCTCGTTCATAATCTTGAACGAGGTGTTATTATATGGTAAAAAAATCTTTTATATCCGTTTTTCTGTCGCTGCTGCTTCTTTTACTGCCGGTTGTTACGGTAAGCGCGGCTGAAAACGAGCTTGTTTCCGCTCCTGCTGCGGTTCTGATGGAGGCTTCAACAGGTAAAATTCTTTATGAGAAAAATCCACACCAAAAACGTCCCTGCGCGTCAATCACCAAGGTGATGACTCTGATTCTCGTTTTTGAGGCGATAGACAGCGGAAAGCTAAAGCTAAGCGATACAATAACCGCGTCTGAGCATGCCGCGTCAATGGGCGGCAGCGATATCTGGCTCGAATCGGGGGAGAGCATGACCGCCGACGATATGATTAAGGCGACGGTGGTAGCTTCCGCAAACGACGCAGCGGTCGCGCTTGCCGAAAAGGTGAGCGGCAGCGAGGAAAGCTTTGTCAATCAGATGAATAAAAAGGCTAAGATTCTGGGTATGAACGATACGGTTTTCAAAAACTGCAACGGACTTGACGAGGACGGCCACATAACCTCAGCTTACGACGTCGCATTGATGTCGCGCGAGCTGATAAAGCACAAGAAAATCTTTGACTATACATCTATATGGCTCGACTGGCTGCGCAACGGCGAAACTCAGATCGTAAATACAAACAAGCTGCTGAAAACCTATAACGGTATCACAGGACTTAAAACAGGCACGACCGACGACGCCGGCTGCTGCATATCCGCAACCGCCGAACGTGAGGGAATGGGTCTGATAGGCGTAGTACTCGGAGCGGACACGGGCAAACAGAGATTTGCGGACGCGGCTGCTTTGCTCGATTACGGCTTTGCTAATTATGCTGTAAAAGAATTAAAACTTCCCGATAACCTGCCGTCGTCGCTAAAGGTCAGCGGAGGAATGACTGACGGCGTAGGAGTGAGCTGTGAAGTCAGCGAGGGAATAGTTATGAATAAAGCGAGCATGGATGAGGTTCAGGTCGATATTGACCTGCCCGACGAGCTTGAAGCCCCCGTAGAGAAAAACCAAAAGGTCGGCTCCGTGAATTTCACCGCAGGCAAGGAGAAACGTTCCTTTGACGTAACAGCGGACGGTTCGGTTAAAAAAACAAGCTTCGGACTTATCTTCGGCTATCTCATCAATTCACTTCTTGCGTTGTAAAAAACCTCTTATTGCATCAAAAACCGACAAAAAACCGTATATTAAAAAATATGATGAAAAGAACTTGAAATTATCCGCGCTGTGTTGTATAATAGTACAATAAAGCATTATGGAGGAAAGTGTATATGGCTACTAAGCTGACAGATAAGTATTTGAAAGGTTTCATTGGGGAACACGAGTACGCCGGAGTAGCGTCGGAAGTAAAGGCTGCTCACAAGGCGCTGCACGACGGCACAGGTCTCGGCAACGATTTTATCGGATGGCTCAACCTTCCCACAGATTATGACAAGGACGAATTCGCTCGCATTAAGGCTGCGGCAGAGAAAATCAAGAAGAACTCCGACGTATTCATCGTAATCGGTATCGGCGGTTCATATCTCGGCGCACGCGCTGCAATCGAATTCCTTACATCACAGAACTACAACCTTACCTGCAAGGACACTCCGCAGATTTTCTTCACGGGTAACTCAATCAGTTCATCCGCGCTTGCTGAAATCATGGAGCTTTGCGAGGGCAAGGATGTTTCGGTCAATATGATTTCAAAGTCAGGCACAACAACAGAGCCCGCAATCGCGTTCCGCGTATTCCGTGAGATGCTCGAGAACAAGTATGGCAAGGAAGGCGCAAGAGAGCGTATCTTCTGCACAACCGACAAGGCACGCGGCACACTCAAGGCTCTTGCGGACGAGGAAGGCTACGAGACATTCGTTGTACCCGACGACGTAGGCGGACGTTTCTCTGTTCTCACAGCAGTAGGTCTGCTTCCCATCGCTGTATCAGGCGCTGACATCGACGCTCTTATGCAGGGCGCTCAGACAGCTCAGAAGGAGCTTGACAACGACGACGTAATGACAAATGACTGCTACAAATACGCTGCGATCCGCAACATCCTCTACCGCAAGGGTAAAACAATGGAGGTTATGGTTTCCTATGAGCCTGCCTACACAATGATGGCGGAGTGGTTCAAGCAGCTCTACGGCGAAAGCGAAGGCAAGGATAACAAGGGTATTTTCCCGGCAAGCGTTATCTTCTCAACCGACCTTCACTCTCTCGGTCAGTACATTCAGGACGGCAGACGTACAATGTTTGAGACTGTTGTTCTTTTTGATAAATGTAAAAAAGAGGTTACTCTGGGTACAGATCCTACAAACGTTGACGGCCTTAACTTCCTTTCAGGCAAGACAATGGGCTTTGTCAATCAGAAGGCTTTTGAGGGTACAGTCCTTGCTCACAACGACGGCGGCGTTCCCAACGTAGTTATCAACGTTCCCGAGATGAACGAAACAGAGCTCGGCTACCTTATCTACTTCTTCGAAAAGGCTTGCGCAATTTCAGGCTATATGCTCGGCGTAAATCCGTTCAACCAGCCCGGCGTAGAAAGCTACAAGAAGAATATGTTCGCCCTCTTGGGTAAACCCGGCTACGAGGATCAGAAAGCGGAGCTTGAAGCAAGACTCAGCTAATCTCACAATGTAAAAATTTCGGAGGTACTAATTATGGTTACTTTACTTATCGGTAAAAAAGGTACAGGCAAAACCAAAAAGTTAATTTCACTTGCAAACGAGGCTGTAGCGGCTTCATCAGGCAACGTTGTAGTAATTGAAAAGGGTGCAAAGCTCACATACGACGTAACACACAAGGCAAGACTTATCGACACAGATCAGTACAGCATCTCAGGCTACAACATGCTTTACGGTTTCATCAGCGGCATCTGCGCAGGCAACTACGATGTTACCGACATTCTTGTAGATTCAACATTCAAAATCTGCAAGGACGGCATTTCAGGCCTTGAGGCTTTCACAAAGGAACTCCAGGATCTCAGCGGACGAGGCTGACATCCCCGATTCAATCAACGCGGTTTGCCAGAGAGTATAATTTAAGCTTTTTATTTCAGCGTAGCCAAAAAGGTTACGCTGATTCTTTATTGTAGTTATACACGCATTGATAAAACACGTATTTGATAATATAATGATAATGCAGGTGGTGAGTGTATGAATTTTAGAGAGCTTGAAAAAATAATAATATCCGACGGTTGGAAATTAAAAAACACTGTGGGTTCTCACAATCAGTATACTCATCCTGAAAAGAAAGGAAAAGTAACTATTCCAAACCACAGAGGAGATGTTTCAAAAGCAGTTGTTAATTCTGTTTTAAACAAGCCGGACTAAAATAAAAGAGGTGATAATATGCTTTCAATTTATCCCGCATGTTTTTATGAGGAAACAAACGGACAGTATTCTGTAATTTTTCCCGACTTAAATCATCTGGCTACTTTCGGAGATACTTTTGAAGAAGCAATGGAAATGGCTGTTGACTGTCTTGCAGGGTATTTGTTCGACTTAAAAAAAGAAAAAGTTGAAATACCAAAGCCGTCACAAATTGATTCAATCAATGTTGATGACGAATATGATGAGTATAAAAGGGCCTTTGTTACAGCTGTATCGGTTGATGTAGATGAGTACGCTAAAAAGCACTTTGATATTTCAGTCAAGAAAACGCTTACTATTCCCAAATGGCTTAATGATATGGCTGTTAGTGAAAATATAAACTTTTCACAGCTTCTTCAATCAGCATTAAAAGAAAAATTAAATGTAAGCTGAAAATAATTCTATATCAGAATTTTAACACAATATATGCGGTAAAAAATGAAAAAACTCCTCAATTTATCGCATTTTTCGGTTGACAAAGGCAAAAACCTTTTGTATAATAATAAACAGCGTTTTAATATAAGTATATGCGGAACGGAGCAAATCTCCGATTTGAGGTGCGGCAATGCTTTTTGAATTAAAATCGGTTTTTCTAAACGATGGCGAAGAAAAAGAGCTTTCATATCAGCTCGACATCTCGGATATTGACATTGACGGTGCTTTTCCATTCAAATCTCCCGTTACTGTTACCGCAACAGCCTCCAACAGGGCAAGTCTTGTAACCCTTGCGCTCAACTGCCGCTTTGATTATCAGCGCAGCTGCGACCGCTGCGGCGAACAGTGCACGGTGGAGCAGAACATGAATTTTGCTCACAAGCTTGCGCAAACCTTGGTTGACGAGGGTAACGACGATTATATTGAAACACCTGATTTTACCATTGAGCTTGACGAGGTTGTCATTTCAGACATCCTGCTGTCGCTCCCGCAAAAGTTTCTGTGCAGCGATGACTGCAGGGGACTTTGCCCAAAATGCGGCAAAAACCTAAATTTAGGCGACTGCGGATGTGACAAAAGGGAAATCGACCCCAGGCTCGCTATTCTAAAACAGCTTATGGAAGATTAACACACATATAAGGAGGTCTTTGAAATGGCAGTACCTAAGAGAAAAACATCACACGCAAGAAAGAGCTCAAGACGTTCAACTGTATGGAAGCTCAACGCTCCCACACTCACAACTTGCCCTAACTGCGGCGAGCTTATGGCAGCTCACAGAGCTTGCGGTAACTGCGGTATGTATAACGGCAGACAGGTTATCGTTAAGAAGGACGCGTAATCTCAAGTATCGAACAAGATGGGCGACAGCTTGCTGTTGCCCTGTTTTTCTATCTACTGTAAGAAGGTGAGAGCATGAACAAACCAGTTGTTGCCATCGTCGGCAGACCGAACGTTGGCAAAAGCACCTTATTCAACAAGCTGATCGGTCAGCGAATGTCAATAGTTGACGACACGCCCGGCGTAACACGCGACCGAATCTACGGCGAAGCCGAGTGGCTCGGAAAGACGTTCTTTGTGGTTGACACAGGGGGAATCGAGCCAAAGAGCGACGATATTATATTATCTCAAATGCGCCGTCAGGCACAGCTTGCAATAGACACTGCAAACGTAATAATTCTTGTAACAGACTGTAAAAGCGGAATGGTCGCGACCGATATGGACGTGGCACAGATGCTTCAAAAATCAGGCAAGCCCGTAGTTGTCTGCGTAAACAAATGCGACACAGTCGGCGAGCCGTCAATGGACTTTTACGAGTTCTACAATCTCGGAATGGGCGATCCCGTTCAGGTTTCGGCAGTCCACGGTCACGGCACAGGCGATTTGCTTGACCGCTGCTTTGAATATCTTCACTTTGACAACGAGCTCGAGGAGGACGAAACCGTAATCAATGTAGCGGTAATCGGCAAGCCAAACGCCGGAAAATCCTCGCTTGTCAATAAAATCACCAACGAGGAACGCTGCATAGTATCTGACATCGCGGGAACAACGCGCGATACAATCGACACGCTGATTGAAAACAAGTTCGGCAAATTCAATTTTACCGATACCGCTGGACTCCGCCGTCAGAACAAAATATATGACGACATCGAAAAATACAGCATAATCCGCGCAAAGATGGCGATTGAGCGCAGCGACGTCTGCGTAATAATGATTGACGCCACCGAAGGGATCACCGAGCAGGATACCAAGGTTGCGGGACTTGCTCACGAGGCAGGACGAGC
>OMXW01000002.1 GCA_900315085.1 uncultured Eubacteriales bacterium
GCAGTCAATTTCTTGAAAATGCTTCTTTTCATTGTTAATCCTCCTTAAAAAATATTATTATTCCAAAAAATGTTTACACATTTATCATAACATAAAAAGTTGCACTTTACAAGTATTATTAACGCAAAATATAAAAAAAGGCTGACTCAATAACTGAGCCAGCCTAAAAAATTTGCTAATCACTAAACTTAGTACATTCCGCCCATATCGGGTGCTGCGGGAGCTGCCGCGGGTGCGGGCTCCTTGATGTCTGCTACAAGAGACTCTGTTGTGAGTACCATTGAAGCTACCGAAGAAGCGTTCTGCAGCGCTGAACGTGTTACCTTTGTAGGATCTACGATGCCTGCAGCAGCCATGTCGGTGTATTCCTCGGTGAGAGCGTTGAAGCCGTAGCCAACCTTGTTCTCACGCTTGATATTCTCTACGATCACGCTGCCTTCAAGACCTGCATTTGCCGCAATCTGACGGAGCGGCTCTTCAAGAGCCTTGAGAACGATTGCAGCGCCTGTCTTTGCGTCGCCTTCGAGAGTGTCAACAAACTGCTGTACTGCGGGAATTGCGTTCATGCATGCGATTCCGCCGCCTGCTACGATGCCCTCTTCAACCGCTGCCTTTGTTGCTGCAAGAGCGTCCTCGATGCGGAGCTTTTTCTCCTTCATCTCTACCTCTGTTGCCGCGCCTACCTTGATTACAGCTACGCCGCCTGCGAGCTTTGCAAGACGCTCCTGGAGCTTTTCGCGGTCAAAGTCTGAGGTTGTTGTTTCGATCTGCTGACGGATCTGAGATACTCTGCCTCTGATTGCGTCCTTGTCGCCTGCACCGTCAACGATGATCGTGTTTTCTTTTTCTACCTTTACCTGACGGGCTGTGCCGAGCTGGTCGATCGTTGTGTCCTTAAGCTCGAGTCCGAGGTCTGAGGTGATTACCGTTCCGCCTGTGAGGGTTGCGATATCCTGGAGCATTTCCTTTCTTCTGTCGCCGAAGCCCGGTGCCTTAACAGCTACGCAGGTGAATGTGCCGCGGAGCTTGTTGAGTACGAGTGTTGTGAGAGCCTCGCCCTCAACGTCCTCAGCGATGATGAGGAGCTTTCTGCCTGACTGTACGATCGATTCAAGCACGGGAAGGATTTCCTGTGTATTTGAAATCTTCTTGTCTGTGATGAGGATGTATGGATTGTCAAGCTCGGCGACCATCTTGTCGGTATCTGTTACCATGTAAGGAGCAATGTAGCCGCGGTCAAACATCATACCCTCTACTACCTCGCTGTAGGTGTCGGCTGTTTTGCTCTCCTCAACGGTGATTACGCCGTCGGTTGTTACCTTTTCCATTGCCTCTGCAATGAGCTTGCCGATGAATTCATCCTGTGATGATACTGTGGCAACACGAGCGATGTCGTCTGTGCCCTTTACCTGCTGGCTGTTATCGATTACTGCCTTTACAGCTACGTCGATCGCATCCGCAATACCCTTTTTAAGTACCATCGGGTTTGCGCCTGCCGTTACGTTCTTCATGCCCTCGCGGATCAATGCCTGAGCAAGAAGCGTTGCGGTTGTTGTACCGTCGCCTGCTACGTCGTTTGTTTTGATTGATACTTCCTTAACGAGCTGTGCGCCCATGTTCTCAAAGGGATCGTCAAGCTCGATTTCCTTGGCGATTGTTACACCGTCGTTTGTGATGAGCGGAGCGCCGAACTTTTTGTCGAGAACTACGTTTCTGCCCTTGGGGCCGAGTGTGATTTTTACTGTATCAGCAAGCCGGTCGATGCCTGCCATCAATGCTTTTCTGGCGTCTTCGCCGTAAACAATCTGCTTTGCCATAACTTATATACCTCCTGATTACTCTAATGTCGCAAGAATGTCTGACTGTCCGACGATTGTGTATTCCTCGCCGTCAATCTTAACCTGTGTGCCTGCGTACTTTGATGCGATTACCTTGTCGCCTTCCTTAACGTACATTTCTACTTCCTTGCCGTCAACTACGCCGCCGGGGCCTACAGCTACTACTGTAGCAAACTGGGGCTTTTCCTGTGCCGCTGAGGAAAGAATGATGCCGCTCTTTGTTTTTTCTTCGGCTTCTTCTACCTTTAATACTACTCTGTCAAGTAAAGGTTTAATAGTCATAATTATAGCCTCCTATAAATAATATGTTATTTAGCGATTAGCACTCTTTATCTTTGAGTGCTAATACTATTATAATCCGTTTCCGGGATTTGTCAAGAAAAATTTGACTTTTTTTGACTTTTGCGGGAAATTTATTTTTCACCGTCATCTGAAAATCAACGGCGATTGCCGTAATAAACAAAAGCATATTGACTTTCGGGTTAATTTATAGTAAAATGCTATTGATAATATTGTTAGGAGACTTACGATGAGTAATTTTAAATTTGTAAAAGGCGCCGTTTGTATTGCTATGGCAGCCATTACGCTGTTTTCGGCTTCCGCATGCGGCAAAAAAAAGAACGTTACAAGCGCTACCGCTCCGACGTTCGGTCACTTTACCGACAAGGGCTATGAGCTTCCTTACGAATACAAGGACGGCTACAGAGCTACAATGAAGGTTCCCAAAAACACAAAATACGTTACGGTTTCAACTACTCCGGGCGGTAACAAGGTCGTTCACATGACCACGACCGAATCCGAGGACGCTGTTAAAAAGTTCTACGACGGATATTTTAAGGAGCTTGTTAAGCTTAAAGCCGTCAAAAAGACCGACAAGTCGGTTGCTTATTATGACAAGGCTGCAAGGCTGATTTTGTTCAACCTCACCGTTTGGAAGGCTGACAACCTGACAAACTTCTCGCTCGGTACTCAGGCATGCGACAAGCTCGAGGACGCAACACTTTGGGAAAAGGCAAGCACCGAAAAGTCAAACAAGCACAAGGAAGCAGTTGAAAGCAGCAATTCAAAGAAGAGCTCGAATTCAAGCAAGAGCTCAAGCTCAAGCAAAAGTTCAAGCAAAACCGAAAGCAGTAAAAAGTAAATTATAAAACATCAGGGAGCCCGTTTGGGCTCCCTTAATTATTTAGATATCTTTTATGTCCTCTTCGTTAAGAGTGGGTACGTTTTCCGCTACAAGCGCTGCCTGAGCTTTTTCAACGTCGTCTACGCGGATTACAACGTACGCGCCGAAATCCTCGGACGCGGTGAACGCGTAAACATATTCGATGTTGATGCCTGCGTTTGCGAGAATGTGGATAACGTCGCAGAGTGCGCCTACCCTATCCTCGAGCTTTGCGGCGATTACCGTGGTTGTATTAACCACGCAGTCCTTGCTGAGTACCTCTTTGGTTTTGTCCGTATCGGAGGTGATCAGGCGCAGCACGCCGAAATCGTTGGTATCGGCAACGCTGAGCGCGCGGATGTTGATTCCCTCGTCCGCGATAACCTTTAAGGTTTCATAAAGCTTTCCCTTTTGATTTTCTACAAAAACAGAAATCTGACGAATTGCCATTTTATTTTCCTTTCTCCGATAAATATCAGTCGTGAAGCTTACGCTTGTCAATTACGCGGACAGCCTTGCCCTCGCTGCGAACGATGGTCTTGGGCGGTACAAGGTGAACCTTGGGACCGATTCCGATCATTGTGCGCATTGCGGATTCGAGCGCCTTTTCCTTCTTCTGGTTTTCCGAAACGATATCGGAGAACTTGTCGGGAGTAAGCTCAACGTTGATGTCAAGGGTGTCGCTGTTGTTCTTACGGTCAACTATAATCTGATAGTTGGGTGTGTAGCCCTCATTGAGAAGCACGGTTTCGATCTGGCTCGGGAATACGTTTACACCGCGGATGATCATCATGTCGTCGCTTCTGCCCATCGGCTTGCTCATCTTAACAAAAGTTCTGCCGCAGGAGCATTTTTCGCGCTTGAGAACGCAGATATCGCGTGTTCTGTAGCGGAGAAGCGGGAAGGCTTCCTTGTCAAGAGCGGTGAATACAAGCTCGCCCTTGCTGCCCTCGGGGAGCACCTCGCCTGTGTCGGGATCGATGATCTCGGCATAGAAGTGGTCCTCGTTGATGTGCATTCCGCTCTGCTCCTCACACTCAAACGCAACGCCGGGGCCGCTTGTTTCTGTGAGACCGTAGATATCATACGCCTTGATTCCGAGGCTCTTTTCGATGCTCTGACGCATTTCCTCTGTCCAGGGCTCCGCTCCGAAGATACCTGCCTTGAGCTTGTTGTCCTCAGGCTTGTAGCCCTGCTCTGCGAGTGTTTCGCCTATGTACGCCGCGTATGACGGTGTACAGCAGAGAATTGTGGAGCCTAAGTCCATCATAAACTGAATCTGACGGTCGGTGTTGCCTGACGACATAGGAAGCGTGAGGCAGCCTACCTTGTGTGAGCCGCCGTGAAGTCCTGAGCCGCCTGTGAAAAGTCCGTAGCCGTAGCATACCTGACAAACATCCTCTTCTGTTCCGCCTGCCGCAACGATCGCTCTTGCGGTGCAGTCCTCCCAGAGATCGATATCATTCTGGGTGTAGAACGCTACAACGCGCTTTCCTGTTGTGCCTGAGGTTGAATGGATGCGCACGCAGTCCTTGAGGTCGGTTGCGAGAAGTCCGTAGGGATACGCGTCACGGAGATCCGCCTTTGACAAAAACGGCAGCTTTTTGATGTCATCAACACTCTTGATGTCCTCGGGCTTTACACCTTTTTTGTCCATGAGATCGCGGTAGTACGGCACGTTTTCATAAACATGCTTAACCTGCTTCACGATTTTTTCGTTCTGGATTTTCAGAAGCTCCTCGCGTGAAGCGGTTTCAATTTCGGGCTGAAAATATCTGCCCATGGGTAATCACTCCTTTTTTATTTATTCCTCTCTATATACCCGCTATACGGTTATAGCCGTTTAATTAGTGATTGTATCCAAGCTCAAACGCTTTGAGGTTGACCTCTACAAACTGAGGCTTTACGGTGTTTTTGATTGCCTCTATCCACTTTTCCTTTTCGATGTGGAAATACTTTGCGAGTCTGCCCATGAGGACGATATTTACGCTCTTTGCGTTTCCTGCCTGCTGCGCAAGTGAAAGCGCGTCGATTTCGTCAACGAACACGCCCTTTGATTTAAGCTCCTCGAGCACTGCTTCGGGGTACTCCGCAGCGCCTGTTATTACGGGCATAGGGTCGATCATCTGAGAGTTGACGATGATTTTGCCGTCCTTTTTGAGGTTAGCAGCATAGCGCGCAGCCTCGATTTTCTCGAACGAGATGATGTAATCAGCCTCGCCCTGTGAGATTACGGGTGAATAAACCTTGTCGCCGAAGCGGACGTAGGTTACTACCGAACCGCCGCGCTGGCTCATTCCGTGAACCTCGCTTACCTTTACGTCATAGCCCTCGCCTACGAGCAGCGCACCCAAAAGCTTACTTGCAAGGAGACTTCCCTGACCGCCTACGCCGACGATCATTACATTCTTTGTTTCCATTTTATCTGTCTCCTTTCTCAATTGCGTTCAGCTTGCAGAGCTGTGTGCAAACGTCGCAGCCTACGCACTGTGTGAAGTCGATGTGAGCCTTCTTATCCTTCATGCTGATTGCGGGGCAGCCGAGCTTCATGCACTGGCGGCAGCCTACGCACTTATCTGTATTTACCTTAACGGGTGATTTTGCCTTAACATATTTGAGCAGCATACAAGGTCTGCGCGAGATGATAACGCTGGGAGCGTCAACGCTGAGCTCCTCGAGAATAGCTTCCTCGCACTCCTTGAGGTTATAGGGGTCAACAACCCTAACGCGCTCAATTCCGATTGAACGGCAGAGAGCCTCAAGGTCAACTGCAAGAGCGGGGTCGCCCTTGATATTATAGCCTGTTGTGGGGTTCTGCTGGTGGCCTGTCATGCCTGTGATTGAGTTATCAAGAATAATTACGGTCGAGTTTGAACCGTTATAAGCAACGTTTACAAGACCTGTCATGCCCGAATGCATAAAGGTTGAGTCGCCGATTACGCATACAGTCTTTTTCTCGCTGTCCTCGCCGCCTGCCTTATTGAAGCCGTGGAGGCCGGAAACAGACGCGCCCATGCAGAGCGTTGAATCGAGAGCAAACAGCGGAGCGGCTGAACCGAGCGTATAGCAGCCGATATCGCCAAGGCATGTGATTTTGTGCTTTGCGAGCGTATAGAACAGACCGCGGTGCGGACAGCCGGCGCACATTACCGGCGGACGAACGGGAACGGCTGTTTCGAGAGTTACGTTTTCGGGCTGCTCAATTCCGAACGCCTCGCGGATCGTGGTCTGGTTATATTCGCCGATCGGTGAGAACATCTCCTTGCCTACGCAGGGAACGCCAATTGAATTGAGGTGGCTCTCGATGATTCCGTCGAGCTCCTCAACGACATAGAGTTTATCTACCTTTGAGGCAAAGTCCTTGATAATGTCAACGGGCAGCGGATTTACAATTCCGAGCTTGAGCACGGAAACGCTGTCGCCGAACACTTCTTTTACATACTGATAGCAGGTGCCCGAGCAGATAATGCCCTTTTCTGTTCCGCCGAACTCAACTCTGTTGAGCGGACTTGTTTCGCCAAGAGCTGCAAGCTTCTTTGTGCGCTCCTCAACAAAGGGATGGCGGCGGATCGCGTTTGCGGGCGCCATGATATATTTCTGCGGATTCTTTTCATATGCGGGAAGCTCGCGTTCAACTCTGTCCTCGAGCTCAACAGAAGCCTGTGAGTGAGCGATTCTTGTGCACATGCGAACGATTACGGGGGTGTCGAATTCCTCTGAGATTTCAAACGCAGCCTTTACAAACTGCTTTGCCTCAGCCGAATCTGCGGGCTCAAGCATGGGAACCTTTGCGGCGATTGCATAGTGACGCGAATCCTGCTCGTTCTGCGATGAGTGCATCGCGGGATCGTCCGCTACAAAAATAACCATACCGCCGTTTACGCCTGTATATGACAGCGTAAAGAGCGGGTCTGCCGCAACGTTAAGTCCTACGTGCTTCATTGCGCACGCGCTTCTTACTCCGCGGAGCGACGCGCCGAACGCAACCTCTGTGGCTACCTTTTCGTTGGGAGCCCATTCGCAGTAGATTTCGTCATACTTTGCGGCGAATTCCGTGATTTCCGTTGAGGGCGTTCCAGGGTAGCTTGAAACTACTTTTACGCCCGCTTCATAGAGGCCTCTTGCGACTGCCTCGTTTCCTAACATTAACTTTTTCACTTACCATTGTCCTCCAATTACAGCAGCGGCATATTCCTCCGTGCCGAATATTTTCATAGTCGGATTAATTATACCACACCCCTCCCCAGAATACAAGTATTTTAAATCGCGTACTTAACGTTTGTTTATAGATGAAGTTTTCCGTTTCGCGAGAATACGAAATCTATTGGAAACTGTGAGGGCAATGGGAACAACGTTTCCTAAAGCTGTCATTCCGACCAAACGCAGTGAGTGGAGTAATCCCCCAAACAGGAAGCCGACTCCAATTGTAGGGGAGGCGCTTGCCGCCTCCCGGCAAATTAGCGCATAGCTATCGGGCGACCGCAAGGGTCACTCCTACAACTAACCGCTAATCAATGTACACTATCATTGTAGGGTACGGTCTTGACCGTACCGCTGTCTATGAACAAACGTATTGTTTTCAGCCTCGGTTAGGTCAAAACCATTTAGCCGATTTTAATACGGTCGAAAACCAAACGTTTTCAATTAATCAATCTGTCTGCACAGCAAAAAACCATTGATTAAGCGGAATTATTGTGATAAAATTATACTATAAATTAAGAGGAGGTTTTGAATGAAAAAAAGCAATACAATCGGAATTTTGTACTTTATAGTTCATCTGATGGTTGAAATCTGCTCGTTTTATGTTCTGACCTCTTACATACAAAGCGAGTTTGTTTGGATTTTGATGCTCATCTATGATTTTCTCGCTTTTGTTCCGCAGGGCTTTTTCGGGTTCTTAAGGGATCGGGGTATCAGAATCAACTTTGCGTTTATCGGCACTATGATGACCTCGCTTGCTTTAGTCATGATGACGCTGTCGCTTGATCCGTTCCTTGTTATTCTTGTGCTATCAGTCGGCAACAGCATTGTGCACGTTCAAGGTGCGGAGCTTACTCTGAGGCAATCCAAAGGTCAAATGACTCCCGCGGCGCTGTTTGTGGCGGGCGGCTCGTTCGGCGTGATAACAGGCAAGCTGCTTTGCGGCTCAGGCGCGGCTGCTCCGATTATGCTCGGTTTTAATCTGCTCACCTTTATTCCGATTATCATCGCCCAAAGCCTCAGCTCAGGCGACGAAACGGAAAACCTTGAACACTACAACTTTGCAAACAAAAAGCTAAGCCCGTTTATCATCATTGCGCTTGCGACTTTTGTTGTGGCAGTCAGGGCATACATGGGCTACGGTATTCCGACATCATGGAACAAAACCGTTATCCAAAACATTATTCTTTACAGCTCCATGGGCTTGGGCAAAACGCTTGGCGGAGTTTTGATTGATAAAATCGGGATCCGCAAAACCGCGCTGATAAGCACTGTCGGCGCGCTTCCGTTTTTGCTGTGCGGCTCCGAGTTAATGACCGTTTCACTGATTGGAGTCACGTTTTTCAGCATGACTATGGCGGTTACCCTTGCGCTGATTGTTTCCGTTATGAAGAAATATCCCGGAGTGGCGTTTGGCTTTACTACGGTCGGACTGTTTCTGGGCACAGTTCCCGTGTTCTTTGTGCGTATAAGATCCATGCTTGTTAACTGCATTATTATTTCGGTTCTGACCGTAGTTTGCGTGATTATTCTCACAATGATTTGCGCAAAAAAGAAATCAGACAAAAGAATAGACTAATTCAGGAGTAAATATTATGTACAGACAATTTTTATACAACACGGCGGACGTTGCTTTGCCGCCAACCGAATACTTTTATGAAACTCCCTCGGAGGATGATACGGCTCCGGTCACAAAAGAAACGACTGCTCCCGATACCGAGGAAACAACGGAAACTGTTCCTCAGGTCGAGACCACTCCGCCCGCAACCGAGGCTCCGTATACTGAAACAATACCCGAAACCACCGAAGCCACACGTCAGCAGAGTCATTCTTCGGGCGGAGGCGGTGTAGTTGTTCAACCCACAACAGCTACCCCCGTAGAACACACCACGGCAGCAGTTGTAACAACCGCGCCCTCTCCAAAGATCAACAAGGATGATTCAACCACCGCGCTGTGGATTGTGCTTTGGGTTGCACTTGCGCTTTTGGCAGCTGCCATTACAACTACAATTGATATTTTGGTGCGCAGAAATAAGACTTCAAAAGCGGAACCAAATGGTTACGATCCAAATCAGGGTTATTATCCTAATCAGAAGTATTACCCTAATCAGGGCAACTACCCGAACCAGGAATACTACCCCGCAGAGGGTGACGATCCCACACGGGTAGTTTACAAGGAACCTGAAATTGATCCATACGATCGTACAATGAGCGCAAACGACTTATACGATAATCCGACCATGAGCGCGAACGACAATTCAATGTACAACGATAATTTTGACGGCGGAAGATGAGGCAAAGCTTACTGACTTCGCTTCTGACAAGCCTTGCGCTGACGCTGATAATTGAGCTTGCGGCGGCGTGGGTTATGCGCATAAGAAGCGTTTTGGATTTAACCTTTGTAGCGCTTGCGAACTGCATTACAAACCCAATTGTAAACGTCTGCTTTTACTTTGCGCTGAGCGTTTTCTCGGCAAGAAGCCCCCTGCCCTACGTTATGCTTGCGGGGCTTGAAATCGCGGCTGTTTTTGCGGAATTCTTGTACTACAAAATAACGCTCAGATACCTTGAAATAAGCAAGCTGAAGCTGTCGGTTGTTTTGAACACTGCCTCGTTTATGACGGGCTGGTTAATATATTTTTTAAAAGTTTATTTTGGTAATTAGGGAGTATTTGATGGTTATAGATTTTCACACGCACACCTTTCCCGATAAAAATGCGGAAAGAAGCATTGCGTATCTTGAACACGAAGGAAATATTAAGGCATTCTGCGATGCAAAACGCGGCACGCTTGTTAACAATATGCTAAACTGGGGAGTTGATTTCAGCGTGGTTCTGCCTGTGGCGACAGTCCCAAAGCAGGAGCACACGATCAACGCGCTTTCAGCCGAGATAAGCGGCCGCGACAACGTTTATTATTTTGGCGCGATTCACCCCGATTGTGAAGATGTTGAGGGAACGCTCGACTATATCAAATCAATCGGTCTGCGCGGAATCAAACTGCACCCCGACTATCAGGGCGTGTACTTTGATGACGAAAGGTACATAAGAATTATCGTCGAAGCGGCTAAGCGCGATTTGCTGATTGTAACTCACGCAGGTGTTGACGTCGCGTTTACCGATGACGTTCACTGCACGCCGGATATGATTGTGAGCGTGCTTGACAGGCTCGGTGAGCTGATAGATGATAAGCTGGTTTTGGCGCACATGGGAAGCTACGGCATGCCCGATGAGGTGCTCAAGAAGCTTTGCGGCAGGCGCGTATTTATGGACACGGCGGCGGTGCTCGACATGTACCCCGAAAAATGCGCCGAGATAATAAAAAAACACGGTGCGGACAGAATTTTGTTCGCAACCGATTCACCGTGGAAAAGCCAGAAGGCTTATATTGATTTGCTTGATTCGCTTGAAATATCAAGTGAGGATAAGGAAAAAATATTTTATAAAAACGCTGAAAAACTTTTATTTAATTAAGGTCGGGCAGACAGGTTAAAATTTGGAATACCTGTCTGCCCGACTGTATTATTTAAAAAATATGTAGGGAACGACCCCTGTGTCGTTCCAGTATTGCCGACATTCCCTTTCAAGCCGACATCAAGTACGCGACTTAAAAGTTATTTTATTACTACGTTTTTGTCTCCTAATTGGTATTTTAGTTCGCCTATCATCACGTCGTTTAGTTCTGTCCACATTGAGCTTGGAGCCTTGACCGCGCGGTTTGAATTTGTCAGATAGAAAATAACCGGAGTTTTGCCTTCAAATATATCCAGCACACGCTTTGCGCGGCGGTATAAATCTGTATTAAGGTCGTCTATTTTCAGATACAGCGCAACAGGCTTTTTGGGTTGGGCGGCAGGAGCCTTGCCCATTTTTGCGCACTCATCGTTGGTGCGCGCTTTTTCAATTGATTCACAAATCAGCTTTGGCTCCTCGTTTTCCCTGACGCTGACGGTTCCGCGCATTACAACAACGTTTGACTCATTGAGCAATATTCCGAATTTTTCATAGATGTTCGGGAAAATGACAGCCTCAATTACACCGTAGCGGTCGTCGATGTTGACAAACGCCATCATCTTGTTGTTCTTGGTTATCTGGGTTCTGATCTTGTTTATTATTCCCACAAGGCAGACCGATTTTCCGTCGCGGTATTTTCCAGAATCGTTGCGGATTATCGCGCCTGTTGAGTCCGCTCTGACCGCTTGGGCAAAAGCCGCGTAGTCGTCAACCGGGTGTCCGCTCAGGTACATTCCGGCGGTTTCGTTTTCCATTTGGAGCAAATCGGAGCGCGGGTATTCTTCAAGCGGAGGAAGCTCGGGCTCGGTCGATTTTTTTGCTGAATCCTCTCCGCCGAGGTCGAAGAATGAGATTTGTCCGTTCATATTGTGACGCGCCTCGTATTCAACGTCGTCCATTACCGTTTTGCTGATTGCAAGCAGTTGGTGGCGGTTGGCACCCATGCCGTCGAACGCTCCGCATTTTATAAGACTTTCAACGGCGCGGCTGTTCATATTTTTGCCGTAGAGCCGCTTGCAGAAATCGTACATTGACGAGTACGGCTTTAGGCGGCGTTCGCGGATTATTTCATCGATAAACTGTCCGCCGAGATTTTTTATTGCCAAAAGGCCGTAGCGGATATTTTTTCCGCTGACGGCAAAGCCCTTGCCGCTTTCATTTACACTCGGCGGCAAAACCTGAATTCCGAGCCGCTTGCACTCGTCTATGTATTCGGCAAGCTTGTTCTGGCTGTCGAGAACGCTTGACATCAGCGCCGCCATGTATTCGCGCGGATAGTAGCACTTCAGCCACGCTGTTTTGTAGGATATTGCGGAATATGCCGCCGCGTGGCTCTTATTGAAGGCGTAAGAAGCAAAGCTTTCCATCTCAGAGAATATCTCGCCCGCGGTTTTTGCGTCTATTCCTCGGCGCACGCAGCCGTCTACGGTGACGTTTCCGTTTTCGTCAGTCATGCCGTTTATGAATATCTCACGCTCACGCTCCATTACATCCTTTTTCTTTTTGCTCATTGCGCGGCGAACGATGTCTGCGCGTCCGAGGCTGTAGCCCGCAAGCTCGCGGAAAATCTGCATAACCTGCTCCTGATAGACTATACAGCCGTAGGTTACGTTGAGGATGTTTTTTAGCTTTGGGTGCTTATAGCGGATGTGCGAGGGATTGTGGCGGCAGTCGATGTAGGTTGGTATACTGTCCATTGGTCCGGGACGGTAGAGCGAAAGCACTGCGATCAAATCCTCGATGTACTCGGGCTTCAGCTGGGTGAGTACGTTTTTCATACCCTGACTTTCAAACTGGAACACACCGTCTGTTCGTCCCGAGGATATCATTTTGAACACGCGGGGGTCATCGTCACGGATAAGCTCGGAAGAGTATTCGGGATGAGCTTGTTTTATCAGCTTTTCGGCGTAGTCGATTACCGTGAGATTTCTGAGCCCCAAAAAATCCATTTTGAGAAGTCCCAGCTCCTCGAGGGTGGTCATTGTGAACTGGGTTACTACGCTGTCGTCGTTTTTTGCGAGAGGAACATAGTCGGACACGGGCTTGTCGGTGATTACTACGCCTGCCGCGTGCATTGTAGCGTGGCGCGGCATTCCCTCAAGCTGCTTCGCTATGTCAATCAGATTATGTATTTGAGCGTCGCCGTCGTATCTTTCGCGCAGCTCACGGCTGAGCTTTAAGGCTTTGTCAATCGTTATGTTGAGCTCAAAGGGTACGAGCTTTGCGACGGAATCCACAGTGGCGTACGGAATTGCAAGAGCGCGTCCCACGTCGCGTATCGCGCCCCTTGCCGCCATAGTTCCAAACGAGATGATTTGCGCTACGCGGTCGCTGCCGTATTTATTTACAACGTAGTCGATTACCTCTCCTCTGCGCTCCTTGCAGAAGTCGATATCAAAATCGGGCATACTGACGCGCTCTGGGTTCAAAAAACGCTCAAACAGCAGATTGTATTTTATGGGATCGATGTCTGTGATTCCAATGCAGTAGGCGCACAGCGAACCAGCACCAGAGCCTCTGCCGGGGCCGACGGGGATTTGATGCGATTTTGCGTACTGCACAAAGTCGTTTACAATGAGGTAGTAATCGACAAATCCCATTTTTGAGATTACCGAGATTTCGTATTCGAGCCTGTCAATCAGACTTTTGTCCGGATTTTCTCCGTAGTGGCGGCGAAGTCCGTCATAGCAGTTTCGGCGGAAGAAATCAAGGTGATTTTCTCCGTTTGGCACGTCAAAGCGCGGAAGCTTGCGCTCTCCGAACGTAAAACTCACGTTGCATCGCCGGGCGATTTTATGCGTGTTTTCTATTGCCTGCGGACAGCTCGGGAAAAGCGAGCGCATTTCATCCTCGGTTTTGAGGTAGAATTCGTCGGTCTGAAACTCCATTTTATTTTCATCGTTTACGGTGGAGTTTGTCTGAATACAAAGCAGGATTCCGTGAGTTTTGCTGTCCTCGCGCTCGGTGTAGTGGCTGTCATTTGTCGCAACAAGCTCAGCGCCGATTTCATCGGCTATTTTTATCAGGCTCGGTATTATTCGCTTTTCCTCGGCTATGTCGTGGTTTTGAAGCTCGATGAAAAAGTTATCTTTTCCGAACAGGTTTTGATAATACTTCGCCTTTTCAAGCGCGCCGTTATAGTCGTTGTTCAGAAGCTTCTGAGGGATTTCGCCTGCAAGACACGCGGACAGGCAGATCAAGCCCTCGTGATACTGCTCAAGCAGAGCGTCGTCGATTCGGGGCTTGGAATAAAAGCCCTCGGTGAAGCCGAGGGACACAAGCTTTATTAAATTTTGATAGCCTGTCTGGTTTTCACAGAGCAAAATCATGTGATAGTAGCGCTCGTAGGAATTGCTTTTGTCAAAACGCGAGCGCGGCGCAACATAGACCTCGCAGCCGATTATCGGCTTTACGCCCTCCTTTTGGCAGGCGCGGTAAAAGTCGATTACGCCGTACATTACGCCGTGGTCGGTGATTGCGAGCGAGTCAAAGCCCTTGCGCTTTGCGGCGGCGGCAAGGGTGCTTATCCTTGACGCGCCGTCGAGCAGGCTGTATTCGGTGTGTACGTGAAGATGAGTGAACGCCATGTTAATCTCCCGTTATTACTGCGCTGACGTCGCCGTCAGCGAAGTGAATGATTACTCTGTCGTTTTCTTTCAGCTCGTTTTTCGATTTTACCGCTTCGCCGTCCTTTTGAATTACGGCAAGTCCGCGCGAAAGCAGCTTTTGAGGATCGGAGGCTTCGAGCTTTGATTTTATTTCGAGCAGCCGCCTGTCGTAACGGCTTAGGATATTCTGAGACGCGGCTTTGAGCTGCGCCGATTTTGTGTGAAGCCGGTTTTCGTATGAGCCTAAGAGTCTTGTGTTGATGTCGTATTTTATCCGCGCCGACTGGTTGAGCAGGCAGTTCTTTTCGCGCTCGCCCATTACTTTTCCGAGCGCTTGAAGTCTGCGGTTGGTGTTGATCAACGACTGCTTTACCTCGTTTAAATCGGGCACTGCAAGCTCCGCAGCAGCGGACGGGGTTGGCGCGCGGAGGTCTGACACAAAGTCGCAGATCGTGAAGTCCGTTTCATGTCCTACAGCCGAAATCACGGGGATTTTTGACTGAAAAATCGCGTAGGCAAGCTCCTCGCTGTTGAACGCCCACAAGTCCTCCATTGAGCCGCCGCCCCTGCCGATAATAATAACGTCGCAGAGTGAATATGCGTTTAACTTTTTGATTGCGTCAATCATCTGAGGCGGCGCGGTCTCACCCTGTACAAGCACGGGACAGATTATTATTTTTATGTCCGGATAGCGGCGCGTGAGCACGTTTTTGATATCCTGAACAGCCGCTCCCGAGGGCGAGGTAATTACTCCTATCCGACGCGGAAAGCGCGGAATACGCTTTTTGTACCTGTTATCAAACAGTCCCTTTGCAGCAAGCCTCTGTTTGAGCTGCTCAAACGCGAGCGCAAGCGCGCCCACGCCCTGCGGCTGCATATCCTCGATGATTATCTGGTATCTTCCGCTCGGCTCATAGAGCGACACACGTCCGCGGCAGATGATTTTCATGCCGTTTTTGGGCGCAAAAACAAGCCTGCGCGCGTTGCCTGCAAAGATCACCGCGCTGATTACCGCCTTTTGATCCTTCAGCGAAAAGTAGATGTGTCCGCTTGAGTAGCGGTCGGAGAGGTTTGAGATTTCACCCTCAACAAATACTGTCCGGAGCTTGGGGTCGTTTTCGATTATTGATTTTATGTAGAAGTTGAGCTGGGATACGCTTAGTACCCTCGGCTTTGAAAACTTAGGAGTGTACATTGTTTTGCTTCCTGTAGCACAGATAGGCAATGCCTGCGGCGTTGTCCGAGGAAAAAACAGGCTCGGCAAAGGCGGCATTGTATTTTTCTTTAAAAGAATTTTTGATTATTGAGTTTGACATTACTCCGCCCGCGTAAACAAGCGGAAGTTCGCCGTGTTTTTCAAGCAGGGCGTCGGTCATTTTTTCAAGCGTTTTGCGGATAAATTCAAGGCAGTATGCCGAAACGTATTCGGGGCTTTTGCCCTGTGAGATAAGCTTTTTGCATTGGTTCTCAACTCCGCTCAGGCAGCAGTCGCAGCCCTTAATAGTCGGTCGCGCACTGAGCTTTTCGGTGTTTTTGAGCGCGAGCTGTTCAAGCTGAGGACCGCAGGGGAATTTGAGTCCGAGCATAAGCCCTACTCTGTCGATTGCCTGACCTGCGTTGAGGTCGAGCGTTTGGGCAACAAGCTCAAGCTCAAAGCCGCTTCCGAGCCCTTTTGCGAGTACTGCCTCGGTTGTGCCGCCGCTGACGTGAAAGGCAAGGAAATCGCGGTTAAACAACTCGGTTTTTTTTGCGCTGTAGAGCACCGCCGAGATATGCCCCTCCTGGTGCGAGAACTCGCAGAGCGGGATTTTGAGCGCGGCGGATAAAATTTTAGCCGTGTTCTGACCAACGGTGAAACACGGCATATAGGAGCCGCTGACGGGACGCGGACGCGACGATACGCCGACTGCGGCAATTTGTTTTGTGTCAACTCCGCGCACAAGCTCCTCAAACAGGGTGTGAAGCTGCGCAGTGTGGTGAAATACCGCGTCGCTCTGGCGAAGTCCGAGCTGTCCCTCACGGACGGGCAGCAGCTTTTTTTGCTGGGTTATCTCCCCTGTTTGGCTGTTGTAGAGCGCGGCGGAGGTGGTGTAGTTTGATGTGTCAATTCCTAAATACAGCATCTTTTTACCTTAATTTTCCTCAAAGTTTCTAAGGTATGAGCCTAAGATTCCGTTTACAAAACGGTATTCGTCTATTGTGTACTTTTTGGCAAGCTCAACAGCCTCGTTGACGCTTACCTTGTTGGGTACATTGTCAAGATATTTTATTTCGTAAAAAGCAAGGCGCAGAATTGCGAGCGACGGTCTTGAAATTCGCGCAAGAGTCCAGCCGCGCTTTAAATATTTGCCGATTTCGGCGTCAATTTCATCCTGCTTTGCCTCTATTCCCATTACAACCGCCTGAGCATAGGCGCAGACTCCGCCCTCAAACATCTCGGAGTTGTCCTCTATCGTTGCTTCAAGGGGTTCGTCGTCAAATGACTTTGAAAACAGAAGCATGAACGCCTGCTCCCTTGCCTCGCTGCGGGTAAGATTTTTCTGAGTTTTTTCTTCACACATATTATTCCAACCTCATTATATTATTAATATCAATTATAACACGCCGAGCGGGGATTGTAAAGGTTTTGCAGGGGCGGAAATACAAAAAGGGCGCACCTACCGATGCGCCTCTGTTTTGTAAAACTGTTTATCTTAAATGAACGTTGATGCCCTTGAGGTTTTCGATTACGTTGTCCATGATCTCCTGAACCTCGTTTGAGCTGAGTGTTCTTTCGTTTGAGGAGAACTCAAAGCGGATCGTTATGCTGTGGAACAGATCTGTGTCATAGCTGTCTACGATTCTTGTGCTTTTGAGGATTCCCCTGCCCTCGTTCTCCCATGACTTTGCAAGGTCGCTGAACAGTACGCCGCTCGGAACGACTACGCTGATATCGTAATCCATGGGCGGATACTTTGAGGGCTCCTCGTAGATGATTGAAGCGTTCTTAACGTCAGCGAATGCCTGCATATCGACCTCGGCAAATACTATGTTAGCCTTTTTGTCGATCTTCTTGCCGACTACGGGGTGAACGATTCCGATCGTTCCGATTTCCCTGCCGTCAAGTACGATCGTATTGAGGTTAACGGGGTGCTCATAGCTGTGAGTAGGCTCAGCCTTTACGAAGCTGAGAGTCTTGTGCTTGAGGTCGTCGGTGATTACAGCGAGGATATCGCGAAGCTCAAAGTAAAGCTTTTCAAGCTCGTTTGTTTTGCTGTAGAGGGTGATCGCGAGCATTTTCTTCTCGACGCAGAGGTTGTTTTCGTCCATGCCGGTTACAACTCTGCCAACCTCAAAGATACCGAAATCGGGAGCGTAGCCCACGTTTGTCTTGACCTGACAAAGCTGGGTGGGAATCATGGATTTACGGATCGTTTCGATGTTGGGGTTTGTAGCGTTGGCAAGCTTGATATTGTCCTCAACCTCGATTCCGAGATTCTTGAGCTCGTCGTAATATGCCCACACATAGGAATGGAGCTCGTGGAGGTTGTAGCGCTTTACGAGGATATCTTTGATTTTGTCCTCGTTGTCTTTAACAACGTCCATTCTCACAGGATAGAGCGGTGAACGGGTCGTGTGTACGGCAAAGTTGTCGTAGCCGTAGATTCTGGTGATTTCCTCGATGATGTCGGCGTTCATTGAGATATCCTTTGTTGCTCTCCATGAGGGAGCTGTTACGTCAAAGAACTCGCCGTCATACTCAGCTGTGAAACCGAGGCTTCTGAGTGTTTTGAGAATTGTGTCGTTCTCGATTTCAATGCCTGTGTAGCGGTCTACAAAGGCTTTGTCAAATTTAAGCTCTACCTTGTCGTAACGGAAAGCGTATTCATCGGTGAGCGCTGATACTACCTTTACGCCGCCGTCATACTTTTTGAGCAGATAGAGGAATCTTGCGATTGCGGTGTCGCACATCTCGGGGTCAAGGCTCTTTTCATAGCGCATTGAAGCGTCGGTGCGGTGCGCAAGTCTTACGGTCGATTTGCGGATTGAAGCCGCGTCAAAGGTTGCGGATTCAAGTGTGAGTGTTGTGGTGTCCTCGACGATTTCTGAGTCGAGTCCGCCCATGATGCCGGCAATTGCAACAGGTGTGTTGTCGTTGCAAATCATGAGCATGTTTTCGTCGATATTTCTTTCAACGCCGTCAAGGGTTTGGAACTTGAACGGCTTGTCAAAACGCTTGATTCTGATTTTTCCTACCTTGCGCGAATCGAACGCGTGCATGGGCTGTCCCATTTCAAGCATGAGGTAGTTTGTGAGGTCGGCAAGGAAATTGATTCCTCTCATGCCGCAGTAGTAAAGGCGGATTCGCATGTCTACGGGGCTTACGTTGCGTGTGATGTTTTCAACCTGCATGCAGGCGTAGCGCTGACAGAGCGGATCCTCGATTTTCATGTCAACCTTTTGGAGGTTGTCGTAAGCGGTTACGTCCTCAACGGGCAGCGGCTTTAGCTCTCTGCCTGAAAGCGCGGCGAATTCGCGCGCAATTCCGTAGTGTCCCCAGAGATCGGGGCGGTTGGTAAGAGATTTGTTGTCTACCTCGAATACGATATCGTCAACTGCATATACGCTCTTGATGTCGGTGCCGTTTGGGATGTCGTCGGTGATGTCCATGATGCCGGAGTTGTCATCGCTGATTCCGATTTCTGCCTCGCTGCAGCACATTCCATAGCTCATGAATCCCGCGAGAGGACGGGGAGCGATTTCGATTTCTCCGATTTTTGCGCCAACCTTTGCGAACGCGGTTTTCATGCCCACTCTTACGTTAGGCGCGCCGCATACAACGTCGGTAAGCTCAGGCTCGCCCGCGTCAACCTTTAAAAGGTGAAGCTTTTTTGATTCGGGATGGTTTTCTACCGACTTGATTTCGGCAACTACTACGCCGCTGAGGTCGGAGCCTTTATAGAAAATTTCGTTTTCAACCTCGGCGGTCGAGAGCGAGAACTGCTGGATAAGCTTTAGTTTGTCAAGACCTGTGAGATCAACAAAATCGGAAATCCAATTCATAGATAAAAACATTGTACTACCTCCTGTTACGCTTCGTCGTCAGTGAACTGCGAAAGTGATTTTAAGCTGCCGCTGTTGAGGTCGCGGATGTCCTTGACCTTGTACTTCATCATTGCAAGTCTGGTAAGACCGAGACCAAACGCGAAGCCTGTGTACTTGTCGGGGTCAATGCCGCCCTCGCGAAGTACGTTGGGGTGGATCATACCGCAGGGGCACAGCTCCAACCAGCCGCTGTGCTTACATGACGAGCAGCCTGAGCCGCCGCAGATCTCACAGTTGATGTCAAGCTCAAAACCGGGTTCTACGAACGGGAAAAAGCCTGGGCGGAGTCTTACCTTAACGTCGCGCTGGAATACTTCCGAAAGCATAGTTTTCATGAAGAAAATAAGGTTTGAAATGCTGATGTCCTTGTCAACCATCATACCCTCCATCTGGAAGAAGGTGTTTTCGTGACTGGCGTCGGTTGCTTCGTTTCTGAAGCAGCGGCCCGGGAAGATCGCCTTGATGGGCACGCCGTCCTCAACCATCTTTTTGCCGTATTTTCTTAATATAGCGTTCTGTGCCGCAGAGGTCTGGCTTTTGAGAAGCTGTCCGTTTTCAAGATAGTAGGTGTCCTGCATGTCACGAGCGGGATGGTGCTTGGGGATATTTACCGACTCAAAGCACTCGTAGTCGGTTACAACCTCGGGGTAGTCCTCAACGGTGAAGCCCATTGATTTAAAGATCGTTTCGCACTGGCGCTGTACAAGAGTTATGGGGTGGTATGAGCCGCGGCTCAGGTTTGCGGGAGTTGTGATGTCAAACTGGGGCATTGCTGCGATTTCAAGCTCGATTTCCTTTTTCTTGAGCTCTTCAATGCGCTCGTCAATTCTCTGAGCGGCATATCCCTTGAGCTTGTTGACCTCCGCGCCAAAGGTCTTTTTTTCTTCGTTTGAAAGGCTTTTCATGTTTTTGAGCAGGGCTGTGATGCTGCCCTTTTTGCCTAAAAATTCAACCCTGATTTTGTCAAGGTCTGCAAGGCTGCCTGTTTTTGAAAGTCTTTCTTTGATTTCCTGCCTTAGAAGTTCAATTTTATTATCCATAAATACCTCCATTATTGTGTATGTTTAGTGTGAAGTGATTAGTGGTTAGAAGCCGTTTCAGATAAGATGAAAATAATCCAAACGTTGTTATTATTGCCCTCACAGCATAAATTAGATTTCGTATTCTCGCGAAACACCTGACATCATCAATCAAGCCGACATCAAGTACGCGAGTTAAAAAATACGCGAGTTAAAAAATACGCGAGTTAAAAAAACGCGAGTTAAAAACACAAAATAAAAGTCCCTGTGCAAATCTGCACAGGGACGAAATTTCCGTGGTACCACCCTGATTTTTGCTTACGCAAACACTCATTGAACCTTTAACGGAGTAAGCCGTCGCGCCCTACTGATGAATTTCAGGCGTGCCACTCGGAAGTGAACTTCACAAGATCCGCTTTGAGCGCGCTTTCAGCCGATGACGCGCCTCTCTTTTCAAAGCCGCAAAATTGCTACTCTCTTCGTCACAGTGTTTTCTAATTTAATATGATATCACGTTTGATTTTGTTTTTCAAGTATTATTTTTGAACTTTTCAGGTTTTTATTTGCTCTTTTCGGTTACTGAGCCGATATCGATTATTGTTCCGCCGTCGCCCTGAACCTTTGGCAGCTCGCCGTTCCACTTTTCAATCTTCTTGTTTTGAATTACCTTATCGGTGAGTGAATCGTTGATCTTATTGTTCGCTTCCGCGTCGCCTTTTGCCTTGATTTTCTTTGCTTCCGCGTCTGCCTCGGCGTTCTTGATTTTGGTCTGCTTTTCGGTTTCAGCCTTTAAAAGCTTCTGCTGTGCGACCTGCTTCTCCTCGATCGCGGTGATGAACGCTTCGGAAAAGTCAAAGTCGATGATGTTTACGTCGGTAACATACAGTCCGATATTGTTGAGCTTTTCGTTGAGTCCCTTTACAAGTCCGTCGGAAATGAGCGCACGGTTTGTTACGCTCTGCTCGGCTGTGTAGGTGGCTGTGATTGCCTTTAAGACTTCGTTTACCGCGGGTACTACAAGAACGTTTTCGTAGTCAGAACCGATGTTCTTGTAAATGCTGTAGCTCTTGGAGGTGTCAACACGATAGTTGATTGCAAGCACTGTTTTTACGCTCTGCAGGTCCTTTGAGAAGGCTTCCGTGTTTACCTCGAGCTTTTGGATTCGGTTGTCGATTTTTTCAACGCTCTGAACGAACGGGATTTTGGCGTGAACGCCTTCCTGCAGAACTCCCTCGTTTACCTTACCCATTGTTACTACAACGCCTGTGTGACCGGCGTCAACTACTACGAATGAGTTTAGACCGACGATAACCGCCACGATTACAATTACTATTGGGATAATGATTTTCTTGGGGTTAATCTTTTTAATTACATTGGTTTCCATAACTTACTCCTTATTTGTCAGTGAATTAAACAGCCTTTCGGCTTCCTTTTTGTACAGCCCCGATATGTAGGCGTAGGTCATTATTGTCAGTACGCTTTCAAGCCTTTGCATTGCGTCGGACTGCGTGGGCTGATAGCCGCTGATCACGCGCTTTACTATGCCGGGAATCTGCGATGAGGTCGCGTTGCTTTCGCTCGCCTGAGCAGTCACAGTACAGAGATAATCGTACATCTGCTCTTCCGAGATTATGTCGTCGCTCGTGTCGTCAGCGTCGCCGTTGACGATTGTCATAAGCGCGCCGATTTGCTCGAGCTTCATACAGTCGCGAAGCGATGATATCAGCAGTATTCGCGCAAGCTGACGCTCACGGTATTTTTTTGCGACCGGACGCGATACAAAATGACGCTTGACCCAGTTTTGAATCGTGGAAGGCTCAAGCCCCGTCAGATTACAAACCTGGCTGAGAGTTAGTCCGTCTGCGGCTTCAATGAGCGGACGGTACTTTTCAAACAGGCTGTTGCCGTCGAACGGGATTGAGGTTCCGGGTACCTTTTGCTGCATCGGACTCCCCCTTTCTTTTTAAAGTTTACTTGATTATATCACAGGTTCATTTGACTGTCAAGTACTTTCATTTGATTTTTTACTTTATTCACTGACCTTATTATATTTTCAACCGAGCTTTCGCCGTCGATCACGCTGACATAGCCCTGAATCGCCTTTGCCTTTGAATAGAGCACACGGGCGTGTCGGTAGACAAAAATACGGGCTTCCCTTTTTCCGTTCTTCGCCTCCTGGATAGTGTTCGCGCCTGCCGAGTTGCCGTCGAGTGCGATCACTACCGACGGCCGACGCTTGAAGATTTCGTAGGCAAAGCTTTTGTAAAGTCCCATTCGCGTGGGCTCAATCGACACCCTTACGCCAACGCCGCTGCGCTTTAGCCTTGCGGCTTCGGAGGGGGTGATTCGGGTGGGAACGATCGCGAAGATTTCAAATTTTCCTGATGCAAGCTCAACAAGCTCACGCTCATAGAGAGTGAGTCGGCTGCCGATTACAAAACAGGTTTCGTCGGGATTTAGACGGCTCACAAGTGAGCGGAGCAGCGCGCAGAGCGGTTCTTTTTTCTTTGGGGTTCGGCTTGAACTGTTGAAGCTGCCGCCGAGCAGAATTACTGGCACCTTGTCGGTGGGGATTTCACGGATTTGGTCTTTCAGGCATACCGCGCTTTCAAGCTTTTGAGGGGCGATTATAATCTCTGGCTTTCCGTCCGAAATGCTGTTTATTCTGTTGTTTATGAAGCTTTCAACGCTTTCGGCTCCGATAAGCTTTTCAAATGCCGAGTATTTTTCGGCAAAGGCTTTCATGCTGCTTTCAAACACCTTGTCCTCGGATTTGCGCATAGACATCATATCGTCGTAGGAGAGGTCGAGCAGGCGCTCGAGCGCAAGCTGTTCATCGATTGAGTCGGTGCCGTAGATTGCGCCGCCGTCGGTGCCCTGTACGCAGCTTACGCCGCCTCTGAGGTACTGCTTTAACGGATGGTTTTCAAGGGCGGTGAGGTTGTTGAGGCGGACGTTTGAGGTGAGCTGGAATTCGAGCACCACGCCGCTTTCGCGCAAATCTTTTATAAGCTGACGTCCGCTTGCGGTGCTGAGATTGGCGGTGTAAAGTCCGTGACCGATGCGCAGCTTCGGCATTTTCTGACCTTCTTCAAGCGCGTCCTTTACGCAGGCAAGGCTGTTTGCGACATTGTCGCGCAGTCCGTCGTTCTCGCCGGCGTGTATCCTGATTACAAAGTCGCTGTGCTTTGCCGCAATCTTCACCAGCTCCTCAAGCACTCGGCGCAGGTCTCGGATATCGTTTATTTCCTCGCCTATTATATCGCTGCCGGCAACGTAAGGATCGTCGGCAACAGCGGCGATTACGTCAATCTGCTTTTGGATGTCCTCATATACTGCCGCGTTGTCGCGGATGATCGTCAGAGGAATTCGGCGGATTGCCGCGAGGAATCGGATAGTTACTCCCGTTTCCCGGGTAACTGCAGGCATTATTTCATGCACCTGATCAAGCATTTTTGCCGCACCCTCGGGCTTTACAAGGGTTGTGTCGGATATTTCAAGGTAACGCACTCCGCGTTTTTTACTGCTTCGGGCAATCCACAGCAGCTTGTTTTGGAACAGGCTGAGATTTGAGTATTCCTCGCTTTTGCTGTCCGATATCATCTGACCGACCGCCGAAGAAATATCGCTGTCGGAAATGTCGGGGTAATTATCGATTGAAATGCGGCTGTCGCTCGGCTTGCCCTTTGCGAATACATAGCGGTAAATATAGACCTTTTCAAGGTTCGTAAACACCGCCTGACCGTCCTTTAAAATAGTTAGCGAGGCGCGGATTTTAGGAAGATTGTATGGAGCGTTTTCAAGGTTGTTCAGTATTAAATCCGCGAAGTTTATAAAGGTGTTGTCGTCGATTTTCCGCGTGAGATATTTTCCGCTCAAACCGCAATTTTGGTATTTAACGGCTGTTTGTTTCCGCTGCGCTTCAAGCATTTCAAGCTGAGTGTCGGTACAGCGGAGCTTAAGCTTTTTTATGTAATAAAACGGATAGCGGATTTGGTGGAATATTCCGAGCGACATCAGCAAATCCGCGTCGAGGTTTGCGTTCATGTGGGTGTGTAGGTCGGTGCGGAATTTGTATTCGCGGCGGATGTAGGTTTTTACAAGGGTTTTCTTTACGTCGAGCGTGTAGTCCTTTGTCTGGCTCATGAGCGTTTTTGATATTGCAGGGATGTACGCCTTGCGCTCGATTGTTCCGTCGGGGTAGATATTCGCTACCTTTGTATCGGCAAGGCGAAAAACGTAGACCTCGCGGTTTCGCTCGTCAACATAACACGGCACCTCTCCTTTGATCACCTTTAAGCCGTCGTCCCCTGTGCTGAGGGTAAGCGCGCAGAGGCGAGCGAGGTTGATTATCAGATTCCCCTTGGCATGGTTCGGCGTGCGCAGAAGATAGCTTAAATTGCCGTCATTCATGCTCAGCTCGACTATAATATCCTTTTCCTTGTCAAGATAAAACTTTCCGAAGTACATAACTTCCCCTCCGACGCGTTCATTTTATTTCATTATAACACCGACAGCGGCATTTTTCTACAAAAAACAGTCAGTTTAAAAATAAATATTATTGAACATCGGCTTACAAAATGATATACTAATTAATATTGAAAATAGTATAAAATCGGTGATTAAATGAACATTAAACCTGTTGCGAAAATATATAACGACTTCCCCACCAAATTCGGACTTCCCAGACAGAGCGGAATGGCGGAAAACCTGATTTCGCGTGTTGTTATGGAAGCGGAATACAAAAATTTTGACGCGTTCAGAGGGATTGAGGAGTTTGAATATCTGTGGCTTATCTGGGGCTTTGAACCGATGGGCAACCGCGCATGGTCTCCCACAGTACGTCCGCCAAAGCTCGGCGGAAACATCCGAAAGGGAGTATTTGCCACCCGTTCGCCAAACCGTCCGAATCCGATTGGTCTGACGCGCGTTAAGCTGATTGAGGTTGAAAAAAGTGAAAAGGACGGCCCTGTGCTGATTGTTTCGGGAGCGGATTTGATGAACGGCACTGAGATTTTTGACATCAAACCCTACCTCCCCTTTGCGGACAGCGCACCCGACGCAAAAGTCGGAGAATACGGCACCGAATACACAACCAAACTCAAAGTTGTAATTCCGCAAAGCGTTGCCGCGCTGTTCAGCGAAGCACAGCTTAGAACGCTGAGGGAGGTTTTATCGTTTGACCCGCGTCCCGGATATCAGGACGACCCCGAGCGGATTTACGGCTTTGAATACGGAAAATACGACGTGAGGTTCACGGTTGACGGACAAAAACTAAATGTCATTGACGCGGTTGAAACAAAATAATACGGTTAATTGTGTTGACAAATAAATAATATAGGGTATATTTAAAATAGGATATATTTATTGTACATTTTTCGCGGAGGTTTTTATGCTTATTAATTCCGAAACCATATTCTCCATGACGCAGGCAAATCAGAATTTTTCGCAGGTAGCCCGAACCGTAGACAGCAAAGGCGAGGCTGTTATTTTTAAGAACAACAAGCCAAAATACATTGTACTTGACGTTGACGACAATGATTTGCTGATTGATCTTAGCGAGGATGAAAAAATAGAAATCGTTGCCAAACGTATTCTCAATAAATATTTAGGCGCGTTCAAGGAGCTGGCAAAATGATTAAATTCAGCGTTGAAAAGGTAAAGCTCCTCCATCAGCTCATGGCGCAGGCTACGGGCGGAAGCGTTGGCGTCAGGGACGAGGGCTTGCTTGACTCCGCATCGGAAAGCGCGTTCGCGACATTCGGCGGCGAAGAGCTGTACCCTTCAAAGGAAGAAAAGGCGGCAAAAATATGCTTTTCGCTCGTTTCAAATCACGCTTTTGTGGACGGCAACAAGCGCATTGGCGTATATGTTATGCTGAGCTTTTTGGAGCTCAACGGAATACGGATTGAAGCGTCCGACGCTGATGTAATCCGCCTTGGGTTATCAGTTGCGGACGGAAGCATGAAGTATGAGGAAATACTTGAGTGGATAAAGAACCACAGAATATAAAAATCGGAGGTAATATTATGTTGGAAATCGGAACACAGGCGCCTGAGTTTACTCTGCCCGACCAGAACGGTGAGCTGAAATCGCTTTCGGATTTCAGAGGACAAAAGGTTATTTTATATTTTTATCCGAAGGACATGACCGCGGGCTGCGCAAAGCAGGCGTGCGCGTTCGGAGAGCTATATCCGCAGTTTCGCGAAAAGGGCGCGGCAGTTATCGGTATCAGCAAAGACAGCGTGGCTTCTCACAAGCGTTTTGAGGAAAAATACGGTCTGCCCTTTACCCTGCTTTCCGATACCGAAAAAAGCGTGATCCAGGCTTACGACGTTTGGAAAGAAAAGAAGCTATACGGCAAGATTAACATGGGCGTGGTTCGCACAACATATTTGATTGACGAAAACGGCGTGATTATAAAGGCGTTCGGCAAGGTCAAGGCGGCGGATAATCCTGCGCAAATGCTCGGGGAGCTTGAATAAGAAAGAGGACTATTATGATTTATACACCTTTAACAAAGAAAGCTCTGGCGATATCCTTTAACGCCCATAAAAATCAGACGGACAAAAGCGGCGCGCCGTATGTTTATCATCCGTTTCATGTTGCGGAGCAGATGGACGACGAATACTCAACCTGCGTAGCGCTGCTTCACGACACAGTTGAGGACACGGATATTACTTTGGACTATCTTAAATCAGAGGGTTTTCCCGACGAGGTCATTGACGCGCTCGCATTGATGACGCATGACGATGACGTTCCGTATATGGACTACATTGAACAGCTCAGGGGCAATCCGCTTGCGTGCAAGGTCAAGATTGCGGATTTAACTCACAACAGCGATTTAAGCCGTCTTGATGTTGTGACCGAAGCGGATATTGCAAGGGTTGAGAAGTATCAAAAGGCAATGGGACTTTTGAGCGTTAACAGATTCAATAATAACTACAAAACCGTCAAGGCATGGAAAACTCCGTGCTGCAACGCGTATGTGCCCGAGGAATGCAGCTTTTGCATATTATGCGGCAAGGAGTTCTCGGACGCGGAGCCTGCCGAGATTCAGATAGATTTGGAGCAGACTATTACTTTCTGCAGCAAATGCGGCAGAGCGATTCCGTTTGAATACCGTTACTGCGGATACTGCGGAACAAAAAGCAGATATTGGAAGGATTTAGACGACTGAGCCAATATAAAACAATATAACAAAAGGGGTTGGCTCCTTTACTCATTCAGAGTTTTGAGCCAACCCCATTTTTATTTTATTTCATCAACGCTTTTAGGAGCTCATCAACTACCGAATTGATTTCGGTAGGCTGCTCGAGTGTGTTGCTGTCTACAAATAGAGTGAATTTCTTTTCCTCGTTGATATAATCAAACGCGGAGTAAATTCCTATGCTTCCGTAGTGACCTACGCCGCCGCTGATATCAAGGAACATTCCGTAGCCGTAGTGGGTTTCGGGAGAATAGTCGGTTGTCATAGCCTTGTAGCTGTCCTTAGAGATTGCCTTGCCGCTGCTAAGCGCGTTGATCCAAACGGTCATGTCGTGAGCGTTCGAAATGATATCGCCGCAGCCGTTTGTTAGTCCGGGCTGAGTGTCAACCTTTTTATAATCCAGTCCCTTTGCCCAGTCAGGATTTGAGGGAAGCTCTCCGATTGTGCCTGTGTGATTCATATTGAGCGGAGTGAAAAAGCTCTTGCGCAGGAAATCAACATATTTCTCACCTGATACCTGCTCTACGATATTGCTGAGCAGGAAATAATTGACGTTTGCGTATGCAAATATTGTATCGGGATCGTGGTCAAGCTCCTGACTGAACACCCACTTTTTGATTGCGTCAACGTTTTCTTTTTCGGTCTTGTCGTTTGATACAAGGTTTTCGTTGCCTTCCTCGGTCATCTCGGGAATTCCCGAACGCATTGACAATAGATTTTTGATGGTGATTTTTTTGCCGTTCTTGTACTCTGAAAAGTATTTGTCAAGAGTGTCGTCTACGCTGAGCTTGCCCTGCTCCTGCAAAAGCAGCACAGCCGCCGCGCAGAACTGCTTTGAAACCGAGCCGACGGGCATTGGTGATTCAAGAGTGATTTCGTCGCCGTTTTCAAGCTTGCCCTTGGCGTACGAGGCAACCTGAGTTCCGTCCTTAACCGCGTACACAACGCCCTCAAACTCATAATCCTCCGCCATTTTATCGAGCGCCGCCTGGATTTCCGGGTCATTTGTAGGCGCTTCGGTTGGCGCTTCGGTTTTCTGCTCTGTTGCGGCTTCGGTTTTGGATTCAGCTTTTGAACTGCTGTTTCCGCCCGAGCAGGATGCCGCGGAGCAAACTAATAATGCTGATAAGATTAACGCGATAATTTTTTTCATGATAATAATCCTCCGTTTTTTTCTAAATTATTATTTGAATCTCTGAAATTTTGACGCCGTGCAGAAGTGCGAATCTATACTGACGCCGAGCTGTTTTTGAGTGCAGCCTTTTGGAGTTCCGCATTAATCTGCACTTACGGCACTATAGAACTCCAGCATTGTATCTGTGGTATATGAGGTTGCGTCCTTCTCTAAATTATCAACCGACGTAAGCTTAAATGTAATATTGTAGCTTTCCTTTGTGTCGAGCTTTTCAAACGTTGATTTATAGTTCATTCTGTCATACACAACGCATTTGTACCATTTATTGCCGAACTTAAAACGTCCGGTGTAGTCTTTTTTATCATAATAAGATTTTGTTATCTCGGAAAGCGTAGTATCAACCGTGCAGTTATTAAATACAAAGGTATCCGTTCCAAACTCTTTTTCAACGTTTTCTTCTGTCTTTGAATTTAATGACTTAAAGAGCTTTTCCGCTTTTTCCGAAGTATCGATTATTCCCTTTTTATTTTCTATCTTCATTTCTTGCTTTTCTTTGAAGATATTATTTCCAATACCAAATATAGTGGGAATCAACAGTACTAAGGCAATAATAATATTGGCGGCTGTTGAGAAATCATCCCTCTTTACAACGGCAAATACACTGAAACCGGCAATGGCAACGCACCACCATACCGAGGGCTCGGAAAGTAAATTTTTGCCCTGCGAAATCGTCATAGGAATAATGACGGCGGTCGCACAGACAAATGATATTGCAAAAAACCAAAAGATAACTTTACATATGGAATCTATGGTATCGTTATAATACGGAGCTTTTGTCTGAGTTTCGGTCGGGGTGGCTTTCTGTTCTTTCTTTTCGTAAACTGTTTCAGACTCTTTCTTTTGGTATACTTCCTGCTTTGCGCTGTCTTTTTTTACAACGTTCGACATAACAAAGCCGTAACTGCCGCCACTTGTTTTTACGTTGCTTTCATGAATTGCGGAGTCAGCCGGAACGGTTGCCTCGGTGCTGTTCTGACTGTAATTTTGGCGCGCGTTCAGAGCTCTTAAATCGCGGAGCATTTCATTTGCGGACTGATAGCGGTCGGCAGGATTCGGCATGCAGGCTTTGAGGACTATCCGCTTTAGCGCCGCGCTTCCGTGAAGCGGCTCGGGAATTTTTTGTCCCTTTAAACGCCTGAGTATCGCGTTGTCCATATCCTGCGCCGAGGGCACCGAGGAAGTTATCGGAACAAAAGGCAGATGTCTTTCGTTTAACATCCAATAGAGTACCAGACCGAGTGAATATACGTCAACGTTGGGGCCGTACGGCAGACCGTTGAACACCTCGGGAGCCATATAACTTATTGTGCCTGTTTTTGTGGCAGCGGTGGCGTGGTCCATCTCGCGAGCTATTCCAAAGTCTCCGAGCTTGTATTCGCCGTACTTGTTAATAAACAGGTTCTGCGGCTTGATGTCGCGGTGAACTATATTTCTGCGTTCACAGGTCACGAGCGCGCTGCAAATATCCTTTGCGAGTTTAATTGCCGTCTTTTCGGGTTCAAAGCCGTTTTGCAGACTTGCAATCAGCGGAGTGAGCAGCTCCATTTTAATATAAATTGTGTAGCCCGGCTCTCCTGCGTTTTCTTCCCACTCAATATCGTCGCAGTTGACGATATTTGTGTGCATGACCTCTCTCATGCGTGAGTATTCCTTTGACAAGCTGTCTAAATCAGATTTAAGACGCTGCTTTATGCTCACGTCATTGTATCCGTTGGCTCTAAGTTCATATATAAAATTTCTGTCGGACGGAATATGCATTACCTTCAGCGCGGCTCTTTCAATATTTCCAAAACGGTTGCGCTCAATTTTATATACCGTTCCAAAGCCGCCGTAGCCTAACACATCAACAACATACCAGTCCTTAAACAGGTGGTCGATTTTTATTTGGCTCATTCTTTCACTTCTTTCAACCGATGAGATAATATACTGTTATTTTACAACCTGCGGTTCGATTCGTCAATAATATTATCACTTGACCGACGGATTATTTCGTTGTATGATGAAAAAAGACTAATCAGGACGGGTGAAGAAAATGATTTATATAGGCAACCATGTTTCGGTTTCAAAGGGATATCTTGCAATGGGCAGGCACGAAACCTCGCTCGGCGGCAACACCTTCGCGTTTTTTCCGCGCAATCCGAGAGGCGGAAAATCAAAGGCGGTCAAGGATGAGGATATTGCCGCGCTCGTTGAGTACCTTAGTGACAATGATTTCGGAAAGCTTGTTGTTCACGGAGCGTATACGATGAACATATGCGCCGCAAAAGAGGATGTGCGGGCTAACTCGCGCGAGATGCTGCGCGACGATTTGCTGCGGCTCCAAAAGCTGCCGAATAACTTCTACAACTTCCACCCCGGGTGTCATGTTGGTCAGGGTACGGAAACAGCGACCGATCAGATTGCCGAGACGCTTGCCGACGTAATACTCGAGGTTGAAAGTGAAAGTAAAATGCCGCTGCAAAACAGGATACTGCTTGAAACCATGGCGGGTAAAGGCAGCGAGGTCGGAGGCAGCTTTGAGGAAATAAAGGAGATTATTGAGAGAACCGTAAAAATCGGCGGCGAGGCTTTGCGCGGAAAGCTCGGGGTTTGCCTTGACACCTGCCATGTATGGGACGGCGGTTACGATATCAAAAACGGACTTAACGATGTTCTCAAAAAGTTCGACTCGGTAATCGGGCTTGACAACCTGTGCGCCGTTCATCTCAACGACAGCAAGAACGAATGCGGCTCTCACAAGGACAGGCACGAGAAACTGGGCTTGGGATGTATCGGAGCGGAGGCTTTGAAGGCGGTTGTATGTCATCCGCTGCTGCAGAACCGTCCGTTTATCCTTGAAACGCCAAACGACAACGCGGGCTACAAGGCAGAGATTGAGACGGTCATTTCATGGATGAACGCCTGAAAATTTCATTAGGAATAATAATTAATCAAAGGGTTGCCGCAAATCAAAAGATTTGGAGGCAGCCCTTTTACTATGTCTTTTTCAGATTGGAGAAGTGTTATTTCCCGACTGATATATTATTTATTTCTCGTGATAAAATGGCTGATTTCAGTGCTTTGTGAAAAATCTGCCGTTCTGAAAAACTCGGGGTAGATTGTTATTCCGTCGCAGTTGTCAAGGTCGATCCACTCAAGATATTCTCCGCTCGGGCCGTCCTGCGTAAGACTGCCGCTTTTGATTTGAAGCAACTTTTCGTTCGGCTTCACCGTGAAAAAGCACGAAACCTCGTGAAACGGCACTCCTTCATCGTCGGTGAAAAAGTTTTCGTGGATACAAACAAGGCGGTCTACCTCGCAGTCAATCCCTGTCTCCTCTTTTAACTCGCGCTTCACGGCGTCGGTAAGGCTTTCGCCGAACTTCACCCTGCCTCCGACCGAATAGTAATATTTGCGCTTTTCGTTAGGGTTGCGCGCCATCAGTATTTTTCTGCCGTTCGTTATTACAACTCCGACGCGGTAGTTGAATTTTCCCTGTTCGGTTTGAAATGTACAGTCCATATTTTATCCTCTCAAATACAGTTTTTCTAAATAATAACATATTTCAATCATCAGTGCAAACCTAATTGACCGCGTCCGACATAGCTTTTATTGACTTACCAGATACAAAGGCTAATAATTATTTTTAAAGGGGGCAGATTAATGAATGATTTGATTCAGCGCGTCGGATTTCCGATGTTGACGACAATCCCTCAATACTAAATTTGATGAAATTTATCATGAACAGGATCGCCCCCTCGGGCAGCCATTACTTTGTGGACTCGGCTGAGGAGGGCTTTGCGCTGATAGAAAAGGAAAATATCAGAATTATCTTCCTCGATATTGAAATGCCAAATATTTCGGGCGACGAGGCGGCAAAATATCTTATTGCAAAGTATCAAAATATTGACGTAATTTTTATTACAGGGCATATGGAATACGCTATGATGGGACACCGGCTGCACTGCAGCAGCTTTATTACAAAACCGTTTGACGAGGACGATATAAAAGAAGCGCTCAAATGGCTGCGAAACCCAATTAAGCCGGAAAAGGTGCTCAAAGTGAGGTGCAGCGGACACTTTGCGGTTTTTGCAAACGATCAGCCGCTGCGGTTTGAAAGGAACCTTACAAGGGAGCTTTTTGCCTACCTCATCTACAAAAACGGAGCGTTTGCCACCAACGGTGAGATCATCGCCGTTTTCTGGGAGGGAAAAATTGACAAGCAGCCCTTGCTGAGAAAACATATAAAGGATATGAGGGACAGCTTTTCAAAGGTCGGAGCGGAAAATGTGCTCGTCAAAATGAAGGGCAGTATAGGTGTGAATATGTCGGTCATTGAGCTTGAGGGCGACCCTTCTATGCTTGCAAAACAGTTCGGCTGGCTGGAATAACGATACGAAAAAAGCAGGACTCGGTTAATTCCGAACCCTGCTTATATTTTTTATCCAGATGTGAGTTAATACGGGCTGTTCAAAGCCCCAGTCCTCTGCTTCGGCAGAAGCCAAGGTAAAGCCGTTTTTTCTAAGCACGGCTTCGGAGGCTTTGTTGTCAACCATCGTGCTTGCGGCAACGAGCTTAATATCCGTACGGCTGAAAAGATAACCGAGCATAAGCTCGAGCGTTTCGGAAGCTATTCCCCTTCCCCAGTACCGCCGCATAAACCTTGAACCGACGCTGATTTTTTTATCATCCGCGCGGCAGCCGTAAAACTCCGCCAGTCCGCAGAACTCTCCGTCAAGAAATACTCCGAGGATCAGCGACTCCTCTATACATTCATCATACAGCCGCTCTATAACGGTGTTTACGTCGGGATACTTTTTCTCAAACAAAAACGCGGGAAGATACCTGTATACCTCACGGTCGTCTGTCATCTCCTTCAGCGCGGGAGCGTCGGCTGAGGTGAGCGATTTGATTTCAATTCTTTCTCCGCGCAAAACGGGAATTTCCGAAAACAGCTTTGAAAAATCGGGGCTTGTTAAGCGCGTTCCGAGCAGTACCGACGGAAGATACAAGGAGATAGTTCTAACAAAAAAAGCTGAGCGCTTCAAAGAGTACGTGTACCGCGACATGCAAAACCTTGAGGAGCAGATAGTCAGCGGAATATCTCCCGAACAGCTTGAAATCTGGCGCGGGGTAACGGAAAAAATGATCGGTAATTTATGTAAGTGATTTTAAGGAGTAATGAGAATGAAAAGGAAGTTTGTAACAAAGCTGCTGTTTTACTTTGGCGGCTTGATTGTGATGACGCTCGGCGTTGTGATATCGGTAAAATCGGATTTGGGCGTTACACCCATAAGTTCGATTCCCTACACTATGACCGTTGTTTGGGGCATGGATTTGGGAATAGCTACAATGCTGTTTTCGGTATTTATGGTCTTGCTGCAAATTGTTATCCTAAGGAAAAAATTTAAAATCATTAATCTGCTGCAGCTGCCTATCGGTATTCTTTTCGGCGCGTTTTTGACGGTGTGCGGTAAGCTGATGGCTCCTGTCCCCGTACCCGATAATTTTATTGTAAAGTTTATTATTATGCTCGTCAGTACGGTGTTTGTCGCGCCAGGCGTGTTTCTGTATGTGGCTCCGAGGTTCGTGCCGCTTGCTCCCGAGGGCTTTATTATTGCCGTTACTCAGGTAACAAAGCTCAGCTTTTCAACCGTTAAGGTCATTTTTGACGTCACTATGGTGGCGGTTTCAATGATCACCTGTCTGGTCGCGATCCATTCGCTCGGCAGCGTAGGAATAGGCACGGTAGTCGCGGCTATTCTTGTCGGCAGTGAAGTCAAGCTACTGACAAAATTCTTCGGCGGTTGGAGAAATAAAGTGCTCGGAGTGAACGGAAAGTAACTCTTTCCCCCACTTATTGTCGGAAAATAATTGTTTTGTCAATAACCGTATGTTATAATCAAAGCAGGATTTAAGCAAAAGGAGCGGATCATTTTGAAAAAAACAATTAGTATTATTTTAGCTGCCATACTTTTGATTTTGTCATTTGCGGCATGCGGCGCGCCCGAAAATTCTGAAAAATCTGAAAAATCCGAGAGCGCCAAGGGCGGGATTTACAACTTTGAGGACTACAAAAGCAGCGAGGTTTTTGACATTGAAAAGATTAAACTGAGCGACGGGCTCGCGGAAAAATGCGTGACCTACAAATTCTCTTACCTTTCCGACGGCGGCATAATCAAGGCGTATATTTCGATCCCGAACTCCGCGGCTGAATCCGAAAAGCCGTGCAAGTGCATTCTTTATAACCGCGGCGGAAACAAAGAAATAGGTATGCTTACGGACAACAGCACGGCAAATATGTGCGCCGTATTGGACTATATCGTTATTGCGTCGCAGTACAGGGGCACGGACGGCTCTGAGATGGCGGATCAGTTTGGCGGAGATGATTTGCACGATGTAATCAAACTGATTGACCTGTGTCAGAATGATTTTTCTTTTGTAGACATGACCGATTTCTGCGTTGCGGGAGAATCGCGCGGCGGAATGATGACTTATATGACGGCGCGTCAGGACAGCAGAGTTAAGCGCATTATCGCCGTTTCGGCGCTCAGCGATTTGTTTAAGGGGTATGATGAGCGCAAGGATATGCAGGATGTTATTTACAGCTATATCGGCGGAACGCCTAAGGAAAGGAAGGCGGAATATGAAAAGCGCTCCGCAATTTACTGGGCTGACGAAATAAAGGTTCCCGTGCTGATAATCCACAGCAAAAATGATAAGCAGGTATCATTTAAGCAAGCTGAGGAAATGTACGCAAAGCTGAAAAAAACAACCGACTGTACTTTTATTACACACGACGACGATGTTCACGGCATACACAAGGAAGATTTAAAAACGATAACCGATTGGCTTAATAAAACGACTGCTTAACAGAAAAAAATTATAAGATTTGCGGAGCGTATTATATAGATACTTGCCTATCTGATTATTATTATAACATATTGAGTGTACCATCTCCGTGTCAAAAAGACTAATTTTTGCTTTAATAAGAAAAAAATTTTAAATATTACAAAAAAGAGTGCAGGCATAATAAAACCGCCTGCACTTTTTAACTTATTCTTCCCGACTAATTATATAATAACAGGTATCGCTGAGCTTTTTATATTCAACCGAATCGTTCGTTTTGAGCCGAACACGGGTTATCACTTTGATTTTGCCGCTCGTTTTATACAACCTGAAGCCGAAAACAGCCAATATGGGATTGGCAATATACAAGTCCGTTTTTACAGCCACAATACCGAATATTACCATCAAAGCCAAAAATATTATTTTTTTGCCGTCAAAATTTATGAACAGGCATAACAGCGGAACGATATTAAAAACGGCAAAAACAAAGTATTCGTAATTGGCACTCTTTACCGAGGTTATCTTTTCACAGATACTTACGGTGCCTCTGAAATTGCCGTACCGCTCCTCCGCCGCTACAATTCCTATCATTACAAATAACATACATGTTATTATAAAACAATTGTTAAATACCGAGGCAAAATAATTCGATAACGTCATTTTGATAGTAATCGGCTTAAAATCAATTACAATTGCCGTCACTGTCATTGGAATGATTGAAATAAGAAAAAACTTGATTTTTGATATCAGATTTTCAGCGTCTTTTCTATTGGTAATATTCATTATTAGAATATATGATGTTGCGCCGGCAAATGTTCCCAGGGTGTTCATGATTACGTCGTCCGTTTCACACTGCCCGATATGAAACAGATATTGTGTCAATTCAACGGTCACGGAAGTCAACATTCCGGTCAGAACCGAAACAGCCGCCTTATGTTTAATCCTTTCCGTCAGCCCGAACGGTAGACTGAGTCCAAGCGGCATAAACAAAAACACGTTCATAAACATCGCTCTGTAGAACGCCGGCGAGGTTTGCGCCTTTACAAATGAACTGAACGGAATAAGATTAACATAGTAATGCAGGCTTGAGTCGCGTCCCAGAATGGTAAACATAAAAATAATGACAAAGCCGATAATTGTGCCTGCGCAGCTTATAAAGCGTCTTGTTTTTTGATTTAAAAAAAGCATTACAACCGTACACAACAGATACACAGAGATAACTTCAAATTGTACCTGTGACACGGGTTGTATATAAAATTCATGAAACAGTGTTCTCATATTTTTTCTTCCGAGTTATTAAAAGTTAAATTTATCTTTTACAAGTATAATACCAATATCCGCAAAGATTTGCAAGTTATTTTTTTACAAAAAGCAATAAACCGCCAAACGAGGGTCAAAACCCGCGCCGGACGGTTTATTTTGGGTGTTTAATCTATGAGGGTAAGAAAAGAATAATTCAAGCAATAAGAGCGGTTATGGCAGAATACTGCGCCTGCGGTTCTTTTTCAGCTGCATTGGCGTTAATCCGAATACGCGCTTGCACGAGGCGGAAAACGCTCTGACATTTGCAAATCCGTTGCGCAGCGCCGCGTCTGTTACCGAAATATCCATGCTCACCAAATCCGACAGCGCGTGCTCCATGCGCAAACAGCTCAAAAAGCGTACAAACGTCATTTCGGTGACAGTTTTAAAATGATGTGAGAAATACGCCGGAGACAAGCCAACCAGCGTCGCCATATCATCACGCGTAATATCTTCCTGATAATGCTCATCAAGATATTCAATTACCGTTTTTATTTTGCCGAGGTTGTCGTTGGAGCCGTGATATAATCTTACATTTTTCTCAACCCGGCATGAAACGAGCAGCTCATGATATATTTTTATAACCACCGCTTTTTTCTCCATGTCGGCATATGGGTCGTGGTGTCTGTTATACGTCAGCCTTACCAGCTCAAGAAGCAGCGGTTTAAGCTTTTTTGCGGCGTGGGGATTAAGCTCAAAATAAATGGATTCCATATTCTTGTCATATTCCTCTGCGTATTCATATGACAGATGAAGTACAATGTGATGTGAACGCCGATGGATCTCGTCCGACATAACTCTGTGCGGCTCTTCCGAATTAAACAGGATTAGTTCGTCACTTTCAAGCGTTCTCAGCTGCCCCATTCCCTCAAATACAGCTCGTCCTTCAAGCATATATATCAGTTCAATTTCACGGTGCTTGTGCATGCGGGCGTATTTTTCGGGAATAACCTGATTCCCTACAATAATTCTTGCCGGAATATGATTGTCAAATTGAATCATTTCAAGTATACAATGAGGCATAATAATATCCTTTCGCATGATTTACCGTGCAGATTAACACTTCCGAATCCATATAATAGTATATCAGAAACACAGCAAACAATAAAGCACAAAAGCTCGATTGATGTGTAAATTTGTTAGATAAAGTAGCAGAGTACACAGAATTGTTATAACATAATTATACACTATACACAGCAATATTTCAATATAGTTTAGTTCAATTGGTTCAGACACGGGTGTTGATATTTCAGCGCTTTTGTGTTACACTTAATGTGCAATCCGATTTGTGCGGGTTATCACGAAAGGAGATGTTTACATGGATTTAATACAAAGTTTTTCCGTTGATCATACACTAATCGTTCCCGGTATTTTTCTCAGCCGAGAGGATAAGGTCGGCAGCGGAAGCGTTACAACATATGATATCAGACTCAAAAGACCTAACAGAGAGCCTGTAATCGATGTGGCGGCGATGCATTCGCTTGAACACCTCATCGCAACCTTTCTCAGGAACGATCCCGATTGGAAGGACGAGGTTATTTATTGGGGCCCGATGGGATGCCTTACCGGTTTTTACCTCATTTTAAAGGGCAGCCGCTCCCCTCGGGAGATTTATGATTTGGTGCTGAACGCGTTCAAATCGGTGTCAGACGCTCAGGCCGTTCCGGGAGCCGCGCCCGTAAACTGCGGTCATTATCTCATGCACAACCTCGGAATGGCAAAATGGTACGCGGCGGAATTTGCTGAGTACCTTGAGGCAAATTCGGGAAAGGCTGAAATTTTTGAGTATCCCAGAGCCGAACGTCTTGTTACCGACGACGGACAGCATTTCTTTGATTCGTAAAATAAAGTTGAGCGCTTGCTTAGGCAGGCGCTATTATTTTACAAAAAAACCGCTGCATTAGCAACGGTCGCCCGCGGATAGGAAATAATGTTTTCCTGTATAAAATCGGCATAATAGGATATCACGGTTCGCAGGCTTGCAATGCAAGCCCCTACAATTATGTGTGCAGTGATTAGACCAAGGAGTGTCATTTCGACTAAGCGAAGCGCACGGAGAAATCCCCCTTCCGTAAGAAGTTTGTTTCCTTTTTGGGGGATTCCTCCACTCATTGAGTTCGGTCGGAATGACATCTAAACAGGAATTACACGGGGGTAATTCCCTACAACCTGTTAAAACAACATTAAATAGAGAACCAAACAAACCAAACGTTGTTCCCATTGCCCTCACAGTTTGAATTATTTCTATTCTGTCTCGCGAAACGCCGACATAATTTACCAAACCGACATCAAGTACGCGACCTGAAAAACGCGACCTGAAAAACGCGACCTGAAAAACGCGACTTAAAATAAGCGAGTTAATAGTGTCCGTATTTTGTCATAGTCGGTCTGATATACTATAGTCACAGTCAAGGGAACAAACCAAACTGATAATAAAACTCAAAAAAGGTAACATCAAAAATGAAAATAAGAGTTACGGGTAAGTACTTGCAGCAATCTGCGTACTATCAAGACATACCTGAATTTTAAAACAGCCAATCCCTCTATAAATAATATAATTCTCCCAAAAAAGAACGGACAGCCGAGTGACTGTCCGTTCTTTATTTTGGTGGAGAATACTGAATTCGAATCAGTGACCTCTTGCATGTCAAGCAAGCGCTCTAACCGGCTGAGCTAATCCTCCGAATTGTTTTGACTATCCTTATGATACCAAAAAGCGGAGGTGTTGTCAATATCAAAGCCGGATACTTGCAGAACTCACTTTTATTTTTTGTAAAACGCGTCTATTCCCTTGTTTATAGCGTCAAAATCATAGAAGCCCTTGTAGCTGTCCTTTGCGCCCGGAAGAACTGTATCGGGAACCGTGCCGGAGTCCACGTCCTTTCCGTCCGGGTGGATATTATACGACGAGCCCGAGGTTGAGTAAAGGCAGCCGTTGGGATAGTAGCGAGCTGTAACCATGCAGCAACCGCCACCGCTCGGCTCTCCGAGGATTGTAACTCCTCCGTCCTGAGCGGCGCAGGGCATACAGTTGGCGTTTGAATAAGAATACTGCGAGGTGATGATTGCGAATTTAAAATCATATGAAACCGCCTCATCCTTTTTGTCGAACTTACCGTCGAGGTTTTTATCTACCAGAACATTTGTCTTGAAGGTGCTGTCGGACACGGAGCTTTTGTAGTAGTGCGTATCCTCGCCGAGAATCATGGCGAGCATATAATTTACAACGTAGTCGCTGCCGCCTCCGTTGGTGCTCAAATCAATTACAAACTTCTTTGCGTTGTGAGATTTTGCATAGTCGAGCGCCTCCTTGAAGGGCTTAACGGCCGTGTTCTCAAACGCGTTAAAGTCAAAATAATATGTGTCGCCCGAGCGGTAGAGGGCCGCACCTTCTTCCGACGCAATCAGCTCAAGCTTACCGTAGGCAGCTTTCTTTTTTGCGACGAGCTCGCTTTTCAGCTCGTTTTTATCCGACATCTTACCCAGGTTTTCCATAATTACCGCACGCTCGGGCTCTGATTCGTCAAGCAGCTCCTCGGCTACGGAAGCAACATTAAGAACCCCGAATTTTTCCGCCGCATCCTGCAGTCCGCAGTCCATTTGAGTGTGTCCGCCGTCGTACATATAATAGTTCAGCAGTCGCACACCCTGACAGTATTCCTTGTTATCCTCCGAAAGCAGCAGTTCACGGACGCGCTTTGTTACGTTGTTATATGTTGAGAGAGTTTTGTCAAAGCCTTTCTCGCGGATACTGTCTGAGAGAGCCGACAAAGACGGTAAACCGTACAGATTATCCATAGTCATGCACAGCTCGCGGTATGAAAAATCCGCCATCTCCTTGCTTCTTGTTTCTCCGAGCTTGCCCTTTCCGCCGCCTGCGGAAAGAATATCAACGCCGCTTCTGAAAAACAGCTCGCCGTTTTTATAAAGCACGGTACAGCCCATGTCGGCAAATAAATCGCTGAGCGTGCAGTAAGGAAGATATACCCTGCCGTCGTATTCCGCGATGTCGATATCGTATTTGCCGAGATCTACAGAAAACGGCTTTACCTCGTCCTCGGTGGAACTGCCGATTGTCTTTATATACTCGGCTTCTTCATCTTTGTAGTAAATCTTGTGGTTGACAAGTACAAAACGTTCGATGCTGTCGCAGGAAATCGTATCCTTTTTGGCGTCCATAGTCAAAGTATAATCGCCGTTTTTAAAGGTGTATGTTCCGTTTTCGCCCTTATTAAAGCTCACATTTTTTGTGAAAAGCTGATTGAGAAAATCCTCAGCGTCGGTAAATGGAACCTCGGGCAAATCCTCGCGGAACAGACAGTTGAACACCATCGGTTTGTCCGATTTATGCGGATACGCGTTGACTTCCTTTTTGGTGTAATCGGGAGTTTTTTTCTCGGCAGACGATTTTTTCTCTGATGTACACGCGCTCGCCGCAGAGGCAAACACCATTAAAGCTAAGATAACGGACAGTAATTTTTTCATGATAATTCCTCCTTGCAAAAGCTGTTTTGTTTTTACAGCTTCATTCTACACCATCAATCTGAAGTTTATCTAAAGTTTTTTAGTTTTTTAATTTATTGCGAAAACATCACACTGTGACGTTTCAGCTTGTTGAAAAACTTTGTTTTCTGTTTTAATGATTGTCAAATGTTGAGATGACAGTAAAAGTGCTCCCATTGAGGGGAGCTGTCTTGCGTATACGCAAGACTGAGGGGTGACATAAGCGAAGTTATAATATAGAAGAATAACAAGGTAGGAAATGTTTCGTAAAGGTCACCCTTCCGGCCAACCCGCAAGCGGATTGCCCACCTTCCCTCAAGGGAAGGACTTTTTTGTTTAAAGTCAAATCTTGTTCTCTTGATTTTACTTTTTGACTTTTTCTACAGCCTGAAACATCCAACTGTGACGTTTTCTTAACGCTCGCCTTCAAGTCCCTTCACTCCGTTGGACTCGGTCATAATTAATTCCCCGGATACCTAAACGGTATCCGGGGAATTAATCTGGTCGGAGTGAAGGGACTTGAACCCCCGACATCCTGCTCCCAAATCTGCACTGTTTCCAAGTGCTCCGGACGGCATTATGGTCGGGTATGTGGTCAGGCGATCAATTTGTTTTCATTATAGCAAAGAGCGATATAAGCTCTGGGCTGATAGTAAAAATCTGTATTGTAGTTACTGATTCCGTCACTCACCCATGAATTATATACTTCTATGATATGCGGTATAAGATTATCATCCGTTAACGTATCTTCTATCAACCGCTGATAAACCTTGCCGATTGTAAAATGATCGGGCACCGTATAACGGCAGCTGCCGACGTTGTCAAAACTGCCTTTCGGAATATCAAAGCAGCTGATGTATTCATCGGCTATTTTTTCAATAGGCTCGCAGTGAAGTATATCCGCCTGTTCATATATTCTGTTAAGGTTCTCTATGCCGAGCGAGTTAACAACAGCTTTCCTCTCTAAGCTTTGCTTTCTGCCGATATATTCTACTAAGCTGCACAGATAAAACAAATTATTGCTGTTAACGGTCATCTACTTCACGCCCTTCAAGGAAACTAAGAGTTTTCAACGCTTGTTCTGTATTAAAGCAAATCTGGTGTGTTGGATGCTTGAATTTTGCCAATTCCCAAAACGCTTCTCTCGTAATTCTGCCGTCAAGAAAATCCTCGACGTAGTTAAAGATGGTATCATCCGCCATCGGACCTTCAACGATGTCATAATTATGAGCGACACCGTTTCTGCACGCGGCTATAAAATCTAACCATTCCTCAGTCATTTCATGGAAAGACAATACTTTAAGATCAGTATCGGGAGTGTACTCGTATTTATTTATAATTCCGTTGCCTGTAATTCTGGTTGCCCAACGAACGGCTTGCTCTTCAATCAAAGTACAATAAAACCCGAAATAAAAATCCTTGTGGTATTTGGATATGATAATCTTCGGATTTTCAACGTACTCCTTACTTCCGTGATACAAAACAATACTCATAAATATCACCGCCTACTTTTTAAGTGTACCATATTATTGTCTGAAAAACAACTGTTTTTCATTATCGCCTTTTTTTCATATGTAATATAATCGAATGCTCAACAAACATTCCGAAATGGGAATATTTTTCTTAGTCTATCATAAGTTTTCCCATTTCGGAATTTTTAGTTTTATAATGCTGTATCCAAAAATAACCGCCGGAAAACAGCGGTTATTTTTTCAGTTTATATATTCTGTTTCGGTTAGAACCCTCGGTGATAAACCAATATTTATAAAAGAACCTCCAGCTCTACACAATTCCATTCTTCGCCTAACACCTGATACTTTTCTGTTTTGTCCAAAATAACATCATTAAAGCCAACAGCCTTGTAGCAACGGTACGCAGGCTCATTATTCTCAAATACGCCTAATGAAACCTTTTTTGCGCCAAATATTTCTTTCGCATATTTGAGCCCAAGCTGAAGCATTCTTTTTCCGTACCCTTTGCCGCGCTTTTCCAAATCAACAACTACAAATCCAAAACGCAATTCATCAAAAGATTCCGTCGGCCTTCTCATGGTAAAAAAGCCCACAATTTCATTATCATCTATTGCTGTAAATGCCATAAGATTAGCGACCACATTAAACTGTTCTTCTGTAAGCGTATAATCGCCTAATACACCTGCTGTCCACCTATAGAATGCTTTTTCATCCTTCGTCCAAGATAAAATTGT
>OMXW01000109.1 GCA_900315085.1 uncultured Eubacteriales bacterium
TTGCGGATTTACAGGCAACTTCGAAAACCGTGAAGACGTTCTGAAAAAAATGACCGAAGTAATTACTCACAGAGGTCCCGATTCAGACGGCTTTTTTAATGACGAATATATAAATATGGGCTTTAGACGCTTGTCTATTATCGACCTTGACTCAGGTCATCAGCCGATTTACAACGAGGACAAAACCCTGGTTCTCACCTTTAACGGCGAGATTTACAATTACAAGGAAATCAGAAAGGCACTTATTGAAAGAGGCCATAAATTTTATACAGAGGCGGACAGTGAGGTGCTTGTTCACGGCTTTGAGGAATGGGGAGAGGACATGCTTCCCAAGCTCAGAGGTATGTTCGGCTTTGCAATCTACAACACTGTTGACCGTAGTCTGTTCATTGCGCGCGACTTCTTCGGAATCAAGCCGATGCACTACACTCAGATCGGCGGTGAGTTCGTTTACGCAAGTGAAATCAAGAGTATTCTTGAGCACCCCCACTTTGTAAAGCGCTTCAATACGCGCGCTCTTGACACCTACCTTTCGTTTCAGTACGCGGTTCCGCCGGAAACCTTTTTTGAGGACGTTTACTGCCTGCTTCCCGGCCACTATCTCTGGTACAAAAACGGCGAGGTAGAAACCACACGCTACTTTGAGCCAAAGTTCCGCCCCGACGAAAACATGACAGAAGCCGAGGCTGTTGACAAAATTGAAAAGGTGTTTGAGAACTCCGTTAACGCCCATAAAATAGCCGACGTTGAGGTTGGCTGCTTCCTTTCGTCGGGCGTTGATTCAAGCTACGTTTCAACCTATTTTGCAGACCAAAAGACCTTTACCGTAGGCTTTGACTTCGGTGAAAAATACAACGAGATCAGCTGGGCGGAGGGACTTAGCAAAAAAATCGGCGTTGAGCACCACACCCACCTCATTTCAAGCGAGGAATTCTGGGACGCTGTTCCAACCGTTCAGTACCACATGGATCAGCCGCTTGCAGATCCGAGCTGTATTGCGCTCTACTTTGTTTCAAGGCTTGCAAGCCGGTATGTAAAGGTCGTACTTTCGGGCGAGGGCGCAGACGAGCTGTTTGGCGGCTACACCTGCTACAACGACCCCAGAGTTTTTAAAATGTATCAAAAAATCGTTCCGCACTTCCTGCGCAAGGCATTAAGGGCAATCGCAAGCAAGCTGCCCGACATCAAGGGACGAGATTATATAATCCGCGCGTGCGACCCGCTCGAGGAGCGTTACATCGGCAACGCGTATATGTATGACTTAAAGCAGAAGAGAAGCATCCTAAAGGATCCGTCAATTGCCAAGGCTCCGCGCAGCTACACGCGCAGACATTACTACCGCTGCCGCAGATATGACGACGTAACCAAGATGCAGTATCTTGATATTAATATGTGGATGGTCGGCGACATTCTCCTCAAAGCTGACCGAATGAGTATGGCAAACTCACTTGAACTGCGCGTGCCCTTCCTCGACAAGGAAGTGTTCAAGGTTGCCTCAACGATCCCCTCCGAGCTGAGAGTAAACAAGAGCAACACAAAATACGCAATGCGCAAGGCAGCGGCAAGGCATCTGCCCGAGGAAACCGCCGAAAAGGAAAAGCTCGGTTTCCCCGTTCCCACAAGAGTATGGCTCCGCGACGAGAAATACTACAATGTGGTAAAGAAAAAGTTCCAGGGCAAGACCGCTCAGAAGTTCTTCAACACCGACGCGCTTGTAGCGTGGCTTGACGAGCATTTCAGCGGCAAGGAGGACAACAGCCGCCGCGTATGGACGGTATATGTATTCCTCGTATGGTACGACATCTATTTTGACGAGAACGACCCCAAGGTTGAAAAGCCCGTAAATCACCTTGACGAGCTTAAGGCGGTAGCGGAGGCAAGACGCGAAAAGCAGCTCAACGCCCCCGGAGAGCTGATTCTTGCAGCGGCGGAAGCGGTTGACAACAGCGACGCCGTAGAGCCTGATGTTGAAGAAGAACCGTTGCCCGTACAAGAAGCTCCTGCAGAGGAAATGCCGGCGGAAGAAGAGCCTGAGCAGGAAACTCCTGCCAAAGCGGAAGAAGCTGAGGAAGAAGCTCCCGCGGCTGAGAATACAGAGGAAGCAAAGGACGAGCTGATCAATGCGATGTTTTTTGACGCGGACGAGTCCGACGACTCCGACTTCTTTGACGGCGCCAAACTCGCGGACGAATCCGAGCCTGTATACGAAACAGAACCCGAGGTAAGAGCTGAGCCTGTTGCTGAGGCAGAACCCGAAGTTGAGCCGGAACCTGTTGTTGAGGCAGAGCCCGAAGTTGAGCCGGAACCTGTTGCTGAAGCAGAACCCGAGGCTGAACCCGAGCCCGAGATTGAACCCGAACTCGAGGCTGAAGCGGAACAACAGCCCTCAGACGAAACCGAGTCCGCAATCGTAGAAACCGAGGAGGAAGAGGTAAAGGAAGCCGACAAAGGCGACGAGGAATATGTAAATATCCAGAACCCCGATGACAAGGAAATCTACAACGTCCCCAGAAAGCCGCGCACCCCTCAGGAGGAGCTTGAAATGGCTCTTGAAAGCATTGAAAGACGTTCAAAGTACCTTGACGAGCCGAACGTGATCTCGGACGAGGCGATAGATGATATTGTAAGTCAGATAAGCTTTTTTGACGACGAAGATTAATAAATAAAACTGTAGGGTTCGGCAAAAACCGAACCCTATATAGTTGTAGGGGCGAACCTGCGTGTTCGCCCGATATAATATGTCATTTCGACTAAGCGAAGCGCATGGAGAAATCCCCTTTTGACAGTAGTTCTTTTCCTATTTTGGGGGATCCTTCGACTAAATCGCTTTGCGATTTTGCCTTCCCGCACCGCTCAGGATGACATCTGAATCACCCCAAAAATGCGTCAATCATTTTTTTTACAAGCGGATATTCCGCTTCAAAATCGCTCAGCGGCAGCGGGTTTTCTCCAAGCCCTATTTCGGCGGTGAAGCCCTCGCGGCGAAATTCCTTCAAAAACCAGTCCTTAAAACCGCCCCCGTCGGCAATCGTTTCGGGCTCGGTCAGTTCATAGCCGCTTGCAAGCGACATCTTCTTTGCAAGCTCGTATCCGTTTTTCGGCGCGCAGTTTTTGAAATTCCAGTAAATCTCGCGCCCCTGACTGTGCAATGCAAGCACGCGCTCAAAAGGGAATCTTCTGCACATCCGCACCATTGCCCGAGTTTCGGGTTCGCTTTCGGGGCGAAGTCCGCCGAACCGAGTACACGCAGGCTTTGTGATCCCTGCGTCAAGCTCGCGTCGCTTGACCTCGCGCCAGCATGCATTGAAGTTGTGGTTTATGTCAACACCGCGCGCGTTGGCTTTCCAGCGGTTTTTGTCGGGGCAGATTCTCCTTGCGGTATCGGCGCAGCACCCAACCGACGAAAAGCCGTTTATTGCAATTTCGGTCAGATATTCCGTGCCGTGAAATCCTCCGGCAATCAGGGCAAACGGATTTCCGTGTCCGATTTTAGCGGCGTATATCGTTCTTCCGCAGAGCGATTTGCCGATATTCAACAGCCTAAGCTTATTATCCGCGGCAAGTCCGCGCAAAATTTTACACTGATTCTGATAATCGGGATAAAAGTTATAATCCAAAAAATCACACCTTAAAGAGATGATAGTATGAAAATCACAGAAAAAACACTGGACAGCAAAAGCATTTTTGAAGGCAGAGTTCTCCACATGAAGCACGACAAGGTTGAGTTGATCGACGGCACCGTTGAGATGCGCGAAATCGTCGAGCACCCCGGCGGAGTATGCGTAGCCGCGCTCGACAGCGACAACAACCTGCTTTTTGTAAGACAGTTCCGCTATCCGTACCGCGAGGAGGTTCTTGAGCTCCCCGCAGGCAAGCTTGAAAAGGGCAGCACTCCGCTTGAAAACGGCAAGCGCGAGCTGCTTGAGGAAACGGGCGCTGAGGGCTATTCCTACATATCGCTCGGCGCTGTATATCCCTCTCCGGGCTATACAAACGAGATAATCCACCTCTACGCGTGCAGAATCGGCTCTCAGGGCGAAAGTCAGCCCGACGAGGGCGAGATACTCAACGCCGAGAAAATCCCGCTCGACAAGGCGGTAGAGATGGTATTAAACAACCTCATTCCCGACGCAAAAACCCAGATAGCGGTGCTAAAAACATCAATGCTGCTCAAAAGCGGCAAGATTTAGGTAGTAAAGCGTATGCAGTGTTATTATGATTTATTCACGGAAGAACGGCAGACCGCCGTATCTCTCGGATTTTTTGACGGCGTTCACAAGGGGCACCGCAGCGTAATCGAGCTTGCGGTCGACCAAAAGCACAACGGACTTCTGCCGGTATGTCTCACGTTTTCGGAAAGTCCCAAAAGCGTTATATCCGGCGTTAAGGCTCCTTACCTCATGACGCTTGAGGACAAGGTAAAGGCGCTTGAGTCAATCGGAGTAGAGCACACGGTGTTTGCCGATTTCAGAAAGCTTATGCACCTCGGCGCGGAAGAATTTGTCACCGAGGTTCTGATCAAAAAGCTAAACGCCAAAAAGCTGTTCTGCGGATTCAACTACCGTTTCGGAAAAAACGCCGAGGGCAACACCGACGTTCTTAAAAAGCTCTGCGAAAAATACGGGATAGCGCTTTCGGTTCTGCCTCCCGCAGAGGATAACGGCGCGGTTGTGTCCTCAACCTTGATCAAAAAGCTGATTGAAGAGGGCGACGTGCGCCGCGCAAACCGTCTGTTATGCGGTGAGTTCGGCTTTTCCGCGCCTATTGAGCACGGCAAAATGCTCGGCAGAAAGCTCGGCACGCCCACAATCAACCAGCCGCTGTTAAGCGGACTTATCGTACCTAAGTTCGGAGTTTACTGCTCGCGGGTAACGCTCAGCGACGGAAGCAGCTACTGCGGCGTTACAAATGTAGGAATCAAGCCGACCGTCGGCGGAACAATTCCGCTGTGCGAAACCTGGATGCCAAAGTACAGCGGCGGCGAAATCTACGGACAGACCGCCGACACAAGACTTCTCGCTTTCATCCGTCCCGAAAAGAAGTTTGAAAACTTAGACAGGCTGAAAAACGAGATCGTCATGAACAGCCATGCCGCGCTCGGAATTTATGCACAACTAAAAAAATAACCGTTGACATTTTCTGCCGACGGATTAAAATATAGTATGAAATCACAAAAAAGGAAGTAATAAAAATGGCAAAGCATCAGTTCAAATCAGAGTCAAAGCGTCTGCTTGACCTGATGATCAACTCAATTTACACACACAAGGAGATTTTTCTGCGCGAGATTATCTCAAACGCGAGCGACGCAATTGACAAGCTCAGCTTTATCGCGCTGACCGACGACAAGCTCGGAATGACCCGTGACGATTTTAAAATCTATATCCGCGCCGACAAGGATTCGCGCACTCTCACAATCACCGACAACGGCATCGGAATGGATAAGGACGACCTTGAAAACAACCTCGGCACAATAGCGTCCTCAGGCTCCTACAAGTTCAAGCAGGAGATGGAGGAAAAGCCCGAGGATATCGACATCATCGGACAGTTCGGCGTAGGTTTCTACTCCGCGTTCATGGTTGCAAAAAATATTACAGTAAACACCAAAAAGTACGGCAGCGACACCGCATACTGCTGGCAGTCAAGCGGCGCTGACGGCTTTACAATTGACGAAATCCAGAAGGATACGATCGGCACCGAGATCATCCTCGAAATGAAGGACAATACCGACGAGGAAAGCTACGATGAGTTTTTGGAGCAGTACCGAATTCAGGGCTTGATAAAGAAGTATTCGGACTACATCCGCTATCCGATTGTTATGGATATGAAGAAGAGCCGCGTCAAGGAGGAAACCAAGGACAGCGACAAGCCCGAGTATGAGGAATACACCGAGGCCGAAACTCTCAACAGCATGGTTCCCATTTGGCAGCGCCCAAAGAAGGACGTTACTCAGGATGAGTACGACCGGTTCTACAACGAGAAGTTCTTTGCAATGGACAAGCCCGTGCGCACGATCGTTACCTCTGTTGAGGGCGTTGTAACCTATAAGGCGCTGCTTTATATTCCGTCCGCAACTCCCTACGACTACTACACCAAGGAGTACAAAAAGGGATTACAGCTCTATTCAAGCGGTGTTCTCATTACCGAAAACTGCGAGGAGCTCGTACCTGAGCACTTCCGTTTTGTAAAGGGTATTGTTGACACGGCAGACCTTTCGCTCAACATCTCACGCGAGATGCTCCAGCACGACCGCCACCTGCTCACAATCGCCCAGAACCTCGAAAAGAAGGTTAAAAACGAGCTTACCGCAATGCTCGGGTCAAACCGCGAGGACTATGAAAAGTTCTTCAAGGCGTTCGGCAGACAGCTCAAATACGGCGTTGTATCAGACTACGGAATGCACAAGGAAGCGCTTCAGGACTTACTTCTGTTCTACTCCTCAACCGAGAAAAAGAACGTTACCCTCGCAGAGTACGTTGACCGCATGAAAGAGGATCAGAAGTTCATCTACTTTGCAACGGGCGAAAGCTCCGCGGCAATCGACGCGCTGCCCCAGACCGAGCTTCTGCGCTCAAAGGGCTTTGAGATTCTCTACTGTACAGACGACGTTGACGAGTTCACCCTCCAGACGCTCGGTCAGTACAAGGATAAGAAGTTCTGCTCCGCCACAAACGACGACCTCGGAATCGAAAACGAGGAAACCGAGGAGGATAAAAAGACAAACGACGCACTGCTTACTTTTGTTAAGGAAACCTTAGGCGATAAGGTAGCAGAGGTTACAGCCTCAAAGAAGCTCGTATCACACCCCGTATGCCTCACCGCAAAGGGCGGAATCTCGTTTGAAATGGAAAAGTATTTCAACTCCGTTCAGCCCGACAGCGGTATGAAGGCTCAGCGCGTGCTCGAGCTCAACATGAACCACAGCGCGGTTAAGACAATGCAGAGTCTTATCGAAAGCGATATTGACAAGGCGAAAAAGTACGCAGAGGTGCTCTATAGCCAGGCATTGCTGATTGCGGGACTTCCGCTCGAGAATCCGTCGGAATACACCGATACATCAACGTAGGGGCGACCAATCGGTCGCCCCTAACTGTTTTTCTGTTTAAATGATTGTCAATTTTCAGATGACGGCAAGCAAGGCTCCTTTTTTAAAGGAGCTGTCAATCACGCAAGGGATTGACTGAGGATTTAACTGCGCTGACATTTTCGCTCTATCCAAAGGTTTTTGATGAAATAAAACATCATCCGTAAATCCTCCGTCACGCCGCAGGCGGCGCGCCACCTCCTTTAAAAAAGGAGGCTTTTTTAACTTACCACATTTTTTGGTGTGCCGTTGAGGAAACACCTGATATTATCTGCTACGATATTCATCAGTCTTT